>CALMAN010000193.1:10487-27061 GCA_937859835.1 uncultured Acidipila sp. | reverse complement strand
CGACCGGCCGGGAGCCCGTGCAGGATGAGCTTGATGGCGCGGACCGGCTCCTTGTTGACGCTCGCCGTCATGGAAACGCCCACGGCTTGGCCACGCCGTTTCAGTCGCACCTCGCATGTGCCGGCCACGACCTGCTGCTGGCCGGCCGTGGTGAGCGCGGTCGCGCGTACCGTGGCGCTCTCGGTGTTCCCGGTGGTTTGGAGGCTGCCGGCCTGGAGGGACAAGGTGTTCTCGTCCGGGCCGGCGGTGGTGATCTGAACGGAAAAGGAAAGCCCCAGGGCGTGCAGCACCGGATCCTGATTGTTGAAGCTCCAGAACTGCACCCGCGGCAGGCACCAGAAGTCCATCTGAAAGCCGCGACCAGGCTCAACGATGCCGCCGCCGGCCTTTGCGGGCGAGGGCAGCTCGGTCGGCGCGAGGAGCCCGAGTGGCGTCTTGGCGCTCACGGTAGCGCTCACCGTGGCGCCCATCGTGGCGCCCATCGTGGCGCTCTGGAGGAAGTGACGGCGGGTGGGCAGGTACGGCTGCGGCATACACGGGCACCTTTCAGGCTTGCTCATCGTCTGACTCCTCACTATAAGGGGGACAGAGCGCGCCGGTACTGGCGCTTATCCTGAAAAGGTCCCTATGCGAATCGGTCCATTCCGTTGCGTGGCGCTTTCCCTTGCGCTGCTGTGTGCGGGTGCGGGGGCACAGTCGCCGCCCTCCGGCCAGGCGCAGCAGTGGATGCAGGAGGGCTCGGCGGCGCTGCGCGATGGGCGAGGGGCAGAAGCTGTGGAGCTGTTTCGCCGGGCTACCGGCGCCCTGCCGTCCTCCCCCGACGCGTTTCTCGGGCTGGGGCTTGCGGAGCTCCGCACCGGCAACGCGGACGATGCCCGGGAAGCGCTCACCCGCGCGCTTGCACTCGACCCAAAAGCTCCGGCAGCCCATCTGTTTCTCGGCATTGCGAAGTACCAGGCCGGCGATCCCGGGGCGGCCGGCGAGGTGCAGCAGGAACTTGCCGTTCACCCCGACAACCTAGATGCGCTGACTTGGCTGGGCATCATTGAGCTGGCAGCCGGCAATGCGGAAGCAGCTGCCGCGCCGCTTGATCGCGCGGCTGTGCTGTCGCCCCGGGACGGCAACGTGCTCTACTACCGTGGACGCGCGCACTCGCTGATCGCCGAGGAAACCTACCAGGCCTTGTACCAGCTGGATCCCGACTCGGCCAACGTCCATCGCGCACTCGGGGAAAGCCTGTCGGCCTCCGGCCAGCCTGAAAAAGCCATCGCCGAGTTCGAGGCGGCGATCCGCAAGCAGCCCACCGATGCCGATCTGTACGAGTCACTCGGCAATGAGGAGCAAAAGATCAGCCGCTTCGATGACGCCGCTCGCGCCTACGAGCAGCAGCTCAAGCTCAACCCCAAAAACCCTGTGGCCTTGTATAACCTCGGCAAGATGCGGGTGGAGCGCGGCGCACCCGAGGCCGGCGTCGCCCTGCTGCGGCAGGCCGTGGCTGCTCACGCGACCGCCGCGCCTACGTTCTTCTATCTGGGGCTGGGGCTGGCCGAGCTGGGGCAGAACAGCGAAGCGTCCACCTGGCTGGAGCGCTCGCTGGCCAGCCAGCCTTCGGAGTTTATCGAGGAAAGCGCCTACTACCAGGTCGCACGCGTGTACGCGAAACTCGGCCGCAAGGCTGAAGCGCAAGCCGCGCTTGACAAGCTCAAGGCACTCAAGGGGGGCAGCGCAAGCGAGGGCCCTGGCCAGAAGGAGTAGGGCGGGCACTCTTCGACGCGGGGAGGAGACCGGCGCTGCCTCTCCCTGGCCGGGATTTCGAGTCAGCTGTGCGGGAAATGTTGTATCTTGAGGGTCGCACAGCGAGCCGGACTCGCCCGACCTGTGCGATCTTCAAAGCTGCGTTTGCAAGGATTCCATGAAGCTGAGCCTCCTGCCTGTTGTTCTCCTGTGCGCGTCCTTTCTGGCGCATGCCAGCGACCCCGGCGACCCGGGTCGCTGGTCGGAAGCCAAAGCCAATGCCTGGTATGCCAAGCAGCCCTGGCTGGTCGGCGCGAACTACATCCCTTCCGACGCGATCAACGAGCTCGAAATGTTTCAGGCCGCGACCTGGAACCCGGCCCTGAATGACAAGGAGCTGGGGCTGGCCGAGAGCATCGGCATGAACACGGTACGCGTTTTCCTCCAGGACCAGCTCTGGCAGCAGGACCCTGCCGGCTTCAAGCAGCGGCTCGACGCCTTTCTCGCCATTGCGGCCCGGCATCATATCCGCCCGCTTCTGGTGCTCTTTGACTCCTGCTGGGAGGCCAACCCGCATCTCGGTCCGCAGCACCCGCCTATCCCGGGCATCCATAATTCGGGCTGGGTGCAGAGCCCCGGAAAGCAGCGGCTGCTGGATCGCGCGGACGAGCCGCAGCTGGAGGCCTACGTCAAGGGTGTGGTGGGTGCGTTTGCCAAGGATGAGCGCATCCTGGGCTGGGACGTTTGGAATGAGCCGAACAACCAGGGCGGCGACGTTGCGGCCGACGTCGCAGCCAAGGTAGCCCGCGTCAATGAGCTGCTGCCGGAGGTTTTCGCGTGGGCGCGCGCCGAGCAGCCCGTGCAGCCGCTGACCAGCGGCGTGTGGGAAGGCAACTGGACCGATGGAGACCAGGAGAGCGCAACCACAAAGATCCAGCTGCGCGAGTCGGACATCATCAGCTTCCACAACTACGAATGGCCCGAGGCGTTTGAGGCGAGGATCAAGAGTCTCCAGCCGCTGCACCGGCCCATCCTTTGCACCGAGTACATGGCGCGCGGCGCGGGCTCGACCTTTGACGGCAGCCTGCCGGTCGCGAAGCAGTACCACGTCGGCGCGATCAACTGGGGATTGGTCGCGGGCAAGACGCAAACGTACCTGCCCTGGGATTCGTGGCAGCGGCCCTATGTGCTGGTGCAGCCGACGGTTTGGTTCCATGAGGTGTTTCGCCAGGATGACACGCCCTACCGCCAGCACGAGGTCGACCTGATCCGCAGCCTGACCGGGCGCGGAACCTCGGGTGCGGCGGCTGGAGCTGGAGCCAACTGACACGCTGAGGGGGAACTTCGCGTCGCCTTGAGCACCTACCTACTCCCTTGACCGGTGACCATGACTCGTTTGCACTGCCAAGTTCTTTTCGCGCTTGCTTTCGTGGCTGCGGCGATGAGCCTCGAGGGAAAGGCCCAACTTACCGAGTCGCGCTCCTCGATCTCGGCGCCGTTCACCGTGCGCGTGACGCCGGCCAGCAGCCCGCAGGCGATCCCGAACACGATCTTCGGATCATTTCTTGAGCCCATCGGGCACTCGACCTATGGCGGGTTGTGGGCTGATGTTCTGGAAAACCCATCGTTTGAAAGCGGCTTGTGGTCGGCCGGCAATGTTGCCACCATGGTGCGGGACAGGCCGGAGCTGCGTCGCGCTTCCGAGCTTGCCCTGCCGCTGCCGTGGGAGCCGCTCGAGAGCAGCCAGGGCGCGCGCTACCTCCCGGTGCGCGGCGACGCGGCAAACTCAAACCAGTCGCTGCTTGTGATGGCGGTGCCGGGCAAGGAGACCGGGATCGAGCAGCGTGTCTACCTGCCTGTGCAGCGCGAGCTGAGCTACACGGGCAGCCTTTGGGTCAAGCATCTTCGCGGCAATCCGCAGATTGCTGTGTCCCTCCGCAGCGACGCGGTTGCGGGAACGACTTTGGCCGAGGCGAACGTGAATGCTGGAGCAGCTACCTGGACCAGGTACACCTTTACGCTCACGCTGAAGCCGCAAGCGGTTCCGCCGTTAGCGCCTGTTTACTTCGTGATTTCGCTTCGCGACGATGCGCGCGCAGAGCTCGACAATGCCGGACTGATGCCGGCTGATGCAATCAGCGGTCTCGACCCCGATGTGGTGGCCATGGCCCGCGACCTCCACTCGCCGCTGGTGCGCTTTGGCGGCAACTTCACGTCCGGCTACGACTGGCATGATGGCGTGGGCCCGCTCGACAAGCGAGTGTCCATGATCAACGCGTCCTGGGGCATCCCCGAGTACAACACCTTCGGCACAGATGAGTTTTTGAGCTTTTGTAAGCTGATCGGCGCCGAACCCCAGGTAGCCCTGAACCTTGGTTCCGGCACGCCCGACCAGGCCGCGGACTGGGTCCGCTACATCGACGAGCGCTGGGAGCGTCACCAGGGCGGCCTTCTTTGGGAGTTAGGCAACGAGTTATGGGGCAGCTGGCAGATCGGATACCCGACGGTGCAAACCCTGGGAGCGCTGACCGGCAGCGTTGCTGACGCTGTGCACAAAGTAGACCCCCGTGCACGGCTCATTGCAACGGGTGGCGTCGACGACGGCTTTGCCGAGTGGAACGCAGCCCAGCTTACCAACCCGGCGGGTACCTTTAACTACCTCTCAACGCACTATGTCATCGGGGATGATGTACGCCTTGAGAACCCGACACAGCAGTTCCGCACCATGGCGGATCTCGCGCTTCCCATCGGACTCGAACGCCGGGTGCGGCACATCCGGCAGCAAGCCGAACAAAGTGCGAACGGCAAAGAAGTCCGGGTCGCCTTTACAGAGTGGTTGCTGTACTCGCGCACGCATGGCGGGCCGAGTTACACCAACATGGGCGGAGCCGTGTTTGCAGGAGGCTTCCTGAACATGCTTCTGCGGAACTCCGACACCGTGCCGGTAAGCGACATGACGGGCATCCTGGAGTTTGCCGGTATCTGGAAAAAACGTGGGCAGGTGTACGGGACGCCCGCGTACTGGGTGCTGCGCGAGTACGCAAATGCCAGGCCCGCGACGGCGGTTTCGGTTGCGAACAGCTCGCCTACGTACTCGGTGACGCAGGGCGTTCGCAGCCTGCCGGAGATCGCGGATGTTCCTTACCTGGATGTATCGGCGGCGCTTTCAGCAGATAAGAAGGAGTTGCTGCTCTTCTGTGTGAACCGGCACCTGACCGATACCCTGACCGCCAAGATTGATCTCCAGGCGCTTGGGACGCCTGCTGGTCCTGCACAGGTAACGACTCTCGAGGCAAGCAACCTGCTCGAAGAAAACGACGAAGAAGAGCCGAATCGCGTGAAGCCGGAAGAAAGCACGGAGCCGGCCGGCGGCGTGTTCACCCATCGTTTTCCGAACAGCAGCGTGACGATTCTCCACATAGCCCTGCGCTAAGTTGCCGAACCCGTGGAGTCCTCCTGGGGCTCGTCGTCGCTGCCGCCCCGCCTCCGCCCGGCGCGTTGCTCTAGAATAGGGTGCGTCATGGTTGCTTTCTCACCCACCTTCCGAAAGCGCCTTCGCTGCCTCGCGCTTCCTTCCTGGACAGCTCTGAGCCTGCTCCTCCTGGCGCTGGGCAGCCTTGACCTAGGGGAGGCGCGGGCACAGAGCGTTCCCGAGGGCGGACAATCGGGCGTCAACACGGGCGGAGCGCATCCGGCCGTGCTGGATGCCCAGCAGCGTCCCATCACCGCCGGGGGCTTTGTCAAGACTGGGCCCATTGTCTTTGAGGATGTTGCCGCAGCTGCAGGATTAGCGACCTGGACGCACAAGATGGGCACTCCGGAGAAGGCTGTGATCCTCGAAACAGTTGGGTCCGGGGTTGCGCTGTTGGACTACGACAACGACGGCTGGCTGGATATCTACCTGGTCAACGGATCAACCTTTGACGCCCTGGCCGGAAAAGTAAGTGCGCCGCACGCAGCTCTGTTTCATAACAACCACGACGGCACCTTTACCGATGTTACTGCCAAAGCAGGAGTCACAAACGACCGCTGGGGGTTTGGCGCGGTTGTGGGTGACTTTGACAACGACGGCTGGCCCGATCTTTACGTGACCAACTACGGCAAGAATCGTTTGTTCCACAACAACCACGACGGCCCCTTTACCGACATCGCAGAAAAGGCGGGCGTGGCCCTGGGCGGCTGGTCGACGGGCGCAACCTGGGGTGACTACGATGGCGATGGCCGGCTCGACCTGTTTGTGCCGGGCTATGTGCACTTCAACATGGCAGACCTGCCTTCCGGGGGCGCTGCCGGCACTGCGCTCGACGGCTGTAACTTTCGGGGCGTGCGCGTCATGTGCGGACCGCGCGGCCTCAAAGGCGAAGCTGATCACTTGTTTCACAACAATGGCGACGGTACGTTTACCGATGTGAGTAAGAAGGCCGGTGTTGACGACGCCCACGTTTACTACGGTCTGGCTTCTATCTTTATCGACGTAAATGGGGACGGGAAGCCTGACTTGCTGGTCGCCGATGATTCCACGCCGAATTACCTTTACCTCAACAAAGGGGATGGAACTTTCGAGGACGCCTCCTTTGCCAGCGGCTATGCGCTCAACGAGAGCGGCCGTGAAACGGCGTCTATGGGGATAGCCACCGGAGATTACCGGCACAGCGGCTTACTGGATATCTACAACACCACCTTCTCCGATGATTACAAACCCCTATACCGCAATGATGGCGATGCGAACTTTACTGACACCAGCTACCAGGCAGGCATCGCCGAGTGTACGGTACCTTTTCTTGGCTGGGGAACGGCTTTCTTCGACTACGACAACGATGGCTGGCTGGATCTGCTGGAGGTGAACGGCCATGTGTACCGCGGAGTAGACCAGCAGGCCTGGGGAACGACCTGGGCCCAGCGGCCGCTCTTATTCCATAACGTGCAGGGCAAACTGACGCTGGTGCCCGCGGTTGAAGGGACAGGCCTGGCCAAAATCGCGGCCTCGCGCGGCATGGCTTTTGGAGACCTGTTCAACGACGGGAAGGTGGATGTTGTGGTCAATAACATGGACGCCACGCCGTCCCTGTTTCGCAACGTAACCAAGACAGACAATCATTTCATCGCGTTCCGGCTGATAGGTGGACCTAAGTCGCCTCGCGACGCTGTTGGCGCCAGTGTTTCTGTCACGGCAAACGGGTTTACACAGCGTGCGGATGTCGTGGCAGGTGGCAGCTTTGCCTCTTCCCCGGATCAGCGGCCACATTTTGGACTGGGTTCGGCGAGCAAGATCGACCGTATCGAAGTTCGCTGGCCGGACGGGGTCAAGCAGGAAGTGGCTCCGCCGCCGACCGTGGATGCTTTTTACACCATCACAGAAGGCCGGCCGGCGCAACGAATGAAGTAGTAGTTCAGGGCCAGGGAAAACATGCCCATACCACTTACTTTGTTGCTCGCGTTGGCGGCATTGATGCCGCCGCAGGTCCAGCAGTCGACCTTACCTGCTGCTCCCATCCCGCCGGCGAATACCTTTACCAACCCGCTGCTGCCGCGTGGGCCTGACCCCTGGGTCACGTACCAGGACGGCTTCTACTACTACATGAATACGACGGGAACCAACCTTACGATCTGGAAGACACGCAACATCACGGATCTGCGGAACGCACAAAAGACAGTCGTCTGGACGGCGCCTGCAGACGGCCCGTACTCGCATGATATCTGGGCACCGGAGCTGCACTATCTCCGTGGGGCGTGGTACATCTACTTCGCCGCAGATGCCGGCGACAACGACACGCACCGGCTATGGGTTCTTGAGAACCGGAGCCGGGATCCGTTGACGAACACCTGGACGTTCAAAGGCAAGCTGACGGATGAGTCGGATCGATGGGCGATCGACCCCTCTGTCTTCGAGAACAAGGGGAAGTTGTACCTGCTCTGGTCTGGCTGGGAAGGCGCAGTGAACGGCACGCAGAATATCTATCTCGCCCGCTTGCGCAATCCTTGGACGGTCCAAGGCAAGCGACTGAAACTGTCGACGCCCACCTACCCATGGGAACGGGTCGGAGATAAGTATGCCGCCGGAGTCATTGATCCCTTGCCGCATGTCGACGTAAACGAAGGGCCGGAGATGTTAGAGCACGGCGACCGTTTGTTCATGGTGTATTCCGCGAGCGGATGCTGGACCGATTACTACGAGCTAGGTATGCTGACCGCTTCCACGGGAAGCAATCTGATGAAGCTTAGCTCCTGGACCAAGTCGGAGAAACCCGTCTTCTTGCAGTCGCCCGAGGCGTCGGTATACGGGCCTGGGCATAACTCGTTTTTCAAGTCGCCCGACGGCACACAGGACTGGATTCTTTACCACGCGAATACGGCATCGGAGCAGGGATGCGGCAGTGAACGCTCGCCGCGAGCGCAACCGATTACATGGCGTCCGGACGGCACCCCGGACTTTGGCCGGCCGCTACCCGTAGATCGCCCCCTGGAGAAGCCCTCGGGCGAACAGCCATAGCCTGCGCTCATCGCGGCGGTGGCGAGGACGGCTGGATGCGCAGCCGCTCGGCGTCCTCCTGGTTCACAGCGACGGCCATCTCCGCAGCGCGTGCAAGTTCACGGTCCGACTCTGTTTTGCGCCCCAGCCGCAGGAGGGTGAGACCGAGGTAGTAGTGCGCTGGTTGATAGTCGGGCGCGGCCGCGACGGCCTTTCTCAGTGCATCGGCAGCCTGGTCGTACTGCTTCAGACGGAACAAGGCGATGCCGGTACCCGCCAGAGCGCCGCCATGTGCGGGATTGCCGGCAAGGGCTTTGGCGTAATCTGCGATGGCTTCGTCGTAGTGGCCCTGCGCGAGAGCGATCTCGCCCAGCTGGAACTGCGACTCGGTCTGGTGCGGCTGCAGTTCGAGGGAGCGCTGGTATTCGGCGCGCGCTGCGTCCAGCTGGTCGCTGAGCTGCAGGATACGCCCGAGCCCATAGTGGGCCGTTGCGTCACCCGGGTTTGCAGCGAGATAGCCCCGCATCTTCTGCTCGGCGATGGCGAGTTGGCCAAGGTCCAGTTTGACCCGTGCGGCCAGGTAAAGCACCTTTGGATTCGCGCCACCAGGCTCGGCCTCCAGTTTGGTGACTACCTGATCGGCGTCCCAGTACAGCTTCATGCTGTCTTCGAGCACAGCCAGGTCATAGAGGAGCTTGGGGCTTGCCGGTGCGAGCGGCTGCGCGGCCAGCAGGGTTCTTAGAGCGCCATCCTTATCGCCACGCGCCCGTGCTTGCAGGGCAAGCCGCTCGCTCGCATCGACTTCGCCTGCCTGCGCCTGGACATTGCCAGGTTCGGAAGCGAGAACGGAGGTGTACAGATCGCGGGCCTTGGCAGCCTCGCCGGCTTGCAGCAGCGCGGCTGCCTGCGTGATGCGGTCCTCCGTGGAAGGGCCGGCAGCGGCCAGTTGCGCAGCGGACATCGCCGGAACGAGCGCGGAGGCGAGCAGGGCAGCGAGCAGGTCAGCAAGCATAAAGCAAAAGGGACGGCCCGAAGGCCGTCCCTAAGCGTAACAGTGTTGCCGAGTTAGAAGGAGATACGGCCGGTGACCTGCAGTTGTCGCGGCGGTCCGACGGTACCGGTGATCACGCCGAAGTTTGAATCTGTCGCGCTCAAATCTCCGGGAAGTGCGAACTGGTGCCGGTTGAACGCATTCAGGAACTCACCCTTCAGGACGAAGTTGACTCCCTCGCGAACAGCGAAGGTCTTCAAGAGACTGAAATCTTCGTTGTAGTAGCCCTGGGTGCGAATCTCACCCGTGACTCGAGGAATGTCTCCAAAGGCCCAAGCCCCATTTGTGTTTGCCGCACGAACGGACGAATTGTTTGGGTCAACAAACGCGGCTGGATTGAAGTAAGAGTTCTGAGCCGGGATAAAGGGATTGAGGTGTCCCGTTCGATACGCGGCACTTGCCAACGACTGGCCTGGAACCCGGTTGAAGTAAATCGCGTTCTGGAAACCAGGAATGGGCGTGGCGCAGCAGAAGGAGAGAGGCTGGCCTGACTCATACCGGTCCACCGTTCCAATCTCCCAGCCTCCCGCAACGTAGCTGGCGATCCCGTGGTTGAGCAACGCCCTTCCTTTGCCAAACGGGAGCCGGTACAGCGGCGAGAGGACGAAGGTATTGGGCAGGTCCTGCGCACTGATTGCTTTTTCCATGTGCAGGTTATCCGGGTTTTGTACCTGCGAAACGCCGATGCCATTGTTCGGCAGGGCACTGTCTGCATCCGTGAAGTTCTTCGCCCAGGTGTAGGAAACCTGCAACGTCAAACCATTGCGGTACTGCCGATGCAGAGACACGAGAAGCGCGTTGTAGGACGACATCCCGACGTTCTGCAAGCAGCAGCCAGAGTCGATGAAATCGTACTGCGGGAAGGGGCGAAGAGCGCGTTGTACCGGTACGGTGTTCTTGGGCGCGCCCCAAAGGGTGGTGAAGCCAGCGAACGGAATCGGGACACCGGCTGTGTTTCCGACCACGTTGCTGTTCAGCTCATCGCCGAGGGCAAAGTCGCTGATCGGGATGTTGTTGATGTTTTGGACGTTGGACCGGAGGTTCTGTGCCTTGTTGCCGAGGTAGCCGATCTCCAGGATCAAGTCCTGGGCAACCTGCTGCTGCATCTGCAGGCTCCACTCGTACACGGCTGCCGGCTTTCCATCCTGCGGTTGGATGTAGGAACCGGAAACAGGCTGACCGTTAAAGATACCCGGGTCTAGACTTGGGGCCGGCTGGTAGGCCGGGAACCCGGAATCCACAGCAAACGCAGGGGAGAAGGTATCGCCGCTCTGGAAGTTTGGCTGGACCTTGTACCCGGTATCCATGGCGCCGCCGAAGTCGGAAAACTGAAGCGGACCGTAGAAGATCGCCGCGCCTCCGCGAAACACGGTTCTTCCCTGGCTGGACGGCGGCGTGTAGGCGAAGCCGATGCGGGGAGCCACATCCTTGAAGTAGGTGTTGGCCCAACGCTGTTGCGTCTTCGTCTGCGTTCCGAACACGAGTGCGCCGGGGACGCCGTACTCAGGGTCAAGAGCTGTGGGGCTGAAGTTCGAGGTGGCGTTGTGAGCTTCGGTGCGCGGTACGTCTACGTCCCAGCGCACGCCGAGGTTGAGAACCAGGCTGTTGCTCGCCTTGATGTCGTCCTGCGCAAACAAAGCGTAGTAGTAGGAGGTCCAACGCGGCTTCTCAGAGTAGATGCCCAGGGCGAAGTTGCCGCCCGAGGCCTGGCCGAGAAGGAGGCTCGCGAAGCTGTTTCCGTCCAGCTCATTGTTTGCGGGATCAGAAGAAGTTTGCGGGCGTCCGAAGTTGAGAGCAGCCGTCGGATTGTTGATCGGCGAATACTGCTGCAGACGGTAATCCAGGCCGAACTTAAAACTGTTGCGGCCCTTCTCGACGCTCACGCTGTCGTTGACGCGGAAGCCGTTGTCGATGTTGTCGTCATTTTGGCCAGGGTTGCCAAAATTGGCCAGCGAATCGCGTCCGTCAAAGGTGAACTGCGGAAAGTTCGTACTCGCCGGCGCGTTCTGGATACCCAGTTGCTGGGTGTAGTTGGTCGTGCCGAGCGCCGGGAATGCCAGGTTTAAGCTGTTCGTCCGGTTGTAGCCGAAGTTCAGGTGGTTCAGTACCGTCGGTAAAACGGTGTAGTCCCAGCCAAAACGTCCCAGGTGAGTTTCAAAGTCCTGCTTCCAGGTATTCGGGTCGATCGGGTAAGGCAGGATTGGATTACCACCCGAGGTGCGGTTGTTATCGCGCGTCGAGTAAGAGCCGAAGATCTTGCTCTTGTCTGAAAGGCTGTAGTCGATCCGGACCGTGTAGGTGGTGTTGACAAGCGGGATGGTGCTTTGGAAGAAGAAGTTGTTGAAGAGCAGGTTATTTGAGGGCGCTGGAACAAAAGGAAGGAGGTTCTTTGCTACGTTGCTGAAGCGCGCCGCGGGAATGACGTTGCCAGGAAAGGCACTGCGGCAGGGCGTTCCATTGACGACCCGCTGTGTCGCCGGATCAAAGATCTCGCCCGGGTACACGATCGTTCCGTCGCACGGGTTAGTAGGTGGATTGAGGCCGGGAGCCGGTGGCGCGGCAGGGTTAAAGAAGGCGGTAAAGTCGCCGGTGCGCTCGGCCAGCGTCGGCACCGTGGTGGTCTGGGTTGCGCCTAGGTTCTGCTTGAACTGCTCCCAAGAGAAGAAGAAGAACGCCTTGTCTTTGCCGTTGTACAGGTGAGGAATCCCGAGCGGCCCGCCGAGGCTGCCCCCGAAATCATTTTGCTTATCACTTGGCTTCCGGAAGTTGGAGCAAGTGGATTGCAGCGTCGGATTGGCGCCCGGGTTGCTCAGGAACGTAGGATCGTCACAGCCGGCAATGGCCTTGTTCCCGTCATTGAACCATGTGTTCGCATCCATGTCTTCGTTGCGGAAGATGTCGAACGCGGTACCGTGAAAGCCGTTCGTGCCGGACTTGGTGACGAAGTCTTCAATGCCGCCGGTGGTGCGTCCGAACTCCGCCTGCGGGATGGCGGTCGTGATCTTGAACTCCTGCAGGGCTTCGACCGAGGGTGCTTCCTCATCGAAAGAAGAGCCATTTTCGCTGCGGGTCTGGCTGGCGCCGTCGAGCAGCACCTCGTTGCCGTACTCCTGGCCGCCGGAGATCTTCGATAGGAAAACGCCATTGTTGCTGTTCGCGGTACCCGGACCGGTGGTGCCCGGCAGGAGAAACTCAAAAGCCTCCGGAGAACGCAGGGCGCCGACCCCGCCTAGGGCAAGAGGTAGCTCGATGATCTGCCGCGTGCTTACCGTGCCGCCCTGGTCCGAGGTTTCTGTTTCGATCGTCGGCGCGCTCGCGTCGACGTTCACCGTGGTGGTATCGCCGCCGGCCGAAAGCGTGAAGTTCGCCGAGGTGGTGCTGCCGATCGTGACCAGCAGTCCATGTTGCACCTGCTTGGCGAACCCAGCCGCTTCGACCGTGACGTCGTACCGGCCAAGCGGCATTTCAGGGAAGCGGTACGAGCCGGCCGAAGTCGACACGGTATCGAGAGTGACCCCGGTATCCGCGCCAACCGCCGTGATTTTCGCGCCCACCACGACGGCGCCGCTTGGATCATTGACATTGCCCGCCATGCTGCCGCGAACCGACTGCGCAAGGCCTGCCGCGCCAAACAAGGCGCATAGACATAACGCGGCTATCCACGCCGTGAACCATTTGCTGGACTTCATGTACTGCCCTCCAAAAGAACAACAGGAAACAACCGGGCTCGATGCGACTTCGAGCCATCCTTGGCGACCTGACACGTCAACCAGAGCAACGACCCTCATTGTGACATGTAAGAATACGGTCACCATGCACTGTAGTAACCACGGCGACGGATTGTCAATGTGTCCTACGGTATGGTGGCAAACATCGTGCCGAGCCATGCAACGGAGAACATGCCGAAGGACGTTCACCCTCCTGGCGTCCCTGTTTCAGGTCTTCGCAGGCGCGGTTTTCCCCCCGGCGGTCTTTCTTTCGCGGAGCGCTCGCGCAGCTCGCCGGATGGCCACCAGCCTGTTCGCGGGCGGGCTGATCGTGTCTGGACAAGTCGCGGCGCAAACGCCGGCCTCTCCATCGAACAGCCTCGCACAGGTACAAGCCCTGCTTGATCAGGGCAAGCTCGCCGATGCCGAAGCCGGGGGGCGCGGCTACGTGGCGGCCCACGAGAATGCCGGAGAAGCACACTTCCTGCTCGGCTTCATCCTGTTTCGCGAGAACAAACCCGCTGCTTCGCTCGGGGAATATACGGCAGGCGCGCGGCTGCAAACGCCCACAGCAAGCCAGCTGAAAGTTGTAGCGCTTGATTACGTGTTGGCCAATGACTACGCGGACGCGGACAAGTGGATGACCAGGTCGGCCGAGTGGGCCCCGAAGGACAGTGACACCTGGTACAGCCTGGGACGGATCAAGTACACACTGAACCGCTTCGCCGAGGCGATTGACTGCTTCCAAAAGGCGCTTGCGCTTTCGCCGCAGATGGTCAAGGCGGAAAACAACATAGGGCTGGCGTTTGAAGGTTTGAACGAAACCGATCAAGCGATCGCTGCCTACCGGACAGCAATCAGCTGGCAGGCCGCGTCGCCGCACCCGAGCGAGCAGCCCTTGCTCAACCTCGGCACGCTCCTGCTGGACAGCAACCAGGCCGCGGCCGCGCTGCCGCTGCTCAGCGAGGCCGCGGCCCTTGCACCGGACGACGCGAAGACTCACGCGGCGCTGGGCCGTTTGTATCAAAGGCAGGGCCGGTTTGCCGAGGCGCAGGCAGAGCTTGAGCGTACGGTGACGCTGTCTCCGGACACGGCCGCGTACCACTTCCAGCTCGGGCAGGTGTACCGCAAAGCCGGGGAAAGCGAAAAAGCCAAAACCGAGTTTGCGCGGGCAGCCGCGCTGGATGGCGCCCACTCGTCGGACTGAGCGCCCCTACTGTGCCGGTTCGTCGACGCGCAGGAACTGGTCAGCCTTCACATTAGTCAGCTTCTGCCGGATGCCGCTGGGCCAGCGTATCTCGATCGAGGACACAGCGCTTTCCGCTCCCAGGCCGAAGTGTGCCCGCTTGTCGCTTGAAGAAAGATAGCTGCCCGCCGGGGTGACGGTCTGCCACTGCGGGCCCGCCTGGGTGGTCACCTTGATCTCCGCCCCGATGCCATCGCGATTGCTTTTGTGGCCGGTAAGCGTGAGGGTGAGCCAGTGGTTCGCGCTCGGCGTTTCGTTGTGCAGCAGATAAGCCGGGCCATCGTTGGTGGCCACCACAATGTCTTCACGGCCGTCATTATCCAGGTCCCCCACGGCGAGCCCGCGTCCAACCCAGGGTTCGGCAAAAACGCTGCCGGATGCCGCCGACACATCGGAAAAGCCGTGGCCGTTGTTGTGCATCAGCAGCAGCGGCTCCTTGTAGCGAAGCTGCGGAAAGTTGAGCTGGATGTTGTCGATGTCGTGGCCTTGCGCGACCACAAGATCCTTGAAGCCGTCGTTGTCGTAGTCAAAGAAGCGGATGCCCCAGCCGGAGTGGAGAAGCGTCGCGCCGCCCAGCCCGGTGGTGTGGCTTGAGTAGGTAAAGCTGCCGTCGCCATTGTTCTGGTACAGGGCGTAGCGCTGGTTGGCCAGGTTGGTGATGACCAGGTCCGGCAGGCCATCGTTGTTGTAATCCTGGAAATCGACGCCCATGCCCGCGTAGGTGCGCCCGTCGCCATCCACGGCGACCTCGGCCGGCAGTGCTGTTTCCTCGTACGTGTTGTCGCCCTTGTTGTGATAGAGGAATTCGAGCATGGAGTCGTTCGCGACGAAAATGTCGGTCTTGCCGTCGCGGTCGTAGTCCGCCAGCGAAAGGCCGAGACCCTTGCCTGGTTTGTTGATGCCAAGCTTCGCGCTGACCTCCGAGAAGTGGCCGTGACCATCATTATGAAACACAAGCGGCGTGATGGCAGGGAAGATGTCCGGGTGGCAGTAGGCGCGGTACCCTTCGCGGTGCTCGCCGCACCAGATGTCGTCGAAGTCCCACTTGAGGTAGCGCAGCACCACCAGGTCGAGCAGGCCATCGCCGTCCAGATCGACCCAGGCAGCGCTGGTCGACCATCCGCTTCCGCCCGTGCCGGAAGCATCGGTAACGTCTGAAAAGGTGCCGTTGCCGTTGTTGTGGTACAAGCGGTTGCCGCCGTACGCGGTGACGTACAGATCTTCAAAGCCGTCGTTGTCGAAGTCGCCGACCGCAACGCCCATCCCGTAGCCCACACCACCGAGGCCTGCCTTTTCGGTCACGTCCTCAAAGGAGCCGTCCTTCTTCTGGTGGTACAGGCGGTTCCAATACTCGGGGCCGGTCTTCGCCGGGACGGTGCCTCTCGCCGCGGGATCAGCCAGCGGCGCGCCATTGACGAGAAAAAGATCAAGCCGGTCGTCGTTGTCGTAGTCAAACAGCGCCACGCCGGCGCCCATGGTTTCGAGGAGATACTTTTCCGGCGTGTGCGAGGCTTTGTAGGCGAAGTGGATGCCGCTCGCCGGGGTTTGATCGACGAAGCGGCCGGGCGTGTTCGCAGGCATCGCCACGGGAGTCTGAGCTTGGCATCCCAGGGCAGCGAGCCATGGGCAGCACAGCGCCGCAAGGAGGCAGCGGACCACGCGGAGGCGAAACAAGGGGGGCATCGTTCTCCCATGATCCGAACCGGAGCAGCGGTTGTCAAAGACAGCGGTCTCCCCGTGCGTTACGCCGGTCTGCCTGCTCATGCTATGCTTAGCTTGCGCTCGAGTGATTGGTTGTCAGCAGTTCTTGCCCACAAAGCCAGACGCCCTGCACAGTTTCTTCCACCAAGCCCTACAGCGTACCCTCCTCAGCACATTGCAGCATTGAGGTGTGGTCGAAGCCCCCGGCACTTCGCCGATGGCTTGTGGCTGCGTGCGGCAGAGCGAGTTGGAGCTTTCCTTCTCATCCGGAACCCCGGGCACTTCCTTACGCTAAATCTTTTTCGTCTCCACGACGGCCTGTACGTGCGTCCCCGAGAGACATTGCAGCAGCTGCCAGCTGCCGCCTGCGCGCAGGAAGTGCGCTGCCGGCCCGGCACATACGGCGGATGCGCGTTTTCAAAGGACATTCTTCTTCCATGGATCAATTTGTTGATTTCGCAATCTCTGAAACGCTGAAAAAGCGCCTGCTTACCTGCAACTTTCTTACGCCCACTCCGGTCCAGGCCGGCGCCATTCCGCCCGCGCTTGAGGGCAAGGACGTGCTGGCCACGGCGCAAACCGGGACCGGCAAGACCCTTTCCTTCCTGCTCCCGATCATTGAAAAGATCGGCCAGGAAAAGACCCGGGGCGCGGCCGCGCTGATTC
>CALMAN010000193.1:6163-10477 GCA_937859835.1 uncultured Acidipila sp. | reverse complement strand
TTCTGCTGCCGACGCGCGAGCTGGCGATGCAGGTCGAAAAGGCCTTTCGGCAGCTCACCACCGGCGTCAGCGTCGCGCTGGTTGTCGGCGGCATGGCCGAGGGTCCGCAGATTGAAGCGCTGCGCCGCGGTGCGCGGTTGATCGTCGCCACACCGGGCCGGCTGGAAGACTACATCGGCCGTAAGCTCGTGCGCCTGGACGGGGTTCGTATTCTGGTGCTCGACGAAGTGGATCGCATGCTCGACATGGGCTTCAAGCCGGCGATCCGGCGCATCGCCGACTGCCTGCCCAAGGACCGGCAAACCCTTTGCTACTCGGCGACGCTTGACAGCCAGATCAAGGAAGTGGTCCGCGATTACCTCAAGAGCCCGGTGCGCATCGAGATCGGTTCGGTGCTCAAGCCTGCCGAAAACGTCGAACTGCAGGCGTTTGAAGTGGATGCCGATTCGAAGCTCGAACTGTTGCAGCACCTGCTCGGGGCCGAACAAGGCTCGTTCATCGTGTTTGTGCGCACCAAGCATGGCGCGGATCGCATTGCGACACGGTTGGAGCGCTCCGGCATCGAGGCGGCGCGGATCCATGGCGACCGCACCCAGGCGCAGCGGAACTCCGCCCTGCGTTCGTTTGCGCAGGGGCACCAGCGCGTGCTGGTGGCCACAGATGTTGCGGCCCGCGGCATTGACGTCGCGCATGTGGCCCACGTGGTCAACTACGACATGCCCAAGGAGGCCGAGGACTTTGTGCACCGCGTCGGCCGCACCGGCCGCATGACGGCGCGCGGCATCGCGTCCACCTTTACCATGCCGAACGAGAAGGGCGACCTGCGCAAGATCGAGCGGCAGCTCAACATCAAGATCAAGCGCTTCCGCGTCCGTCCCAACGGCGGTATCCTCGCCGCCCCGGCTCCGGATCGCGCTGCCCAGTTGGCGAACTAAACCGTCGACCATCTCTGGCTAGGGGAGGCCCCACATCGCACCGCGGGATGGGGGGGCGCCCTTTTTGTCGAGAAGCGTGCGAAGTCGGTAGCAACTGTCCCGTCGCTAGCGGCCGCTTGAACCGAAGCCCCTCGCTTCGCGGGTGCTGGGCGTGAGTGCTTCGACCACCACGAGTTGGTAATGCGTCATGGCCTGAAACGGCGACATCTGGGCGATCTTGTCGCCGCTTCGGATGGCAACGTCCACGTCCGTGACACGGAGGGACGCATCCACCAGTTGTCCCGCGCTGTCGCGCACAAGCTCGAGGCTGTGTGCGGGCTGGTTTACATTGATCAGGCAGACAAGGATTTCGCCGCGGTACCCGGCGTCAATGCGGCCGCCCGCATAGGTCACTCCGCGCGCCGCCATGCTGGAGCGGTCGCCCAGGATGAAGCCCATGCCTTCCGGTCCTTCCACCGCGATCCCGGTGCGCACCTTGACCGGCACCCCTGGTTTCAACAGCGCGTCTTCAACGGCATACAGGTCGAAGCCAAGGTCGTGGCCCGCGTAGTTCACCGAGGGCACACGGGCCTCGGGGTGCAGGAGGCGCACCTTGATCATCGGCATGGCGGCCGCACGGGGTGCGCCGTCACTCGGCTCCAGCCAGCGCATTCTCCTTGCGCTGCTTGGCCCAGCGCCGCTGTTGCCCGAGCGCGATACGCCGCCGTGCGTCCGGGCTCAGGACCCGAGGCTTCTTTACTCCGGACTGCGACTTCAAGGCGACCCCGGCGGTGAGCCGGTCGCTGTTGGAGTGACGCAGTAGATCCCGGACTTTCTGTAAACGCGCAATCTCCCCATCGATTGCTGCCAGCATCTCTTGTCGGGTCATCGTGCAACCTTTGTCAGAAGAGTAAGGGTAGCGCAGCTCCCCGTACGGAGGCGAACTGCCGCACATCCCTCTTTCTTCTAACATGCCCTGCCTTGACATCCACAGCCCGGGCGTGAAAAGGAAGCCAAGGAGATACCTTTTCCGCATGTGGACGCCTTAACCACCGGCGATCGAAGGAATGACAAGGACCTCATCCCCGTCCTGAAACGTGTACTTTTCATTGCCCAGGAAACGGATATCTTCTTCGTTCACGTAGAAGTTGATGAATCGCCGCACCTGCCCGTCTTCTCCGCGCAGGTGTTGTTTCAAGGCCGGGAAAGAGGTTTCAATGTCCTCGATCAACTCCGGCAGGTGCGCGGCTCGGGACTGGAGCTCGCGCTCGCCATTGGTGTGTTTTCCAAACGCATTTGGCAGCAACACTCGTACCGGCATCCTTTGCTCCTTACACCAGCTCCGCTGCGAACTGGTGCTGCTCCACATACGCCTCAAAGTCGCTCAAGCGCGGACGCACCGCCTGCTTTCGCTCAAAGCAGCCCGCTACCGCGTCGGTCGTTTTCAGGCCGTTGCCGGTGATGCAGCAGACCGTCAGGTCATCGCGCCCGATCCGCCCCTCCGCGTACAGCCTCGCGGTAACGGCAGTGGTGACGCCGCCGGCTGTTTCGGTAAAGATGCCTTCCGACTCGGCCAGCTCGCGGATGCCTGCAACGACTTCCAAGTCCGACACATCCCCGGCCCAGCCGCCGCTTTCGCGAATGGCGCGCGCTGCGTACACGCCGTCGGCCGGATTGCCGATGGCCAGCGAGCGCACCAGGGTAGCCGGCTTCTGCGGTTCGATGTGGTCGGCTCCGGTTTTGACGGCTACCGAGATCGGGGAGCAACCGGTCGCTTGGGCGCCGAAAAAGCGCACCGGCTTGGCCTCGACCAGGCCCAGCTCGACCAGCTCGCCAAAGGCTTTCTTGATCTTGGTGATCAGCGAGCCGCCGGCCATGGGGCAGACGATGTTGTCCGGCAGGCGCCAGCCCAGCTGCTCTGCGATCTCGTAGCCAAAGGTCTTGGAACCCTCGGCATAGTAGGGCCGGAGGTTTACATTCACAAATCCCCAGTGGTAGCGATCCGCGATCTGCGAACACAGCCGGTTCGCCTGGTCGTAGTTGCCGTCGATGCGGATCAGGTTTGCGCCATACACTTCCGTGTTGAGGATCTTCGCCGCTTCCAGATCGGCGGGCACCAGGATGTAGGTCTTCAAGCCCAGGCGCGCGGCCTGCGCGGCCACGGCATTGGCCAGGTTGCCCGTCGACGAGCAGCCAACCGTGTCAAAGCCAAACAGCTGCGCATTCGCGAGGGCGACCGCGACGACCCGATCCTTGAAGGAAAGGGTCGGCATGCAAACAGCGTCGTTCTTGATGTAAAGATTGGTCGCCCCCAGCCGCTCGCCCAGGTTGGGCGCCGGTGCAAGGGGGGTCCAGCCGGCGGGCGTGCGCTGTATGTAGGATGGGGGGACGGGGAGCAGCGCCTGGTAGCGCCACATGGAACTTGGGCCCGCCTCGATCGAAGCGCGGGTTACGCTCCGCTTGGCCAGGTGCAGATCCACAAACACTTCGAGTGGGGAAAAACACTCGTCACAAATGGACAACGGTGCGTTCTCAAAGCGCTTGGCGCACTCGCGACATCGTAACTCGTAAGCTAAAGCCATCTTGCCCTCGCTGGTTTGAGAGCGGCCGATGGTACGGGCACAACTTTGTGACGACTCTACGTACAACAACAGCAATGTTTCGGAAATTAGCGAGATGTTTGCCGGCTGCCCGGCAACACCCCGAATCTCATGTTCCCCATCCGGCTCTAAGCCTTCGGGAGAGAGTTGACACCGATGTCCGGAGTTGCTCCGGCCGGTTGTCGTGGCGTCACAGGGCCCGTCCCTCAACCACTCTTCATGAAATCCAGGCTCGCTCCAAAGGAGCAAACATGAACTGTAGCTATGGGATACCACGGAGGCGGGAATGGATGCAAGGCCCGCGTACGCGGAGTTGGTGTGCGGCACAGAGCTCTCGCGAGCAAGCCGCTGCATCGACTTCCTACGGCTCGAGCCGACCTCCTGCTGCGGTTTTCACGCGAGCGCAGGCCGCGCCGGACTTAAAAGCATCCTGCATCGTGTCCGTGTATCCATGTAGGAGGGTCAATCCCTGGGAAGCAAACCAAGGCTGGGCCGGTCGCGCTGCTCACCCCGGGGTAAAGTCCGGCTGTTTCCGCGAGAAAAGAGCAATCCATGAATGATGATTTTGCCGTAGCGCGCCAGGGCGGCCGAGGCAGGGCAGGAGCCCCGTGCGAAGCGGAGCAGGGAGAGCGCGGGGACTGGACGCCGACCCCCGGCAATGCGATCGGCGCCGAGAAGGTATCCCGGCGCAGCTTTCTGCAGGGCGCGACCCTGATGGCCGGTGGCCTTGCCGTCACCTCGCCCGCGGCCGGGGCGCAAGCGCTACCCGCGCCCGTCGCCACGCTGCCCCTGTCCATCAC
>CALMAN010000193.1:0-6153 GCA_937859835.1 uncultured Acidipila sp. | reverse complement strand
GTCCATCACGATCAATGGCGAAACGAAAGAGCTGCAGGTCGATCCCCGGATCAGCCTGCTCGATCTGCTGCGCGAACAGCTGGAGATGACCGGCACCAAGAAGGGGTGCGACCACGGCCAGTGCGGCTCCTGCACGGTGATCGCAGGCGGCCGGCGCATCAACAGCTGCTTGTCGCTTGCCCTGGTGCACCAGGGTGACACCGTGACCACGATTGAAGGGCTGGCGCACGGCGACCAGCTGCACCCGGTGCAGACAGCGTTTTTGGAGCACGACGGGTACCAGTGCGGCTACTGCACCCCGGGGCAAATCATGTCCGCCGTCGCCCTGCTCGACGAGGTGCGCAAGGGCCAGCCCAGCCAGGTAACCCCGGAGCTGCGCAAGGCAGGCCCGGTCGAGCTGACGCCGGACGAGATCAAGGAGCGCATGAGCGGGAACCTTTGCCGTTGCGGCGCCTACCCGGGCATCGTGGCCGCGGTACAGCAGGCCTACGGGCAAACCCAAAGCTGAAAGGCAAGGAACCAAAGTGAATTCATTTACATTTCGACGGGCGGACGCGCCGGACACGGCTGTCGAGGCGCTTGCTCATGATCACGCGGCCAAACTGCTAGGCGGCGGCACCAATCTGATTGACCTGATGAAGCAGGGTGTCGAGCAGCCCACAGCGCTGATCGACATCAACCCGCTGCCGCTCGCGGAGATCACGCCGCTGCCGGGCGGCGGTTTACGCCTGGGAGCGACCGCGCGCAACAGCGACACGGCCGCGCATCCGGAGGTGCGGGCACAGTACCCCATGCTCGCGCAGGCCATCCTGGCCGGGGCGTCGGCACAGCTGCGCAACATGGCCACCGATGCCGGCAACCTCCTGCAGCGCACGCGCTGCTACTACTTCTACGATCCGGCGTACCTGGCCTGCAACAAGCGCAAACCAGGCAGCGGCTGCGCGGCTATCACCGGGTTCAATCGCATCCACGCGATCCTGGGCGCCAGCCCGGAGTGCATCGCGACCAACCCGTCCGATATGGCTGTGGCGCTCGCTGCCCTGGAGCCTACGGTGCGGGTGCGCGGCCCCAAGGGCGAACGCCACATCCACTTCGCCGACTTCCATCGCCTGCCCGGCAAAACGCCCGAGATCGACACCAATCTGCGTGCTGATGAGCTGATCCTTTCAATCGATCTACCCAGGTCGTCGTATGCCGCACACTCGCACTACCTCAAGGTGCGCGACCGGGCTTCCTACGCCTTTGCGCTGGTTTCTGTCGCGGCGGCGCTCGATCTGGACGGCACCACCATCCGCAGCGCGCGCCTGGCCCTGGGCGGGGTAGCGCACAAGCCGTGGCGCGCAGAAGCGGCCGAAAAGTCGCTGAAGGGCAAGCCGGCCACCGCGGACAGCTTCCGGGCCGCGGCCGAACTTGCCCTCGCCGGCGCGCAGACTTACAAGGACAACGCCTTCAAGGTACCCATGGCGAAACAGGCGATCGTGCGTGCGTTGACGGTAGCCGCGGGAGAGCAGGCATGAGCGCAGCAGCCATCGGAGAGCCACTGACCCGCGTAGACGGCAGGGCCAAGGTAACGGGCGCGGCCAAGTACGCGGCCGAGTTCGAAGTGCCGCATGCCGCGCACGCCGTGATGGTGACGAGCACGGTCGCGAGCGGGCGCATCACGCGGATGGACACCACGGCGGCCGAGCGCTCGCCTGGAGTCGTGACCATCATGACGCCCGCAAACGCTCCCCGGCTGCCGAACAACGGCCGGGCCGCCGTAAACCCGCCCGCGGGCCGCGTGCTGCAGCTGCTGCAAGACGCGGAAGTGCACTACAACAACCAGCCCATCGCCGTGGTGGTCGCCGAAACGCTCAACCAGGCGCTGCTGGCCGCGGCGCTGATCGATGTGCGCTACCAGTCCACCCCGCCCAAGCTCGACTTTCAGGCCGGCTTCCCGGCCGCCCACGTCGGCAAGAACAAGATCCCCTCGATGCTCTCCGAGGGCGACGTGGCGCAGGGCTTTGCCGCCGCCGAGGTGACCGTCGAGCAGATCTACACGACGCCCAAGCAGAACCACAATCCCATGGAGCCGCACGGGACCATCGCCTCCTGGGATGGGGAACTGCTGACGCTGCACGATGCGACCCAGTACATCTTCGGCGTCAAGCAGACGGTTGCGAAAACGCTCGGCATCCCTGAGGACAACGTGCGCGTGCTTTGCCCGTACACCGGGGGCGGCTTCGGATCCAAGGGTTCCACCTGGTCGCACGTGGTGCTGGCGGCAATGGCTGCCAAGGTCGCGAAGCGGCCGGTCAAGCTCGTGCTCGAGCGTCCGCAGATGTTTGGGCCGGTAGGCGGGCGGCCGGAAACCTACCAGCACATCGTGCTTGGGGCAAAACGCGACGGGACGCTTACCGCCATCCGGCACGACTGCTACTCGCACGTGTCCACCGTGGAGGACTTCGTCGAGCCTTCTTCCTCACAAACCCGCATGCTCTACGCGGCGCCAGTCATCACGACCTCGCAGAAGCTGGTTTCGCTCAATGTGGGCACGCCCACCTTTCAGCGCGCCCCGGGCGAGGCGACCGGCACCTTTGCGCTTGAGATCGCCATGGACGAGCTCGCGGTGGCGCTCAACATGGACCCGGTTGCGCTGCGGCTCAAGAACTACGCCGAAGCTGACCCAACCAGCCACAAGCCGTTCTCAAGCAAGCATCTCCGCGAGTGCTACGAGCAGGGCGCAGGGAGGTTTGGCTGGAGCAAGCGCAACCCCGCCCCGCGTTCGCACCGCGAGGGCAACCTGCTGATCGGCTACGGCATGGCCACAGCCACCTACCCGGCGAATCGCTCCGAATCCCAGGCCGCGGTGCGCTTTGAGCCGAATGGGCGAGTCACGGTTCTTTCTGGAACCCAGGACCTGGGCACCGGCACCTACACGATCATGGCGCAGGTTGCCGCTGCCAAGCTCGGGCTGCCCATCACCCTGGTCGATGCCAAGCTGGGCGACACCAGGCAGCCGCAGGGGCCGGTTTCGGGCGGTTCGCAAACAGCGGCATCGGTCACCCCTGCGGTGCAGGCCGCTGCCGAGCAGGCAGTGCTCAAGCTGGTCACGCTTGAAATCAGCAATCCTGGCTCGCCCTTCTACGGGGCGCTGCCCGAGGAGCTGGACTTCAAGGAAGGCAAGCTCCTCCGCAGGTCCGCGCCCGCAAGCGGCATACCGTTCACGGAGATAGTCGGCCGCAACGGCGGGGCGGCGGTCGAAGCCAAGGCCTCGGCCAAGCCAAGCCAGGATGTCGAGGAATACTCGCAGCACTCCTGGGGCGCCGTGTTTGCCGAGGTTGCCGTCGACGAGTCGCTCGGCATGCCGCACGTACGCCGGCTCACAGCCGTGTACGACGTGGGCACCCTGCTGAACGAGAAAACGGGCAAAAGCCAGTTGATCGGCGGCCTGGTCTGGGCGCAGTCGCTGGCGTTGGAAGAAGAAACGCACATCGACCCCACCACGGGCCGGCCCGTCAACAACAACCTGGCGGAGTACCACATGCCGGTCAATCTCGACATCGGGGCGCTGGACGTGTCGGCCCTGGGTACCCCGGACAAGAACTTCGAGCCCTTGGGTGGCCGGGGGATCGGTGAGATCGGGATTACGGGGGCTTCTGCCGCGATTGCAAACGCGATCTACCATGCCACGGGCAAGCGCTTCCGCGACGCGCCCATCACCCCGGACAAGCTGCTGGCCTGACCGGAGCCGGAAAGGGCCCGGAACGGATCAAGACCGGGCCTGAACGCGCCCAGAACCAAGCCTGAACTAGGCCCGGATCGGTCCAAGTCTGGGCGCTCGCCCTTGGGCGCCATAGTCAGGCTGCCCCGACCCGGGGCAGGGCAGGGTGTTGTACCACCCACTCCCTGCCCGGCCCGGCCGGCGCCCGGGCTGCATCGAACAAGCAAACAATGCCTGCTCAACTCCAGCTCGCTCTCCTGTCCTGTGCGCTGCTGGGCATGCGGCACGGCTTTGACTACGACCACCTCGCCGCGATCACCGACATCACCAGCGTGCAGCGGGGATGGCGGGAAGGGATGCGGCTGGGTCTGCTGTACGCGCTTGGCCATGCCTGCACCATCGCCGTGCTGGGGGTCGCCGTCGTGGTCTTCCGGCTAGCCTTGCCCGTGCATCTGGACGCGATCGGGGAGCGGGTGGTGGGCGCTACCCTGCTCCTGCTGACGGCCTACATCCTGGTCACGTTTTTTCGCAGCCGGCCGGGGCATCGCCACCCCACCAGCCGCATTGCGCTGCTTGTTTCCGGGGCGCGCTACCTGCACTGGCGTGTGCAGCGCTTGTCCGACGCATCGCTTCCCAGGCCGCAAGCCTTTCAGTTTCAGTACGGTCAAAGTTCTGTGTTCACCATCGGCATCCTGCATGGGCTGGGCGCGGAAACGCCGTCGCAGCTGGTGCTGTTTCTGCTGGCTGCCCATCTGGGAGGCACCAGCCGGGGTGTTTTCGGGCTGCTGTGCTTTATCGCGGGCCTGCTCGTCATGAACACGCTGATGACGGCTTCGGCGTCAGGCGTTTTCGCCGGCGCTGTGCACCGGCCTCGCGTGCAGTCCGCCGTCACCCTGCTGACCGCTGCGTACAGCTTCGCCATCGGGCTCGTGTTTGTGCTGGGCGGGTCCGACCGGCTTCCTCCGCTGGTGAGGTAAACGAGTGCGCTACCATTCGAGCAGCATGTCCCTGACCCAAAAAGCGGATCTCCTGTATGCGGAGCTGGCGCATCTCGGCAGCGTGCTGGTCGCCTACTCCGGCGGGACCGACTCCGCCTACCTTGCGTATGCGGCGCACCGGGCACTGGGAGAGCGCATGCTGGCGGTCATTGCCGACTCACCCTCCCTGCCGCGCGCCGAGCTGGCCGCGGCGCTTGTGTTTACCAAGGCGCAGGGGATCCCGACGCATGTGCTCCAGACCGCGGAGCTCCACAAGCCGGAATACGCCCGCAATGACGCCCAGCGCTGTTTTCACTGCAAGGACGAGCTTTTTTCCGTGATGGAAACAGCACGCGCCCGACTTGGCTTTGAGCATCTGGCCTACGGGATGAACCTGGACGACAAGGGCGAGTTTCGCCCCGGCCAGCAGGCAGCGGCGATGCACCGCGCGCACGCGCCCCTGGTGAAAGCTGGGCTGACCAAGGCCGAGATCCGCGCGCTCGCCCACGAGGCCGGTCTTCCCGTCTGGGACAAGCCTGCTTCCGCATGCCTGTCCTCGCGTATCGAGTACGGGCGGCCCGTCACCGCTGAAAACCTGCGCCAGGTCGAGCAGGCCGAAGCAGCCCTGCACGCACTGGGCTTCCGGCAGGTGCGGGTGCGGCACCACGGTGACCTTGCCCGCATTGAAATCGCACGCGAGGACCTCCCGGCTGCGCTGTCGCTTTCCGCGCTGGACCGCATCACCGCCGCTTTGCGGCCGGCGGGCTTCCTTTACATCACGCTCGATACCCAGGGCTACCGCTCCGGATCCATGAACGACGTGCTGCCTCTTTCAGCCATTACGCCGGCAGCGGCAAGCTGACGGCGGCTGCCCACCGCACGGCAACGAACAACGAAGGACGCCCCATGCGCATCGCCTACCTTGACTGCTTCGCCGGCATTTCCGGCGACATGCTTCTCGGCGCCCTCCTCGGCGCGGGAGTTCCTCTCCGTGTGCTTCAGGACGCGACAGCGGCGCTCGATCTCGGAGCTTCCCTTGAGGTGGAAACCGTAGACCGCAGCGGCATCTCCTCGTGCAAGGTGCACGTGCTTGAGAACGGGCGGCTGGCCGAGCCGCTGCCGCCCGAGCAGCCCATGCACACTCACCGGCACGCGCCCGGCCACGAGCACCCGCACACCGCTGCGCCTGATGAACCCCGGCACCAACATCCGCAAGACCATCCGCAAGAACACCTGCAAGAACACCCGCACGCGCCTGAGCACGCACCCGCACCCGCACACCCTCACGAGCACACGCACCCGCACGATCACGCCCATCCACATGAACACGAACACCTGCATGCGCACGATCAAGTCCAGCCGCATGAGCACGAACACGAGCATGCGCATGAGCACGCAGCCGCAGCCGCAGCCGCACCCCCTCACGAACACGCGCATGACCATGAGCATGCGCACGAGCACGCGCATCCGCAT
>CALMAN010000192.1 GCA_937859835.1 uncultured Acidipila sp. | reverse complement strand
GGCGGGAGAGCAGCCATAACACCTTTCTGCAGGCGACGCCGATCGATGTGTCCGGGCTTTTGGACGGGGTCCTGTTTCGCGCCTTTCCGTCGGTGGTGCTGACCTCGGCCACGCTGACCGTGCAGGGCAGCTTTGAGCACCTGCGCCGGCGCCTGGGCCTCCAGCAGGCGCGGGAACTGGTTGTCGCTTCGCACTTTCGCTATGCCGAGCAGGCGCTGCTTTACCTGCCCCCTGAGATGCCGGACCCGCGCGACGGGCGCTTCAGCGAGCAGGCCGCGCGCACCATCGAGCAGGTGCTCGAAGCCAGCCGGGGCCGCGCGTTTTGCCTGTTTACCAGCTACGCGCAGATGCGCGACACCTATGAGCGGCTGCTCGCGCGGGTAGGCTGGCCGCTGCTGCTGCAGGGCACCGCGCCCCGCAGTGCGTTGATCCAGGAGTTTCGCCAGACGCCGCACGGCGTGCTCTTTGGCACCTCCAGCTTTTGGCAGGGCATCGACGTGCAGGGCGAGTCGCTGAGCTGCGTCATCATCGACCGGCTTCCGTTTGCCGTGCCGACCGACCCGGTCGTGCAGGCGCGCACCCGCGCGATTGAGGAGGCGGGAGGCAAGCCCTTCTTTGAGTACCAGATCCCTTCAGCGGTGCTGACGCTGAAGCAGGGCTTTGGACGGCTGATCCGCTCGCTCGACGACCGCGGCGTGCTGGTGCTGCTGGATCCGCGCGTGAGCCGCAAGCAGTACGGGGCGGCCTTTCTGGAAAGCCTGCCCGCGTACCGGCTGACGCGCGATATCGCCGAGGTGCGGAGCTTCTTTGCCCCGCCCTCTGCACTACAATCAAAGCATGTATGAGATCACCGTTGACGCGGGGTTTTCTTCCGGTCACTATCTGCGGAACTACCGGGGCAAGTGCGAAAACCCGCACGGGCATAACTACAAAGTCCGCGTGACCCTGTGCGGACGGGAGTTGGACGGCTCCGGCCTGCTGCTCGACTTCAAGGAGTTGAAAGGGGTTCTCCGTCCGGTCGTCGAGTATCTTGACCATAAGATGATCAATGAACTCGAGCCTTTTGACCGGGTCAACCCATCGGCCGAGAACCTTGCCCGCTACTTTTATGACGAAACCAGCAAGCACCTTTCCGAGATGACAAGCGGTCGGGTGCGGGTCAAGGATTGCACCATCTTCGAGACCGATACGTCGGCCGCGACTTATTACGAGTAAGTCGATGTTTCTTATCGAGACGTATAAGTCCGTACAGGGTGAGTCGAGCTTTGCGGGGTTGCCGTGCATTTTTGTGCGCCTCGCGGGCTGCAACCTGCGTTGTTCCTGGTGCGACTCCGAGTACACCTTTACCGGCGGCTACAAGCAATCGCCGGATGAAGTGCTGGCGACCGTGGAAGCGCTCGCGTCCTCCCCGGGAACCACGCGTCTGGTTGAGTTCACGGGCGGCGAGCCCCTGCTGCAGGCACGCGAACTGGTTCCCCTGAGGGAGCGGCTGCTGGCCCGGGGGTACGAGCTGAGGATTGCAACCAGCGGCGAGCGCCCGCTCGGCGCCCAGCCGCCGGCCGTGCACAAGATCGTCGACGTCAAGTGCCCGGGATCGGGCGAGTGCGGCCGTTTTCGCCTCGAGAACCTCGACTGCCTTTCCGTACGCGACGAGGTCAAGTTCGTGATCAGCGACCGGGCCGATTACCAGTTCGCTCGCGACTTTGTCGAGGAGCACGCCCTGCCTGAACGCGCAGGGCACATCCTGTTTTCCCCGGCTTTTCTGAAGACGCCGAGCCCGGAGCGCTCGACGGCAAACTGCGCCCTGGATCCGCGGCTGCTGGTCGAGTGGATGCTGGCCGACGGCGTGCCCGCCCGGCTTAGCCTTCAGATCCACAAGTACATCTGGGAGCCGCAGAAAAAAGGCGTTTGAAGCGCCCCCATGCCCGCGGGTACGGGATGCTCGCCCGCGTTTCCGAGGTTTACATAGCGGGGGGGTGACGCCCGCCTATTTGGCGCCGGGCTTGGGCGCGGTCTTCAGGTACGCGTCAAGCGGCACTTCGAAGGCGAACATCTCCTTCCCCGTGTTGTCCCGGATCTCGCGAAACTCGAGCTTTGCCCCGGCCAGCGGGTGCTGCCCGAGTCCCTGGACGTCGTAAAACAGAAAGCCGGCGCGCGTGGTGTGTGGCTCGACCGCGAGCGCGGAATATTCGTTCTCGCTGAAGTCGGCTTCGACTTTGCTGTCGGCGGCCTTGCCCTTCTTGTGGATCTTTAAGGGCCCGATCGGGATGGTCACGCCGGTCCGCTCCCGCATCAGCACCCGGCGCTCCACGTCCCCAGGTTCGCCCGCATTGATTTTGCCTCCGTCGGCCGGCATCAGCAGGATGCGCACATCGTTCAAGGAGATGGGCTCGGCCGTGTTGTTGGTCACGATGATGCGGATGGGGATGAAGTCGTACTTGAGGTAATCGACGCCGAACACATCCGCCTTCGGGGAGCGATCGTAGGGGTCCGCGGCAACCGTAACGCCGCCTTCGGTGACATGGGCAGGGTAGTTGGTGGCGGCGAGGGCGGGGTCTATTCTGCGCTCCGCGGAGACAGCGAACGGCAGTGCAAGCAGAAGGAGGGCAAGAAAACTGCGCATGCTTTGTGGTGTCCTGACTGGGAAGGAAAGCTCCAGACCATTATTATCGGTTGCGGTGTTCGTTTGAATCAGCAAGGGAATGACTTCGGTGCGGGCACTGCCTCCATGCTGGG
This sequence comes from uncultured Acidipila sp., assembly GCA_937859835.1. Taxonomy (GTDB): domain Bacteria; phylum Acidobacteriota; class Terriglobia; order Terriglobales; family Acidobacteriaceae; genus EB88. Next base: position 5,242 of record CALMAN010000192.1, on the reverse strand, counting down.
CCTGTACAGCTGCTTGTTGACGGCCGCGCTGCTCCTGAGCCTGCCGTGGTGGTGGCTTGGCGGGAAGCACCGGGAAGGCTGGCGCGAGCGGCTGGGCGCCGTTCCACGTGGGCGCCTGCGCGCCCCTGCTGCCGGGCAACAGGTTCTTTGGGTCCATGCGGTTTCAGTGGGCGAAGTGCTGGCAGCGGCCCCGCTGGTGTCCAGGCTGCGCGAAGCCCTGCCGGGGGCGCAGGTCCTTGTGTCGACGACAACGCGCACCGGGCAGAGCGTGGCCCGCGCCCGCTTTGGCGCCGGCGCGGTCTTCTACTATCCGGCCGATTTTGCCTTTGCCGTGCGTGCCTTCCTCCGCTGGCTTCGGCCCTCGCTGGTGATCCTGGTCGAAAGTGAGTTCTGGCCCCGGTTTCTGTATGAGTGCCGCCGGGCGCGTGTGCCGGTGGCGGTTGTGAACGCGCGGATCTCCCCACGTTCATGGCCGCGCTACCGGCGCCTCCTTGCCTTGTGGCGGCCGCTGCTGGGGACCCTGGCCTGCGTGGAGGCGCAAACCGAGCGGGACGCAGAGCGGCTCAGGTTTTTGGGTGCGCCGAGGGTCGCGGTTGGCGGCAACCTGAAGTACGACGTCCGGCCCCCGGGCGCAACGCCTCTGCTGGCGGCCCTGCGCGCAGCACTTGCGCCGGGGGTGCCGGTGCTGGTTTGCGGGTCGACCCTCGCGGGCGAAGAAGAGCTTCTGCTCCGCACCCTGCCGCGCACCGCCATCCTGCTCCTGGCGCCGCGGCACCCTGAGCGCTTTCCCGAAGTGGCCGCGCTGCTTGCCCGGGAAGGCCGCCCGTGGGTGCGGCTGTCGTCCTGGCGCCGGCAGCCTCGGGCCGGTGTGGGGGCAGGCAGCGTCCTTCTGCTCGACTCGGTGGGCGAGCTGGCCCCGCTGTACGCGCTCGCGACGGTAGCCATCGTGGGTGGAGGCTTTCTCCACGCGGGCGGCCATAATCCCCTGGAGCCGGCAGCGCTGGGCAAAGCTGTTGTGGTAGGGCCCGGCTATGCGAACTTTTTCGAGATCGTCCAAACCCTGCGAGCCGGCAACGCGATCGCTGTCGCTAGGCTTTCCGAGCTTCGGGCGGAGATCGACCGGCTCCTGCTTCACCCGGACGAGGCTGCTCTGCTGGGCCGGCGCGCGCAGGCCCTGTGCGCGCAAAGCGCCGGCGCGACCGAGCGGGCGCTTGCGACCTTGCTGCCTTTGGTGCAGGGGTAACGCACCGTGCTCGCCCCCTTGCAGCTGCCGTACGCGCTGGCGTTGGGCGCAAAGAACATCGCGTACGGCTACGGCCTGCTGCGCGCGCGTTCGCTGCGCTGGCCGGTCCTCAGCGTCGGCAACCTGTCGGCGGGCGGCTCCGGCAAAACCCCCGTGGTGCTCGCGCTGGCTCAACTGCTCCAGAAGGGCGGCTTCCAGGTCGACGTGCTTTCCCGTGGCTACGGTCGCCGGTCGCCGGTGGCCGTTGAGCGTGTGGATCCCGCGGGCGACGCGGGCCGCTTCGGCGACGAACCCATGCTGCTGGCGCGGGCGGGTCGCGTTCCCGTGTACGTCGGGGCTTCCCGATGGAAAGCTGGACGGCTGGCGGAGATGGACGGGGGTAGGGAGCCCGGCGTGCACCTGCTCGACGATGGCTTCCAGCACCGCAAACTGGCGCGCTCGGTGGATCTTGTCGTGATCCATCCGGCCGACCTCCGGGACCGGCTGCTGCCCGCCGGGCGGCTCCGCGAGCCGGTGGCCGCGCTGGCCCGGGCTGATGTGCTGCTGTTGCGCGAGGGCGACGCGGCCGGGGAAGCCTTGCTGGCCAGCTTCGGGATCCACAAGCCGGTCTGGCATGTGCGTCGGACCCTTGCCGTGCCCCCGGTGAGCGGCCCGGCAGTCGCCTTTTGCGGGATCGCCCGGCCGGGAGAGTTTTTCGCCGATCTCCGCGCCGCGGGGGTGGTGCTGGCCGGCACGCTTGCCTTCCCTGACCACCACCGGCTTCGCCCCCGCGACATGCTGCGCATCCGCCGCCGCGCGTCCGGGGCGTCGGCCCTGCTGCTGACAGAAAAAGACTTCGTGCGGCTTGGCCCGGAGATCCGGGGGGAGCTGGAGCAGGTGGCGCCGCTGCTCCCGGTGCCCTTGCGCGCCGAGTTTCTCGACGCCGCGGCCTGCTTGGAGGCCCTGCTGCCGCTGCTTGAACCCGGGCCGAACCATTCCGCTGCTATGCGAAAATAAGGGTTTGTCACACACGGGCGAGCAATCCGTTCTGGTGGTGCGGCTCGGCGCCATGGGCGACATCCTCCATGCGCTCCCCGCGGTTTCCGCCTTGCGCGCCGCGCATCCTGGGTGGACGATCGGCTGGGCAGTGGAGCCGCAGTGGCGCGCACTGCTTGCGGCAGACTGCCTTGCCGGCGGCCATGCCGGGCGAAGCCCGGAGCAGCCGCTGGTCGACCGCGTCCACCTGGTACCGGCAAAGGAGTGGGCGCGGCGTCCGGCGCATGCCAGGACGTTGCGGTCCATCCTGCGCATCCGTGCTGAGTTGCGCGGGGCCGGCTACGGGGTCGCGCTTGATTTGCAGGGCGCCGTCCGCTCCGCGGCAGTGGCCCGCTGGGCCAGGCCGGCGAGGCTGCTGGGCGAGGCCGCGCCCCGGGAGCCGTTCGCGCGGCGGCTCTTCAGCGAGCGCATCCCCAGCACGGCGACCCACGTGGTCGAGCAGGCTGCCGATGTGGTGCGCGCGCTTGCGGGCGACCGCTTGCCGCTCACCCTGCCCCTGCTTCCGAGCGATCCGGCCGCCGCGCTCTGGTGCACCGAGGCAGGCGTCGAGCCGGGTCCGGGTGCCGCGGTTCTGCTCCACCCCGGCGCCGGCTGGGGCGCGAAACGCTGGCCTGTAGAGCGCTACGCGGCAGCCGCTGCCGCGCTTGCCGGGGAGACTGGCTGCCGGCTCATCATCAATGCTGCCCCGGGTGAGCTCGACCTGGGCGAAGCGCTGGCTGCGGGCCTGCGCCGCACCGGGGTGCGCCCACTGCTGCTGTCTCCCACCGTGGGCCAGCTCCTGGAGCTTACCCGTCGCGTGACCCTTGCCATTGGAGGAGACACTGGCCCCCTGCACCTGGCCGCTGCACTCGGCAAGCCCACGGTGGCGATCTTTGGGCCGACGGACCCGGCGCGGAATGGGCCCTTCCACGGGTCGTTCCGGGTGCTTCGCGATGCGACGAGCCGGCGCGACCACACCCGTCGCAGCGACCCGGAAGCGGGCCTGCTTCGGATCTCGCCGCAGTCGGTGGTGGAAGCAGCGCTGTCTCTGCTGGGAGCCGAGCGCGCCGCGGCCGCGCACCCCGGGGAAGCCGGCGCGCGCGTATGACCTGGAGCCGGATCGCAAAGCGGATTCGCGTGCCGTTGGGCTTTGCCTTTAGCCTGGTCTTTCTCCTGTTCGCCCGGCCTTCTGGCCTGGCGTTGGCCTGGAGCCTGCTCCCGGTGCTCGCGGGCCTCGCGCTGCGCGGCTATGCTTCCGGCTACGTGCGGAAGAATGCAGAGCTCACGGTGACGGGTCCGTACGCCTGGACGCGCAACCCTTTGTACCTGGGCTCGATGCTGATCGCGTTTGGATTCGCGGCGGCGGCGCGCTCTCTGCTGCTTGCCCTGCTCCTGACGATTTTGTTTCTGCTCATCTACATCCCCGTGATTCGCGGCGAAGAGGCCTACCTGCGCGAGCGCTTCCCGGGCTTTGCCGCGTACAGCGCGCAGGTACCCCGCCTTGTTCCATCCCTTGCCTCGATGCGCAGCGCTTCCGCGCCCGGAGGCAGTTTCGCGCCGGCGCTTTACCGCAAGCACCGCGAGTACAATGCAACGATAGGCGTCGCGGCTTTGTACGGGGCGCTGGCGCTTCGCCTGTGGTACGTACGCGGCCACTAGCTTCGCCTGGAGACGAAAGCGACAGGATGTTCACGCTGTGCAGGCGCTCAGGCGCGCAACCCTCCCGCGCCGCGGTTCGATCCGGGCGTGGAGCCGTTTTCCTTCTGCTTTGCTTTCTTTGCTTCTTTTCCCTCGGCGCAGCGCCCGGGCAGACCAAAGCTGCCCCTTTCCCCCGCCCCATTCCCGGCTGGAGCTTTCCCCAGCGCCAAACCCTTACCTATGCAGTGGACTGGCGTGTTTTTCCAGCCGGTACGGCCACGGTCCATCTCCAAAGCGACGGCGCCCTGGAGCGCATCACGGTGAGCGGCGACTCGCAGGGAGCGATCAACCTGCTGTTTCGCGTGAGCGACCGTTTTCAGTCCTCGTTTAACCGAGCCACCGGATGCTCGGAAAGCTTTACGCGGCAGATCATGGAAGGGCGGCGGCAGGTTACCTCCGACCAGCGCATCAATCCTGCCCGGGGCCTGACTTCCTACAGCGAGCAAAACCTGGTGTCGCATGTTCACGTGCAGCGGACCGCCACCGTGCCGCCCTGCGTCACCGACATGCTTTCGGCGGCGTACTATGCCGGGTCGCAGCTCCTGGAGCCGGGCAGCACGGTGCGGCTGCCTGTTCTCCATGGCACGGAGGTGACGGGCGCCACCTTGCACGCCGAGGCAAGGGAAACCGTGCGCGCTCCGGGTGCGACCTACCGCGCGATCCGGGTGCAGGTGTCGGCGGACTCGGGGCCGATCCGGACCCGCGGGAAGCTGTGGGTCTGGTACTCGGATGACACGCGGCACATCCCCGTGCAGATGCGCATCCGCATGTTCTGGGGCACGCTTACTTTTCAGCTGACCGCGACGGAGAACAAGTAAGCACGCAGACCTCAACGGCTGCGGGAGCCTTGGTCGCGCTGGTGGAAGCCAGGCTACTGGATGCGGAAGCGCTCGCGCATGGCGCGCTGGATACGCGGCCGGCAGAGCAGGTTATAGGTGCTTTCCTGGCCCGGAAACATGCGCAGAGCGATGCTGCGCGTGTCGGCGACCAGCTGCGCGGCCTGTTCAACGGTCATGGAGCGGTCCTGCGCAATGGTTGCAAGCAGAAGCTGCATCATGACTTGAAGGCGGCGGAGATTGTTGCGCTCCCGCTGCGCTCCCTCCTCGTCCGCGCGCCCCTGCTCCTCCCCTGCCCGGACCGGAAGTTCCTGGTCATCCTTCCCTGGGTTCATGCTTTGTTTCCTCCGTTCCCTGGCGCACACATTCGGACATAGTACGCCCATCGGGGCAGCAGCCGTAGCTACCCCCGTACTACCTCCTTACTTCCCCCGTTACTTCCCCCGTAACT
>CALMAN010000191.1:799-3369 GCA_937859835.1 uncultured Acidipila sp. | reverse complement strand
CCGCCCCGGGGGGGTTTTTATCACCCGCCCCCCCGTACCTGGGTGGCGTCCGCGAGCCGCCCTGCACCGCGGTTTCGGCGAACAGGCTCCTGGCGCGGAGGGAGGCCGGGAGCGCAACCGTCACAGGCTCGGCTCCGTGATTGATCAGCACCACCACGGCATGGTCGGCGCTGCCCCGCACACACACCTCTACGCTGTCCGGCACGCCCGCGATCATCGGCTCCACCCCGCTCTCGCTCGCTATCTTCTCGATCAACTGCTTCAGCGCCCCGTCGTCCAGGTACGCGCCCAGATAGGTGATCGAGCCTTTTCCCACGGCGCGCGTTACCGCCGCCGGCTGGCTGTCGAGCCAGCCGTTGCTCGCGCCGTAGGTAGCCAGTACGCGGGCTTCCGGTGAGCTTGTGGCGAGCGTTTCGGCCCAAAGATTCGCGGTCGCCGCAGAGCCGTCGACGGTGAGCGGAACGGGCTGGTCGAGGGCGTAAAACTGCGTCACGTGGGCGCCCAGCGCGTCGGCCAGCGGCCCAGGCTGCTGCTGCGGGTTCAAGCCGTCGTCGTAGTTCTTCATCCCCGAGCGCGGCCCCAGCAGCAGGTGGCCGCCCGCGCGCACGTAGCCCAGCAGCTTGTCGGCGGTCGCCTGCGGCAGCACGTTCAGCCCGGGCGCCACAATCAGCTTGTACTTGCCCAGGGAAACATCCGGGCCCCCGGCCTCGATCCCAATCACATCGACCCCCTGCGAACGCTCGCGCAGCGGCCGGTAAAAGGCGACCATCTCGCCCACGGGAGTGAACTCCACCGTGTGGCGCTGGAAATCGATCGCCCAGCGCGAATCGAAGTCGTTGATCAGTGCGACATGGGCGATGGGCGTGGTCCCGGCCAGCGCGCTGCCCGCTTCCTCAAACTCGCGGCCGATCTCTTCTACCTCCCCGTACACCGGCGCGGGGCTGCCATCGGCCCCGACCAGCACGCCGTGGTACTCCTCCTGCCCGTTCAGCGCAGCGCGCCACTGCCAGTACTCCACCGCGTCCGAGCCATGGCCAATGGCCTGCCAGGCCATCTCACGCACCTGCCCCTTGTTGAGCGGCGTGTTGATCCGGCGCCAGTTCACAAAGGCGGGCTCGGTTTCCATGACCCAGAAGTTCTTCATCTTGTAGCCGCGGGTCAGGTCGTGGGTCGCCCCGTTCACGGCCCAGTCGAAGCGGTCCGCGTCGATGTAATCATCCCAGGCGGCAAAGTCGAGCCCGGCGTGCTCCTTATACGCGTTGAAGCCGTCAAACCAGCCCATGGTGTTGGTGGTAATGCCCTGGCGGGGGTCGGCGTGCGCGCGGATCGGCTCGACCTGATTTTGGGTGTAGGCGGCCCAGGTGTCGGTGACGAAGCGACGCCAGTCCAGCAGCAGCGCGGGGTTCTCGCCCCGGTCATGGACCGGAATCTGGTCGAAGTCGTTGTAGGTTTGCGACCAGTAGCTGGTCCACCAGCGCCGGTTCAACTCGCCGATGGTCGTGTACTTGGTCCGGAGCCAGGCATGGAACTGCTGCCTTGCCTCGTCGTCGAACGAGGTTGCGGACAGCTCGTTGTCGATCTGCCAACCCACCACGTTGCGGTTGTGTCCATAGCGGACCGCCATGCGTTCGGCCACGTCGTGCGCCAGGGCCCGGTATTTCGCGTCGCTAAAGGAGCCCTGCTGCCGATTGCCATGCTCGTCGCGGCGGCCGTCATTGTCGACGCGCAGGGTTTGGGGATACTTCTGCGTGAGCCACGCCGGGGGAGCGGCCGTGGGCGTGCCCAGCACCACCACGATGTGGTGCTTGGCCGCCGCGGCGATCGCCCGGTCGAGCCACTCCCAGTGCCAGTCCCCCTCGGTCGGCTCCATGGTGCTCCAGGCAAACTCGCCCACCCGGACCAGGTGAATGTGTGCGGCCTCCATACGCTCGAGATCGGGTTCCCACTGCGACTCCGGCCACTGCTCCGGGTACCAGGCCGCGCCCAGCAGCACAGGGGGTGCGTCCGGGAAGCGGGTCGCTTGCCCAAGCGCAGCGGAAGCGCTGAGGGCGACAGCAAGTGCAGAGCCAAGCAAGGCGGCGGCATACGGTTTCAACAAGCGGGCGATCCTCACGGGCATTGGTCAAGCAGGCGCGAAGCGGCATGCGGAACGGCAAGGGGGAGTGGCGTTCCGCGTGGAACACGGCGCTGCGTCCGTAAGACTCGCATAGCGAACCAGGGGGACGCAATCCGGTAGGAACGGCGCGGCCGGGCTAGGGCGCGGGCGGCAAGGCGCGGATGTACTGGACCAGCTGCCACAAAGCCGGATCGCCCAGGGAGCGCCATGCCGGCATACCATGGCCCTTGCTGCCGTTTTCGAGGATCCAGTAGAGTTCGCCGTCCGTTTCGCCGCGCACGCGGTCGTTGCGCAGGCTCGGCCTCGCCCGCCGGCCCGCGGCATCGCTGCCGTGGCAGCTGGCGCAGTAAAGGCCGTAGGCGTCGCGGGCGGGCGCGCGGTTTTTGGGCCGCGCCGGGGGGGGGTCGCGCCGCGCGCGGGGGGCGGGCGGCCGCCCAGTTGCAAGCCGCCGCGG
>CALMAN010000191.1:0-789 GCA_937859835.1 uncultured Acidipila sp. | reverse complement strand
TCGCGGCCGGCCGCGATGTTTTGGGCGCTCTCCGGCAGGGGATCGCGCAGCGCGCGGGTTGCGGCCGGAACCTGCTGGCGCCATGCGCTTGGCTGGTAGTTGCTTTGGCAACCGGAGGCGAGCGCCGCGATCAGGAGCGAGCCGAGCGAGCGAGCGCCTGCGCTTGCGACCCGGGCCGTCCTCCACGTGTTGAAACGAGCCATCGTGCGAGACAATACCGATATGGATTCTTTGGAGCAGCGCACGGAACCAGCCCTGATGATTTTTGATTGTGATGGGGTCCTCGTGGATAGCGAGATCCTGGTGTGCACGGCGGTAAGCGAGGAGCTGACCCGGCTTGGCTACCCCATCACGCCGGACGACGTGGTTCTGCGCTTCGCCGGGCGGCCCGAGCGGGAGATGCTGCTGGAGATCGCCACGGACTGGGGACAGCCTGTGCCGGACGGGTACTTCGCCGCCATGCACCTGCGCGTGGAGCGCGCCTTTACCCGCGACCTGCAGGCGATTGCCGGCGCAGCCGAGATGCTGGCGCAGCTGAGCCTCCCAAAGTGTGTCGCCTCAAGCAGTGCGCCGGCCAAGCTGGAGAAGGGGCTGCGCCACGTGGGTCTTTTTCCGTTTTTCGCGCCCAATATCGTCAGCGCCCACTCGGTCGCGCGCGGCAAGCCGGCGCCCGACGTGTTTGTCTTCGCCGCCGGATGGATGCGCACTCCGGTTGAGCGATGCCTGGTGCTTGAAGACAGCGAGCCGGGCGTGCGCGCGGCCCGTGCCGCCGGGATGCGGGTTTGGGGG
>CALMAN010000190.1:493-11595 GCA_937859835.1 uncultured Acidipila sp. | reverse complement strand
TCAACGAGGCACTCGACGCAAAGCAGGCCGAAGTCGCGCAGCAGCAACTCGGCGCTGTCACCGCGGCTCTCAACCGCTGCGCCGCTACCCTCGAAACCGTTTCCCGCTAGGCTGGTCTCCAGCCTCGGGAGACCGGTTACGGACGTGCAATGAGTGCAGGGCTCGCGGGCTGCATTTAGCGGGGCTGTTCGCCATTGCACGGCCTTCCCGCAACCGCCGGCAAGCCACTGCCCAGCCGTCGGCGCGGCTACCCGACGATGACCCGTTCGATCGCGATCTCCAGAATTTCCGGCGTGATGACCAACCCCTTGGTCTGCTTGGTTCTGCGGCGAAACAGCGCCGTAGTTTCGCACAAGACCACGATGTCTTCTATCTCGGCCGGGTTCATGGCACCTTCCAGCACGCGCTCGCAGAACTGCCGGTCGGTGAGCGCCGACAGCGCAAAACCGCGCCGCCGCGCCTCGCCGAGGTAGAAGCGCGCCACATCAGCAAACATGCGCTGCGCGTCTTCCGGGATCTCCCGGCGATCCGTTTGCAACACTTCCGCGCCCGGCAGCACTAACTTGATGCCGAAGGTGTTATCGAGGTCCGAGTCCGGCACAAAGGTCGTCGCGGTCGCAATCACCAGCACATTGGCCCGCTCCGAGGTACTTTCAATCAGGGCATCGAGCTCGGCCAGCACTTCCGGGTCGCTTTCCTTGTAAGCCAGGTCAATGCGCGGCAGCAGCAGCATGATCTTCTGCCACTTATAGCCGCGCACCAGGCTTTTGGCCTGCGCCAGCGCATCCGAGTCGCGCGGGTTATATACGGTCACCAGCCGCTCCATGCCGGTGAGCTTGGCAATGGTTTGCGCGAGCGACTTTTTCCCGCTCTGGTGGGGCCCGATGATCAGCACCTCGTTGCCGATCTTCAGGTCTTCGTACACCTCCGGGTGCCGGGCGCGATCGACCAGGTCGCCGATGGATTCAAGCAGGCTGTCCATCCCTGCCAGGCGCGGCCGCAGTGCCTCCACCGGCTCATCTTCAAGCGACAGGTCGATGCGCTCCTTGCGCTTGCGGCGCTCCGTCAGGAACTCGATAAAGGATGGCAGCGCGCCGACCGATCCCACCACGGTCGCAAACACGAGCAGCTGCTCGGTGATGAGCAGCGCCTGGTCGGAGCCGGCAGCAGGATCGTAGTACATACCTGCTTCAGGATAGCGCGGGGCTATTGCGCGACCGGCTCCACGTCGCCCTCGCCGGGCGCGAGAAACAGGTTCTCCTCAATGCCGTGCTGGCGCGTGTACAGGTCGTAGTACCGCCCGCCGAGCGCGTACAGCGAGTCGTGTGTCCCGCGCTCCACGACCACGCCGCCCTCGACCACCAGGATCTGGTCGGCCTTGCGAATGGTCGAAAGCCGGTGCGCGATCACAAACGTCGTTCGCCCCTGCATCAGGGTGTTCAGCCCCGCTTGGATCATCGCTTCCGACTCGGAGTCGAGCGACGACGTTGCTTCGTCCAGGATAAGCAGCCGCGGGTTCGCGAGCAGGGCCCGGGCGATGGACAAGCGCTGCCGCTGGCCGCCCGACAGCTTCACGCCCCGCTCGCCGACGATGGTGTCATAGCCCTGCTCGAAACGCTCGGCAAACTCATCCACGCGCGCGATGCGGCAGGCATCGAGGAACTCCTGGCCGGTCGCCAGGGGGTGCGAAAAGATGATGTTGTCGCGGATGGTGCCGTCAAACAGAAACGACTCCTGCAGCACCACCCCCAGCTGCGACCGGAAGCTCGCGAGATCAACCGTTGACAGGTCGTAGCCGTCGACCAGGATTTCGCCCGAGGTCGGGGTATGAAACGCGCAGATAAGTGAGATGATGGTGCTCTTGCCCGAGCCCGACGAGCCGACCAGCGCGGTCACCGTGCCCGGCCGCGCGGTAAACGAGATGCCGTGCAGCACCGGCTTGTCTGCCTCGTAGGCAAAGCGCACGTCTCGGAACTCGACCTCGCCGGTGATCGGCGGGATCTGTTGCTTGCGGTCCGGATCGGCAAACTCCTGCCGCTCCGCCAGCACTTCCATGGTGCGGTCCAGCCCGGCTACGGCCTCGGTCAACTGCGTGCCCACGTTCACCACCTGGAAGATCGGCGCGATCATAAACGCAAGAATGGCAGTGTACTGAAAGTAGCCGCCGGTGGTGCTCAACATGTGCTTCGCCGGGTGGTGCAGCAGCTGGCTGGCCAGCACTTCGCGGCCGCCAAAGTACATGACCAGGCCGCCCACCACACCTAGGATCGCGGTCGCAGAAAGGGCGAGCAGGCTGGTTGCGGTGAGCGACGAAATGACGTTGGCGAGCAGCCGGTGCACGCCGGCCGAAAACACGCTCGCCTCTCGCTCCTCCGCATGGTAGCCCTTGATGACGCGCACGCCGCCAAGCGACTCGGTCAAGCGCCCGGTGACCTCGGCATTGATCTTGCCGCGCTCGCGAAAGATCGGGCGAATGATCTTGAAGGCCCGCTGGAGAACAAAAACAAAGAGCAACAGCACGACGAACAGCACCAGCGTCATGCGCGGGCTCGCGCGCACCAGGATCACAAAGGCGATGGCGGCGGTCACGATCCCGCCGATGAACTCGATGATGCCGGTGCCGATCAGGTTCCGCACCCCTTCGACGTCGGTCATGATGCGCGAAACCAGAACGCCGGTGCGGTTGGCGTCGTAGAAGGAAACCGAAAGCCGGCCGATGTGCTGCTGCACCTGCTCGCGCAGCTCGGTGATCATGCGCTGCGCCGCCTTCGAAAGCAGCTGCGTCAGCGCATACGAGGTCGTCGCCTGGATGGCAGTCGCCGCAAACACGATCAGCACCAGCGGCAACAGCAGCTGCGGGCGATGCGGGGTAAACACCCGATCGATCAGGAACTTGGTAACAAAGGGAAGCACCAGGCTCGAAGCGCTTTTGATAAACACAAGCAGGAGACCGAAGAGCAGCAGAAAGCGCCGCGGCCGCACCAGCTTCCAAACCTCGGGCAGCACTTTCTTCAGGTCCGGCTTGCGCTTGGGCGCCTCGCCCGCCGCTGCGCGGATGGCCCCGCGCGTAGACGTGCCGCGCTCTGCGTTGAGCGAACCCAGCGCGCCTCGACCCCCGCGCATGGCGCTCAAGCGGTACGCGCCCGGCGGTTCTGGATAAAGTTGTTGACGCACAACAGCGTAAAGACAAACAGCAGCACCGCCATCGCTGCTTTCTCGTCCACCGCGACCGGGAACTTGACCTGCATTCCGCCTTTCATGCGGAAATAGTCAACGATCGACTTGGCCGTGGCCAGAAATCCGAGCAGGCCGACCGTAACCGCGATGTGCATCACCAGCGCGCGGCGCTTCACGTCCGCCGTGCGCCCAAGAAAGCCGCAGATCGCCAGCACCAGCCCGAACAAAGCCGGGATCAGCGAGGTAGGAAACTGCCTGCCGGTTTGCATATAAGTCAGCACGCCAAGCAGAACGAGAACAATGCCGAACAGGATGGTGGTACGAGCCATGCGCGCTCCAGGGAAGACAAACTTTATCTTACCGGCTCGCTGCCCCCGCGCTTCCCGGTGCTTGCATCTCAGGCTTTGCCGGGACACCAAGCTTGTCGAGGATCTCCTGAACCGAGACAGCCGTTGTTTGCGTCACGGAAATGTCGATCGCGTCTTTTGGGATCTCCAGCGTCGCGAGCTGCGAGTTCAGCAGCGCCGGATTCATGAAGTGTCCGGTCCGGTGCGACAGCCGATCCTCGAGCACCTCCTTCGGCGCTTCCAGCAGCACAAAGTGGACCGCCTCCGGAGGCAAGCCCTCGGTCAGCGCGTCGCGGTAGCTTTCCTTGAGGGCCGAGCAGGTCATCACGCCATTCTTGCCTGCTTCGACCCAGCCGGCCAGGATGCCGTGCAGGACTTCGAGCCAGGGCGCGCGGTCTCCGTCGGTCAGGGGCACGCCCGCCTTCATCTTTTCCTTGTTTGCTTCCGTGTGGTAGTCGTCTCCCTCAGCAAACTCCCAGCCGGTGCGATGGACCAGCTCATGCGCAAGGGTGCTCTTGCCTGTGCCGGTCACGCCCATCAGGATTGCGATCATGCGCCTTTGCCTCCCGCGGGCACGGTCACGGCATGCTCCACGTCCGCTACCACCTGCGCCGGGGTCCACCCGTTGCCCCCGTACCACTTGGCGACCCGCCCGTCCGGCCCGATCACGACCGTCGACAGACTGTGCGTCAGGGTCGCGCCCGGCGCGGGCACCGCGCTTACATCGAAGAACTCCAGCAGCGGGGCCAGCTCCGCCCGCCGGGGCGCTGCAAACGACCAGTGCGCAAACGTCTCGTTGGTGTACTGCCCCGTGTAGGCGCCGCCGTAGGAGCGCAACACGGCGGGGGTGTCGCGCTCCGGATCGAATGAAATGCTCAGCAGGTGCGTCCGGTCGTACAAGGGCGGCGAGGCAGCCAGCGCCTTGTCCACTTCGGCGAAGTTGCGGCTCATGCGCGGGCAGTACTCCGACAGCGGGCAGTGCGTGTAGATAAAAGTAAGCACCACCACCTTGCCCCGGTACTGGCTCAGCCGGATCACCTGCTTGCTCTGGTCCAGAAAGGAAAAGTCGGGCACGGCTTCACCGGGCACCAGCGGCTTCATCAGGCTTTGCGGCACCGCTTCCCGCACTTCCCTGCTCGCGTCCGTGACCCGAACACTCTCAAGCACGGTCCCCTCGCCGCCCACGGCCAGCGTGCCCGCCACCTGGTCTCCACGGTGGATCGCCCTGAGCGCCCCGGGGTCCTGGAGGCGGTACGGCATGGTCATTGCATCCATAAAGCCCGGGATCGCCCCGGCGGCGATTTCGAGCTCGCCGGTTTCCGCGTTGGTACCGACGACTTTGCCGGCCAGGGGATAGTGGCGCACCGGCCCGGCAGCGACTGCCGGTGCAGCTTGCCGGCAGCCGCTCGGCAGCAGCGCGGCGATCCCCACGAGTGCCAGGGCGATCGATCGCGAGAAGAAGAGCACGGGTTCAGTCTATATGGCACGCCGGTGCTTTGCTGGCACGCGCAACGGTAAACTTACGCTTGTGAGCCCCCCCTCTCAGGTATGCGACGCGCTTGGACGCGGCGCAACGATCATCACGGCCAACAAGCGCGCTGCCCGCCTGCTGGGACGGCTTTTCGCGGAAGCTCAGCGCGCCCGCGGCCTCCGCAGCTGGAAGGCGCCCGCAATCTACGACTGGGCAGGGTGGACCGAAGGGCTGTACCGGCAGCTCGAGGCCGCGTCCGAGCTGCCCCTGCTGCTGCACCCCTTCCAGGAGCAGCTGTTGTGGCGGCGCGTGCAGCGCGACGAAGGGGCTCTGGTGGTTTCGCCTCGCCGCCTGGCAGAGCTGGCCGCCAGCGGCTACGGCCTGCTTGGCGCCTACGATGCCCATGCAAGCCGGCGCGCACCCTGGGCCGGCGCCCACGAGGACGCGGAGCGCTTTCTGGCCTGGGCCTCAGCGTTTGACCGGCTTTGCCGGGAGCTGCATGTGCTGCCGCGCGCCGCGCTCAACGCCGAACTCCAGGCTCGCTCGGCCGAGCTCTCGCCCCTGGGGGAACTGCTGCTCGTCGGCTTTGACCGCCTCTTGCCCGCCGAGCGCAATCTTCTCCAGGCGCTTGAAAGGCAGGGCGCCGCCGTAGCGCACGCAGAGCTGGATGCGCCGGCCGCTCAGCAGGAACTTCGCTGGGCAGCGAATGAACGCGAGGAGGTGGAAAGCTGCGCCTTCTGGGTCCGCGCGCGGCTCGCCGACGACCCCGGCCAGCGCATCGGCATCCTTGTGCCGGAGCTTCGGGGAGTTCGCGCCGCGCTCGACCGCGCGTTTCGCCGCGTGCTGCTGCCGGAAGCAGCCGGCGAGCCGGCCGGCGGCGCCCTCCCGTATGAGTTTTCGCTGGGCGTGCCGCTTGGGAGCGTTCCCATGATCGCTGCCGCGCTGCTTGCGCTGCGCTGGCTGGCTGGGCCGCTCGCCGCGGGCGAGATTACGAGCCTGCTTACCGGCGGCTTCCTTGCCGCGAGCCCGGCCGAATCGCTTGCGCTTGCCGAAGCCGACCGGAAGCTCCGCGAGCGTGGCTTGCTGGCTGCCGAGCTAAGCCTCGCGGGCCTGCTTCGCCATGCCGAGCGCAGCCCGGACTTCCTGCCCGCCACGGCCCTGGAACGGCTCCGGGCGGCCGAAGCGTGGTCCCGCCGCGACACCGGCAGGCGCTCCTATGGCGAGTGGGCCGAAGCTGCTGAACGCGAGCTCGCCGGTCTGGGCTGGCCTGGCTTCGGCGAGCTGAGCTCGGTCGCCTTCCAGGCGCGGGAGCGCTGGAACGCCCTGATGGGCGAGGTCGCGCGACTCAGCTTCGCGGGCGACACGCTGCCCTGGGGCACCTTTGTGCGCGAGCTCGCCGGCTTTGCCCGCGACACCCTGTTCGCCGCCGAGTCCCAAAACGCACCTGTGCAGATCATGGGCATCGCCGAAGCTTCCGGCCAAAACTTCGACACCGTGTGGTTCCTTGGCGCGGCGGAAGACCGCTGGCCCGCGGCCGGGCGGATGCATCCACTGCTGGCCGCTGCCGTGCAGCGGGACGCCGGCATGCCCCACGCAGAGCCCGCGCTGGACCAGGAACTCGGCCGGAGCCAGCTGCGCCGCATCCTCGCGAGCGCCCCGGTGGTGGTCTGCTCCTACCCCCGCGAGCGCGAAGGGGTGGAAGCGCGGCTTTCGCCCTTGCTCCGGCATATGGCTCCGGAACCCGCCCCGGCCGCGGTTCCGGGGGTTCCGGTGCCAGCCTGCGAGCTGCTGCGCGTCGGGGAGCCGGCGCTGGTGCGTCCGTGGCCGTTGCAGCGGGTTGCCGGCGGCAGCGAGGTGCTCAAAAGGCAGGCAGCCTGCGGCTTTCAAAGCTTTGCCGCCAAGCGCCTCCACGCGGACCGTCTCCCCGACGAAAGCTGGGGCCTCGATGCCCGCGAGCGAGCCATCCTTCTCCATCGCGCGCTCGAACGGCTTTGGTGCGCGACCCCGGTCGAACCCGGCTCGGACCGGCTCCACACGCACGCCGATCTCGGACGCGCCATCGAGGGAGGCCGCCTTGCCGCCATGGTCGAGGCCGCCGTCGCGCACAGCTTTCGCGCGCGCCTCCGCGAGGCCGCGGGGGATCCCTGGCGGCGCAGCTACCTTGAGCTTGAGCAGCAGCGCCTGTGTACCCGGCTGCTTCCCTGGCTCGCCATCGAAAAGGAGCGTGCGCCCTTCCGCGTGTATGCGCTGGAGCGGCGGCTCGACGAAGCAGAGGTCGGCGAGCTGCGGCTGAACCTCCGTGCCGACCGCATCGACGAAGTCGAGGGCGGCCGCCTGGTGATCGATTATAAGACCTCCGACAACGTGAACGTAGCTCTTTGGCAGGGCGAGCGCCCGGACGAGCCGCAGCTTCCCATCTATGCGCTGTTTGGAGGGATCGAGGCTGCGGCCGGCGTTGCCTTTGCGCAGATCCGCGCCGGCAAAACCAAGCTCCACGCGCTCGCCGAGGACCCCCCCACGCAGCTTTGGGGAGCCGCGCCCGGGAAGGGCAAACGCGACGGGCAGCTGCTGAGCGACACGGTGCGCGACGGCTGGGACCACGCGCTGCGCGCGCTTGCCGGGCAGTTTGCCCGCGGCGAAGCCCCCGTCAACCCCAAGTACGGCGAGAAGACCTGCTGCCTGTGCGGCCTCCAAGGCCTGTGCCGCGTGCGGGAGCAGGTCGCCTCGCGCCGGGAGGAGCCAAGCCATGTCTGAGCTGCAGCTGACCCTGTTTGCCGTTGACTCCGGCCTCCCCCGGAAAACGCCGGAAGGCTCCATCCCGGCGTCGGCCCTGCCAACGCAAGGGGACCTTGCCGCGCGCCGGTCCGCGCTCGATACGGGCCGCTCCATCCTGCTCCAGGCTCCCGCGGGCGCCGGCAAAACCAGCCTGCTTACCCAGCGCTACCTTGCCCTGCTGGCCGAGGTCACAGAGCCCGAGGAGATCCTCGCGATTACCTTCACCCGGGCTGCCACGGCTGAAATGCGCGGGCGTATCTTTCGGGCCCTCGAAGCCGCCCGGCAAGCTCCGGGGCCGGAAGGGGAGGAGGGCGAAACGGACGAGCAGCGTCTGGCCCGGCGAGCCCTGCGCCACGCCGATGCGTCGGGTTGGGCGCTGCTCGAGCAGCCCCATCGGCTGGACGTCCAGACCATTGACTCCCTTTGCCTGCGCCTGGCGCATGGGCAGCCGCTGCTGGCGCGGCTGGGCGGCTCGCTCCAGCCCACCGAAGATGCGTCGGCCTTGTACGCCACGGCTGCGCGCCGCACCATCGCCCGGCTGGGGGATCCTGCCGGCCCCGAGCTCGACGAAGCTCTCCGCACCCTGCTGCTGCTGCGCGACAACAATCTCCCCGAGCTGGAGCGGCTGCTGGCCGCGATGCTGGGCCGCCGCGATGCCTGGCTCGGCTTCCCGCCGCTGCGCGCCCCGGAAACTGTTGACTGGGCCGCGGTACGGCGGCAGCTGGAACAACCGTTCGCCGACGAACACCACCGCGTCCTCCGCGAACTGCGCGCGACGCTCCAGGCCGCCCCTGACCAGGCCCGCGATCTCCTGGAGCTGGGGCGCTACGCGGCCGCCAACCTCGACGGGACCGGGAAGAAGGGACTTGATCTCCGAGCCCTGCGCACGCTCGAGCACCTCCCTGGCGTCGATCCCGGGGACCGGGAAAGCTGGCTTGCGCTTGCCTCCTTGCTGCTTACCAAAGGGAACACTTGGCGCAAAGATTGGGAAAGGCCCGAGGGCTTTCCCCCGGCCGGATCGGGCCCGGGCAAGGGGGAACGCGCCCGCTTCAAGGAACGGATGGAAGGGTGCAGCGACAGCCTCCAGGCTCAGCCGCAGGGGGGCGACAAGCTGCTCCAGCTCTTCTGCCGCCTGCGCACCCTGCCCGCCCTCCGCTACACCGAGGACCAGTGGCACACCCTGGGAGCGGTTTTTCGCGTGCTCCGTCGCGCTGCCGCGGAGCTGCGGCTCGTCTTTGCAGAAGAAAACGCGGTCGACTTCGTGGAGATCGCCCAAGCTGCCGAAGCGGTTCTGCGCGACGGACAAAGCATGCGCGGACTGCTCGAAAGCGAGGGCAAGCGCCACCTGCTCATCGACGAGTTCCAGGACACCTCGCGCGCGCAGTACCGCCTGGTAGCCGAGCTGCTGCGCGAGTGGAGCCCCGGCGACGGCCGCACGGTCTTTCTGGTGGGCGACCCGCTGCAGTCCATCTACAGCTTTCGCCAGGCAGACGTCACGCTCTTCCACGAAACGCGCGAACGAGGACTCCCCTGCGGCGACCGCCGCCATCCCTGCCACCCCCTGCAGCTGACACATAACTTCCGTTCGCACGGAGGCCTGGTTGCGGCGCTGAACAAACGCTTTGAGCCCCTGTTCGCGGCAAGCCCGGCTGACCGTTTTGTCGCCGCGGAGGCTTCGCCTTCCGGCAAGCCCGAGCACAGCGAAGCGGAAAGCTTTCAGCTGCACACCTTCTTCAGCGACGACTCTGCCGACCAGGAGGCCGCGGAACGCAAGGGGGCGGCGCGGGAGGCCGAAGCCCGGCGTGTGTGCGAGCTGCTGCGGGCAGAGCAGCCCCGCATCGCCGCGGCGAAGGAACGGGGAAAGCCCGAGTATCGCGTGGCCGTGCTCGTGAGTGCGCGCTCCCACTTGCTCGAGATTGCGCCTGCGCTGCGCGCCGAAGGCATCTCTTTTCGCGCCGTGGAGCTCGAGCCGCTCGCGGACCAGCCCGAAGTCAATGACCTCCATATCCTCCTCCGCGCCCTGCTCCACCCCGCCGACCGGGTCGCCTGGCTCCAGGTTCTGCGCGCGCCCTGGTGTGGGCTGCTGCTCAGCGACCTCCACACCCTGTGCGGCGAGGATGACCCCCAGCTGCTGCGCAAGCCGCTCCCGGAGCTGATGGAAACGCGCGCGGGCCTGCTTTCCCAGGACGGGCAGCGGCGGCTCGCGCGCGTGGGAGGCGCCCTGCGGGCAGCCCTGCGCACCCGCTACAGCGAAGAGAACAACCTTTCGCTTGCCGGCTGGGTCGAGCGTACCTGGACCGCGCTTGGAGGCCCGGCCTGCGTCGGGGGCGCTGCGCGCGAGAACGTGGAAGCGTTTTTCCGCCTCCTCGATACCGTCGAGCCCAGCGGCATCGAGGTGCTGCGCGGCGACTTCGCCCTGCGCCTGGCCCGGCTTTGCGCCGCCCCGGACACCAGCGTAAGCGAGCGCTTCGGCGTCCAGCTGATGACCATGCACAAGGCCAAGGGGCTGGGCTTTGAAGTGGTGCTCCTGCCCGGGCTGGAGCGGGTCGGGGGCAAGGACGGGGCGGAGCTGGTCGCGGTCCACGAGCGGTCCCGCCCCGGCCATGCGGAAGAAGACGAGCTGCTGCTGGCGCCGATCGGGAGCAGGGAAGAAGCCACAGATACGCCCTACTGCTGGGTCACCGCGCAGCGAAAGGCCCTGGAAGCCGCGGAACGCAAACGCCTCTTCTATGTCGCCTGCACCCGCGCCCGCACCCGGCTTCACCTGCTGGCGACCTTGCAGGTATCCAAGGCCGAGCTCCGGAAGCCTGAAGAAAACTCGCTGCTGGGCGCCGCCTGGCCGGCACTGCGCGAGGATGTTGAGGCGATGTGGCAGCGCCGGCAGGCGGACACAAGGCCCGCACCGGCTGCGACGCTGTCGCTTGCCGCGGCAGCCGAGCCGGCCCAGGACGTGAACCTGCTTTACCGGCTTCCTGCGGGCTGGCAACGCCGGCCGTGGGACCGGGACGTGCGCGGCTCGAGCGAGCGGCGGCCTCCCGGGCGGCCCTTGTTTGAGCGCGCGGAAGGCTCGCTGCTGGCCCGAGCGCGCGGCACCGCGATGCATGCCGCGCTGGAACGGCTGGTTTCGCTGCTGGCCGCCCATCGGGCGCAGGAGTTGGCGCAGAATTTGGGGCAGGAGTTGGGTCAGGACCCGGGCCTGGGCTCAGACCACAACCCAGACCAGAAACCAGACAAGAACCCAGACCACAACCCAGACAAGAACCCAGACAAGAACCCAGCCCAGAAACCAGACCAGAACCCGCCCCCGCGCGGGGATCCGCCGCGTGCGCGCC
>CALMAN010000190.1:0-483 GCA_937859835.1 uncultured Acidipila sp. | reverse complement strand
GTTTCGCTGCTGGCCGCCCATCGGGCGCAGGATTTGGGGCAGGAGTTGGCGCAGGACCCGGGCCTGGGCTCAGACCACAACCCAGACCAGAACCCGCCCCCGCACTGGAAAACGACGCTCGAGCGCGCCGCCGGGCACGCCTTGCGCGCACAGGCTTTCCCCCCGGACAAGCTCCGCGCCACCGCGGCCGCTGTTGCCACCGAGGCGCTCGCCGTTGCCGCCACCAGGACAGGACGATGGCTGCTCGGCCCTCACCCGGAAGCGCAAGCGGAAAGTACCTGGCAGAGTCTGGACGCGGACGGCAATCTCCGTACCCTGCGCGTGGATCGCTGCTTTCTGGCCGGCGAAGCCCCGGGCGACGAGGGGGAGGGTTGCCTTTGGGTCATCGACTACAAGACCGGCGCCCGCGAGCCCCGCGACCCCGCCGAGCGCGCAGCCTGGCTCGAAGAGCAACGCCGGCTCTGGCAGCCCCAGCTTCAGGCC
>CALMAN010000189.1:346-22232 GCA_937859835.1 uncultured Acidipila sp. | reverse complement strand
AAATCAGACATAGTCGCAAGGCTATCGGGGGTTCGAATCCCTCACTCTCCGCCATAGCCTGGAACCGGAGCGTGCAAGCTGTGGGGCTACGCACCTGCTTCTTCGCAGGCCGCAACAACGCCGCACTGCTGCTTCTCTGCCAGGGCCGGGATCCCGGCACGGACAGACCAGAAAATGCACGGACAGAACAGGCCAGGCCGGTCTGGCTGTCAGCATGCACAAGCCCTTACCCGTAGCCCATCGTTCTTTGAGGCCGGACGCGAAAGCGACCGCTAAAAAACGTTGAACAGCATCAGGAGCACCACGACCAACAGCACCGTGCCGATTCCACCGGTGCCGTAGTAACCCCAGTTCCGGCTGTAGGACCAGGTGGGCAGCGAACCTACCAGCATCAGCACCAGCAGCACAATCAGGATATCGACAAGCATCACGGGCCTCCACTCGCACCAGCATCCGCCGGCGCATAAACCTGGTGCAAGGGGCAATCCGGCTCAGTCCCGGTTCAGGGCAGCCCGGCGAGCGAGCGCGCCCGGTGCAACACCCGCAGCAGCATCGGTGCTGTCAGGCGGCCGGTGTTGGTGTTTTGCAGCGACGGGTGATAGGTGCCGAGCAGCCACCCGGCGCCCGGCACGTGGTACTCCGCCCCGTGGGTGAACACGTACGCACTGCGGCGGGGTATGCGCCCGGTCCGTTGCAGGTAGCCCGTGTAGCCGTCAAAGGCGATTTTGCCGAGCGCCAACACCACACGAAGCTGCGGGAGCAGCGCCAGTTCCTCGTCAAGATACGGGGCGCAGTTGGCCTGCTCCACCAGGCTGGGTTTGTTGTCCGGGGGCGCGCACCGCACCACGGACGTAATCGCCGCATCGCGCAACCGCATGCCATCGCCGCGCGCGCGGGCCTGCGGCTGCGAGGCAAAGCCCGCTTCCCACAGCAGCGGGTAGAGAAATGCGCCCGAACCGTCCCCGGTAAACGGCCGCCCGGTTCGATTCGACCCATGCGCCCCCGGCGCCAGGCCCAGCAGGAGGACACGGGCTTGCGGGTCGCCAAAGCTTGGGACCGGCCTGCCCCAGTATTCTTCGTGCCGGTACGCCCGACGCTTGTCCCGGGCAATCCCTTCGCAGTACGCGCGCAAACGGGGGCACCGCTCGCAGGCCACCACGCGCCGGTTGAGCGCGGCAAGGTCGTCTTCGGCACCCCCGGGGTGCGCTACCTCAAACACTTCGGAACGCATCCATGTAGCTGACCGTACCCCGGGCCTGCTCGTCAACGGGGTGGCCAGGGACAAAGCTGGGGTGGAAGGACAAAGCAAATGCAGGGATGGTTCCGCTTATGGCCTTTGGTGTTTTCGCTGCTGCCAGTGGGGCACGCGCAGCAGGGGAGCGAGTCTCCCCTGCCGGCACCCGGCGCCCCTGGCCCGATCGCACTCGACGTGGCCGTGACGGACCAGGCGGGCAACCCGGTTCAGGGTTTGGAGAAGGGTGACTTCACCGTTCTTGACAACCAGCAGCCCGCACGCATTGGCTCCTTTGCCGAAAAAGGACCGGGGTCCGGCGCGGCCGAAGTGGTCCTCGTCGTCGATGCTGTCAACGCCAGCTTCAGCGCTGTCAGCTATGAGCGTTCAGAGCTCGACAAGTTCCTCAAGGCGAAGGAAGGGCAGCTGGCTCAGCCGTTTTCACTCGCCGTGTTTACCGATGCCGGCATTTCGATCGCGAGCCAGCCTACGCGCGATGGCAATGCGCTCGCGGCAGCGCTTGATGCGGATCAGACCGGGCTGCGTACCATCCGTCACTCCCAGGGCTTTTACGGCGCCGAGGACCGGCTGCAGCTTTCGATCCGGGCGCTGCTGCAGCTGACTGCTTACGAAGCGAAGCGTCCCGGGCCGAAGCTTGTGATCTGGGTAGGTCCGGGCTGGCCCTACCTTTCCGGGCCCGGCATCGAATCCACGAACAAGCAGCAGCAGGCCTTGTTCGAAACCATCATCGAGCTCCGGAACAGCATGCGGGCGGCGCAGATCACGCTGGACAGCGTGGACCCGCTCGGCACGGGGGACGCCGCCGGCTTTCGCACCATCTACTACAAGAACTTCCTGAAGCCGGTGACCAAGCCGTCGCAAGTACAGCTCGGCAATCTCGCCTTGCAGGTTCTGTCGCTTGAGAGCGGCGGCCGCGTCCTGAACTCCAACAACGATATTTCCGCCGAGGTCGCGGCCTGCGCGCGCGCCGCCGCAGCCGGGTACCTGCTGACGTACCAGGCGCCGGCCGCCGGGCAACCGGGTGCTTACCACGCCATCCAGGTCCAGCTCAGCAAGCCCGGGCTGGTGGCCCGGACCAGGACCGGGTACTACGCACCGGCCGGCGCGGCCCCATCCCGCTAGCCCGCACGCCGCGCGTGTGTGTGCCTCCGCACCCTCGCTCGTCGTAGAATTGCCTCGCGCACGAAGCCGGGTACTCTCGTCTCCCGCTTGCCGCACACTTTTTTTTCGAGGAATCAGCCTTTGCCTATCCGCCGCGCTCGCCTTGCTTCCCTGCTGCTCCTTCCCGCAGCCGTGCTGCTTCCTCTGGCTGCCTGCAGCAAACACGTCCGCCCCTCGGATCCGAACGGGCCGAAACCTTTGGTCACCGACAGAACCGATCAGCTGGGCGGCGAGGACGTTGTGACCCTGCGCCGCTCGCCCTCGGTCGACACCACCACGCCCCAGTTCGTTTCAGCCACCATCCTTCCCGGGCGCGGCTTCAATCTTTTCCAGGTAACCGCCAATCTCCCGGGCAAGGGCGAGATCAGCGTCCTCGCCTCGCCAAGCATTGAGGAGGCAGCCGGCAAGCTGAACGGTGGCCCGGGCGACGCCAATGGCGTGGCCAGCTTTGGCTTTGGCGGGGCCTTTCTGGTCCCCTACCCCAACCGGATCATCGGGCAGCTCACCCCGGACGGCAACAGCGTCACAACCAGCTGGCATGGCAGCTCCATGACCCTGCCCGCCGACTTCGCCGGAAAGCAGCCGGGCGCGCGCAAGCACGCGATCCACGGCTTGATCCTCGCGAGCAAGGTTGAGAACATCCAGAAGACCACCACCGCGGACGGCCAGGCAGTTTCAGGCATCCTCCACGCCGGCAACTTCGGCGGGCATTGGCTGTCGAACACGGACCTGAACTTCTCGATCTCCCTCGCCGGCGACGCCGTCACCGCGACCATCACGGCGAAAAATGTCGGCTCCGTTGCCGAACCGATGTCCATCGGCTGGCACCCTTACTTCGCCATCCCCAGCGAGGACCGTACGCAGGCCAGGCTGCGCATCCCCGCCGCCAAACTCGCGACGGTCAACAACTATGACGATGTGTTCCCGACCGGGCAGCTGAAGCCGGTGGCCGGCACTCCCTATGACTTCAACGCACCCACCGGCAAGGCGCTTGGGCAGCAGTTTCTCGACGATAACTTTTCGTCGCTCAACCGGAGCGGCGGCGTGGTCGATGTCGAGCTCACGGATCCGGCCTCGAACTACGGGCTCAAAATCGAGGGGCTTTCACCCGAGATCAAGACGGTGCAGGTGTACGCGCCGCCGGCCAAGAACTTTGTCGCCATTGAAGAGCAGTTCAACTTTGCCGATCCGTTTGGGAGCGAATGGCACGGGATGGATACCGGCATGGTCACGCTGCAGCCAGGGCAAAGCGTGACCTGGAAGGTGCGCTTGCAGCTGTTTGTTCCGCCGCCGCTCCCCACACCGCCTGTGCCGGGGCTTTCCGGAGCATCGGGCACCGACGCGGCAACGCCGCGCTAACACGCTTCTGCCGCGCAGGCGCAAGCGGCCGGGAAGCCGAGGAGGTGGTTCGATCGCTCAAGGGGAAGCGGTTTGACCCACCTCCGAAAGCTCCGTAGCATAAGGGACAGTGGCGTCCCGGGAGTCCGCGCCCACCGTGTGCGGAACCCCGCCAATACCCTTGGGACGAGCACACCGGAAGGCATACGTTGAGCTCAACAGAAACTCTCGCAACCGCAACGGAAGAGATCGCTGGAGGGCCTGAAACGCAGAGCCCGGCGCCCGATCCGCACGACCATCGTCACACCGGGCCGGCTGCCGCGCCTGCGATGAATCCCGAGTGCACCCGCAGTGTAGAAGTGGAAGTGCCGGCCGCCGAGGTTTCCTCGGCCTTCCGCGGCGCCATCAAGAAATACACCCGCCAGGCGCGCATCCCCGGGTTCCGTGCCGGCAAGGTGCCGCCCACGCTGATCCGCTCCCGGTTCAGCGAGCAGATTCGCCAGGAGGTCGTCGAGCAACTGCTGCCACAGCACTTTCGGAGTGCGATCGAAGCTGCCGGAACGCAGCCGATCTCGCAGCCGCAGGTCACCGAGCTGCACCTTGACGAAGGCGAGCCGCTCCGCTTCAAAGCCCAGTTTGAGGTGCTGCCCGCAATCGATCTCACCGGCTACGAGGAGGTGAGGGTCGAGCGCGAACGCGCGGAACTTACCGAGGAAGAGTTTGAAGCGGAGATGGACCGCGTCCGGGATTCGCGCTCCACGGTGGAGCCGGTAACCGAGGCGCGCGAGCTTGTGGACGGCGACCTGGCCCAGATTACCTTTCAGGGCGAAGTCACCGGCGGGGAGCAGGAGGCAGGCGCAGGGGTCCGGATCGACGAGCCCATCGCCGGGCAGGATGTATCGCTTGAAGTCGGCGGCAAGAATACGCTCCCGGCCTTTAGCGAAGCGCTGCGTGGTTCCAGGCCCGGGCAGGAGTTGCGCTTCGAGGTGAGTTATCCGGCCGACTTTGGCGAGCCCCGCCTGGCTGGCAAGTCCATCGCGTACCAGGTCGAGGTGAAAGGGATCAAGCGGAAGCACTCCCCGGAGCTGAACGACGAGTTTGCGAAAGAACTCGGTTCCTACGAGACCATGGATGAGTTCAAAGCCAAGCTTCGCGAACACATGACAGCGGACAAGAGCCGGCAGGCCGAAGCCGCGACCAAGGACAAGGTCCTGGAAGCACTGGCGGAACGCTACCCGTTTCCCGTTCCGGAAACGCTGGTGCAGCAGCAGGTCGAGGTGCGCCTCGACCGTGGTCTGCGCGCGCTTGCCGCACAGGGTATGCCGCAGGAGCAGATGCGCAATCTTGATTTCGAGCGGCTGCGGCTTGCGCAACGCGATCAGGCTGTCGGCGAGGTACAAGGAACCATGCTGCTGGACAGGATCGCGGAGCTTGAAAAGGTCGAGGTCAGCGATGCCGAGCTCGATCGCGAGCTCGAAATCCTGTCGGTCCAAACACGCGAACCGCTCCAGGCCTTGCGGGATCGCCTGATCAAGGAAGACGCGCTGCCGCGGGTCCGGGAGCAGATTCGGCGCGAAAAGACCGGTTCCCTTTTGTATGAGCGGCTGGGAGCCTAGTTGTTCACGGCCAGGCACCCCGCCGCTATGTTGAGAAGCCGTTAAGATAAGTGGAGACAGGCAGGTTATGGCACTTGTACCTATGGTGGTTGAGCAGACGAGCCGGGGCGAACGCGCCTACGACATTTATTCCCGTTTGCTGCGCGATAACATCATCTTTCTGGGCACGCCCATCGACGACCAGATTGCGAACCTCATCATCGCGCAAATGCTGTTCCTTTCCGGGGAAGACCCGGAAAAGGACATTCAGCTCTATATCAACTCGCCCGGAGGCTCCATCACCGCGGGCCTTGCTATCTACGACACCATGCAGTTCATCAAGAACGACTGCGTAACCTACTGCATCGGCCAGGCGGCCAGCATGGGTGCCTTTCTTCTTCAAGCCGGCACTGCCGGCAAGCGCTTTGCCCTCCCCAACTCGCGTATTCTGATCCACCAGCCCTCGATGGGCGGCCTCAGCGGTCAGGCTACCGACATCGATATCCACGCGCGCGAAATCCTGCGCATTCGCGAAATCACCAACAAGCTGATGAGCAAACACACTGGCCAGCCGCTCGACCGCATCGAGCGCGACGTAGAGCGCGACTTCATCATGAACGCGCCGCAGGCCAAGGAATACGGCATCGTTGACGAGATCATTGACCGGCCACGCACCTGAGCTTCGGCCGTTGTCCCGCGTCCCTTTCGAGGCGGCCGGGTTTGAAGTGAGAGGTACCTCACCATGAAAACGCGTACGGGATCGGACGACACACTTCGCTGTTCGTTCTGCCACAAATCGCAGGATGCCGTCGCCAAGCTGATCTCTTCGCCGAGCGACTACCCGCGGGCCTATATCTGCGATGAGTGCGTCGCAGTTTGCAATTCCATACTTGAGGACGACCGCAGCGAAACCCCGGCTGGCGCCGCGCCGACGCACCTGCCCAAACCACTTGAAGTCCGCGCGTTTCTCGATGAGTACGTGATCGGGCAGGATCAAACCAAGAAAAAGCTTGCTGTTGCCGTATACAACCACTACAAGCGCATCCAGATGAACCGGGTGCGCGGCAATGACGTCGAGCTTTCGAAGTCAAACATCCTCCTGGTGGGGCCTACCGGCTCGGGCAAGACTCTGCTGGCCCACACGCTGGCGAAAATGCTGGATGTGCCATTTGCCATCGTCGACGCCACCACTCTCACCGAAGCCGGCTATGTGGGCGAAGATGTCGAGAACATCATCCTGAAGCTGCTGCAGGCCGCTGACGGCGATGTCGCACGCGCTCAGACCGGCATCATCTACATCGACGAGATCGACAAGATCGGCCGCAAGGATGAAAACCCCTCCATCACCCGTGATGTGTCGGGGGAAGGCGTCCAGCAGGCACTGCTCAAGATCCTCGAAGGTACGGTTGCCAATGTGCCGCCCCAGGGCGGCCGCAAGCACCCCCACCAGGAGTTCACCCCGGTCGATACAACCAACATCCTGTTTATCTGCGGGGGCGCCTTTGTCGGGCTGGAGCGCGTGGTCGGCCGCCGGGTGGGCAAGAAAGCGCTGGGCTTCAAGGCTTTGTCTGAAAAGCAGCTGGCCGAAGGGCTTGTCGATGTGCGTCAGCAGCGCGATACCGAACTGCTCCGCCCGGCCGAGCCGCAGGACTTGATCAAGTTCGGCTTGATCCCGGAGTTTGTCGGCCGTCTGCCTGTGATCGGCATCCTGGACGAGTTGGACGAGGCAGCGCTGGTCGAGATTCTCACCAAGCCGCGCAATGCGATCCTCAAGCAGTACCAGAAGCTGTTCGAGTACGAAGGCGTGCACTTGCGGTTCTCCGACGAGGCCGCGAAAGCAGTCGCGCAGGAGGCACTGTCGCGCAAGGTCGGCGCCCGCGGGCTGCGCATGATCCTTGAAGAACTGATGCTGGACCTTATGTATCACCTGCCGGGGAACAAGAAGATCAAGGACCTTGAGATCACAGCAGAAATGGTCAAGCGCCGCGATCTTTCCTTTACCCTGCTTGAAAAAGCCGGCTAGGGGAGTGGGTGCTTTCTGCGGGAAGCACCCCCGCTCCCGCCGGACCTCTTTTCACATCGCGCAACCGGGAATCATCAGCGCGCACCTGGAAGCATCAGAAATGGCGCGCCGAGCCTGTACTCCTCCCGTCTGGCTGCCCAGCACGGACCGCCTGCGTTCGCCGGGCGGCCGCTTGCTCCTCGGGAAGTTGCACTGGAGTAGGGTGGATATCCTTTCGCAGGCCGGCATCCCGCACGCATTACAATCAAGTCAACACCCCAGGACAAAGCCGCGCGAGATGGCGCATCCGATCGATCCGCTGCACGTCTAACTGCAAAAGAGGACAGAATGACCGAATCGAAAGCAAACAAGGGCGAACTCCGCAAACTGCCCATGATGCCCATCCGGGACATGGTGATTTTTCCTCACATGATGACTCCGTTCGTTGTGGGGCGTGAGTCCAGTGTGCGGGCGCTCGAGGAAGCGCTGACTGCGGACCGGAAGATCTTCCTGGCGACACAGCACGACGCGCGGATCGACGAGCCCAAGGCCGACGATATCTATGCCGTGGGGACCATTGGCAACATCGTGCAAAGCGTCAAGATGCCGGACGGCAACATCAAGGTGCTGGTCGAGGGGCTGGAGCGGGCGCGCGCCGTGGAGATGACGGACAGCGACGGCTTCTTTGTCGCGACGGTGCGGACCGGAAAGTATCAACTCGAAATCACGCCTCAGGTCGAGCAGCTCGCGCAAAAGGTTACCTCGCTCTTCGAGCAGTACGTCAAGCTGCAGCAATCGCTCAACTTGGAGTCGACCATGGCGGCGCTGCGGGTGGACGAGCCCGCCAAACTGGCCGACACCATCGCTGCCAACCTGCAGCTGGAGATCGCAGAAAAGCAGGAGATTCTTGACGTGTTCGATCCCGTCGACCGGTTGACCCGTATCGCCGGAGTCCTGGACGTGGAGATCGAGAAGCTCAACATGGAGCGCTCGATCCAGACCCGCGTCAAGCGCCAGATGGAGCGCGCCCAGAAGGAGTACTACCTTAACGAGAAGATCAAGGCGATCCAGAAGGAGCTGGGCCGCGGCGAAAAGAGCGAGTGGGACGAGCTGAAGAAGAAGATTGAGCTCGCCGGGATGCCGAAGGACGTATTTGACAAGGCCATCCAGGAGCTCAAGAAGCTTGAGGCCATGCCTCCCATGTCGGCCGAGTCCACGGTTTCCCGCAATTACCTCGATTGGCTTTTGGCTGTGCCGTGGAAGAAGAAATCGAAAGAAACCCGTTCCATCGAGCATGCAGAGAAGGTTCTCAACGAGGATCATTACGGTCTGGAAAAGATCAAGGACCGCATCCTTGAGTTCCTCGCTGTGCGCCAGCTCGTGAAGAACCCAAAGGGTTCCATCCTCTGCTTCGTGGGACCTCCGGGCGTAGGCAAAACCTCACTCGGCATGTCGATCGCCAAGGCAACCGGGCGCAAGTTCGTCCGCATGTCCGTTGGCGGGGTCCGCGATGAGGCGGAGATCCGCGGTCATCGCCGCACCTACATCGGCGCCCTTCCGGGCCAGATCATTCAGTCGATGAAGAAGGCCGGCACCAAGAACCCTGTGTTTCTCCTCGACGAGGTGGACAAGATGGCGTCGGACTTCCGCGGCGATCCGTCCTCGGCGCTGCTCGAAGTGCTGGACCCGGAACAGAATACGACCTTCCAGGACCACTATCTCGACGTCGAGTACGACCTTTCGCAGGTCCTGTTTGTCGCGACCGCCAATGTGCTGCACACCATTCCCGGCCCTCTTCAGGATCGCATGGAGGTGATTCGGCTGCACGGCTACACGGAGGTCGAAAAGCTGGAGATCGCCAAGCAGTACCTGGTCAAGAAAGCGCTCGAAAACACCGGGCTCACCGGGGAAAATCTTACTTTCGACGACAGCGCCCTGCGCGAGATCATCCGCGCCTACACGCGGGAAGCCGGTGTACGCAATCTGGAGCGCGAAATTGGCAATGTCGGCCGCAAGGTGGCGCGTCGCGTCGTCAAGAACGGCGGCAAGCACAAGGAAGAGCTCACCTCCGAGAACGTTCACGAGTTTCTCGGGGTCGCCAAGTTCCGCGATTCCCAGGTGCATGAAAAGAGCGAGGTAGGCCTGGTTACCGGGCTGGCCTGGACCGAGGTGGGCGGATCGATCTTGCAGACCGAAGTGCAGGTACTGGACGGCAAGGGCAAACTTACGCTCACCGGGCAGCTGGGGGATGTTATGCAGGAGTCTGCGCAGGCAGCACTGTCCTACATCCGTTCCCGCTCGGCGCATCTCGGACTGCCGAAAGACTTCTACCGCAACGTGGATATTCACGTGCACGTCCCTGAAGGCGCGATTCCCAAGGATGGTCCGTCGGCCGGCATCACGCTGGCGACCGGCCTGGCGAGCGCGCTCACCAAGATTCCGGTACGCCGTGACATCGCGATGACGGGCGAAGTCACGCTTCGCGGCAAGGTGCTTCCGATTGGCGGATTGAAGGAGAAGCTGCTTGCAGCGCATCGTGCGGGCGTCTTCGAGGCCATCATGCCCAAGGAGAATGAGAAAGACCTGGCCGATGTGCCCGACACGCTGAAGTCCGTAATGAAGCTGCATTTCGTCGAGTCAATGGACGAGGTTCTGGGCATTGCGCTTGAGGGTCCCCTGCCGGAACTGAAGGAAGAAACTCCTGAGGTTCTGCTCGACGTACCTACTCTCGCCCCGGAACATCGACCTCACCAGTAGAGCCGGAGCGGAGGGAAGGGCTTGGCGGACAACGCTGCCAAGCCTTCCCCCCCGACTGGCAGTAATACTGACGAGCATGCCCGCGTCTTCCCGCTTTCTTCTTTCGGCACTGGCCCCCGGTCACTTCCCTGTTCCGGGCCCGCCGGAGATCGCGTTTCTCGGGCGCTCAAACGTCGGGAAATCCAGCCTTCTGAACGCCTTGCTGGGCTCCCGGCAGGCCCACGTGTCGTCCACACCGGGGCGCACCCGCGCCATCAACTTCTTTGCGGTCAGTGACCACGCAGACCAGCCTGCCCGCGTCTTGTTCGCAGATCTGCCGGGATACGGTTACGCAAAGATCTCGAAGTCGATCTCTGCCGAGTGGCCTTCGTTCATCGATCCTTATCTCCGCGATCGGCCCACCCTTGCTCTTTGCCTTTGCCTGGTCGACGCAAATATCCCCGCGCAATCGAGCGACGCACAGATTCTCGCCATTTTGCGAGATGTAGGCCGGCAGTTCCTGCTCGTCGGCACCAAAGCGGATCGGCTTTCCGGGAACGGACGGGCAAAGGCTGTGAGCGCTCTCCGGCAGGGGCTGCACTTAGGAGAACCGCAAGCGGAACCGCTCCTGCTCTGTTCTGCAAAAACCGGTGCCGGTTTGAAGGAAGTATGGAGCTCAATCTTCAGCCTTGCGGCTCCGCCAAGCGCCACCGTCCCTCGCCCGGCTCCTTTATCCTGATCTCCGTCCGGGCGTCTCCACACTGATGTGCGTACGGTCTCGTGAGGGGCAAAAAGCGAGTGCGCGCGTAGGTGCGCCCGAGTGCGGGGCCTGCCTGGGCAAGCCAGGTACGCCGCTCCCAGTCATCGCTTTCGAGGCTGGCGAGCAGGCAGCGATCAAGGTTCTGCATGGTGAGGAGTGGATCGAGCGAAGCTGTCCAGGCTAAGCCGATTTCGTAATCAGCGAGCTTCTGAAGCCAGCGAACCTGCCGCGCGCCGCGCCGGATGAGCGGCTCTACCGCTTGATCCACAAGGTCGGGCTGAACACCCCGCTCCACGCATTCAGCCAAAATAGCCGAAGGCTCAGCCCAGAGACACACAGCTACCGACGCTCTTTGTCGCAGCTCGTTTTTGAGAATGCGCAAAGCTTCGTCAAGGCTTTTGACCAGGAAGTCGCAGTGACCGGCCCGGGTCGCCTGCCTGGCTTTGTCCGCGGTGGGCTCGATCATCAGCGCGGCAGCACCCGCGATTCGAGCTGCTGTTGCGCGCAGCCGCGCAGGAGTACCCTGCTCGCAAAGCAGAAGCAACGTGCCGCCTAGCCTTTGCCTGCCGTCGCGCTGCCCGGTTTGGAGCAGGCTGCGGTACGCCAGGTACACCTGCAGCAAGTCTTCTGGCTGGACGTCTCCTTCGCTGGCCGGCATACAACCAACGTAGCAGCACGGTGTGTGCTGCTACCTTGTACCGTCTCGGGTTACTGTGCCGGCTGCACAGCCCAGCTTTGCCCCGCGCCGCTCCCGCTGGTTTCGAGCTCCATGCCTGCTGGTGCAGGATCGCCGTTAGGGTTGGTCAGCAGAAGATTGGTTGACTTGTTCACAAGGGTGTAACCCGTCCCGCTACTGACAACGGCCCAGAGTTCCGTGTCGTCGAAGCTGGCCTGGGCGTGCTGCGCCGGGATGCCGGTCACGTCTTCACCCTCAGGACTCGCGAGAAACATGCCGGTCGCGGCATTCTGGATGGTGTAGTACCCGTTTCCCTGCCAGGCAAGAAACCACGTTTCGTAGTTCGCTCCGTATGGGATGTACTGGATGATCTCTGTGTTTGGGTCAGTCGAGGCAGCATAGTCGGCAAGAATCAAGTTACTTGCCTGATTCACAATGTTATAGTCTCCATCCGCCAGGGGCCGGCCTCCCAGGTAGCCGAAAACCGCAACACTTGTCTGCCCGCCGACATACACCTTGCCGTTCGCAACGGTAGGAACGATGAAGCGATTCCCGACCCCAAGCCGATCGCGGCCCCCGGATGCTTGCGTGCTGTTATACAGCTCCGTACCCAGGTTGTTGGCGTCGTAGGCGTGCAGCACCGCCGGTGAGATATTCTCGACGGCCCACGCGATCCCGTTCGCGGTGCCGTAAGCCGAGATACTCGGTGTAACTCCCGGATACGCGAAGATACTGGGCGTCGCGGAACTTGGAGAACCCGCCACCAGGGCGTTCGCCACATGGAAGGAGCTAAGCTGGCTATTTACCGGACCATAGTAGATGTTTCCATTGAAGTAAGCAGGACTCGACCACATCCCATGCCCAAGGGTGCCGGAAAGCTGTTGGTAGATCGTCGTGTCAGCGGTCGGATTAAAGTGCCCCAGGCTGGTCTGATCCAGAACGTACATGTTGGTGTCTTTTCCAGCAACTACTGCCAGCTGCCGCGTGTTGCCCGCGCTGTCCTTGGTCGCCGGCAGCAGCATCAACCCACCCGAACCTAAATCCGTGTCGCCTGCGGATTCCGCATCGGAATCAAACATGGTCCAGTAGTCTGTCGGCTGCAAAATACCGTTCACGCGACTTAGCTTCACAACAGCGTTGCCGTAGTCTCCAAGGCTGGGCAGCCCATTCGCGCTTAGATTCATGTCAAAGGTTCCATTCCCGGCCGCCAGGAACACGTTGCCCGCCGCGTCCGCCGCCGGGCCTGCGCCGGCGTTCCAGGTGGCAGCCGCGTTTCCGTTCGGAGCCAGATTGAAGACTCCGTTCTGCTGGCCGGTGTTTGTATCGTAGGAGATCACCCATCCCGTGTACGGCCGGTAGTCGCAATGCGAGCTCCAGCTGGTGTACAGGCTGTTGTTCGAAAGCAGCAGCGCGGGGCGGTCCTTGTACTGCGCCGGATCAAAGTTCACCATTCCCCCGGAGCTGTTGTCGCCAGTACCAGGCGCGCTGGCCTGCACAAGGACGGGCGAACCGTACTCTTCCGCGCCCCCCGTCAGCCATAAGGCGTGGATCCTCTGGTAGTACTTGCCACTCGCGTCCTTGCTCATCGCGACCACATACAAAAAGCCTTTTGCCAGATCGATGACGGGCGTCGAGGTGATACCGATCTCGGGTGTAATCTGGCCGCAATTTCTTGAGTCCGATGATGTTTCACCGGCCAACAGCAGCGAGGTCTGCCAAAGAACGCTGCCGTTGTCCGCATCGATGGCGTACACGGTGTCATGTTCGGTGGCTACATAGACGACATTGTGTGTGCCCCGGCCCGGAATCGACAGAGCTGAAACATAAAGCGGCTGGGCGTCGACCTTTCCATCGACCGGAACCTGGAAAAGCATGCCGAAGTTCGCGCTGTTTACCTTTTGTGGAGTAAGGATGGCCTCTGCCGGGTTGAGCCCGCTCCGTGCATTGTCGTTATGCCACGTTAGGACGTTTACCTGGCCGAGCAGGGATGCAGGACCAGCCAGTCCGAGCACTCCCAGAATCATTGCAAATCGCTTGACACCCATGCGCGTTCTCTCCGGATTGCCCTCTGTTCAGCAAACGAACCGCTGCAACACGAACCTTCTACAGCCCATTCGTAGTCCTCCATGCACGCCGTGTAAGTACCGTTACTTCGCTTCTGCAAAACAAAGGTAATTACCACCTAAGTGGTACCTAAGCAGCTCAGGCATCGTCACTGGCGCGCAACTGTTGCAGCGTAACGACTTGACGGGGAGGGCCCGGAGGCTTTCTCATGCGGGGGACGGATGGGGAAGGAATCGGAGAGTCGGGAACACCCGGATGGGGAAAAACACTCAAGGCGACCGCTGTACAGCTAGGGCTGCTTTGTCTGCTTGCCGCGATCGCAGGGGCGCAACAAGCACCGACCGCCGCTCTTCCCGATCCGGAGATTGACGGCGCCTGGCAGCGACTCAGTTCGGTGTAAGACTGGGGTGTTTATTCTGTACCGGCATTTGGCAGCGCGTGGTACCCGCGGCGGGCAAGTACGCCTGCGTACACGGTGCAGTTCCCTTAGAAAGTTCGGTACCATCAGCTATGCAGGCATTACTTCTTTCCGAATACACACATCTGGAACTCACCGAAGTGCCGGTACCCGCGCTGGGGCCGGATGAGGTGCTTCTCCAGGTCGTCGCATGTGGCATCTGCGGCAGCGATGTACACGGCTACGACGGCTCCTCCGGCCGACGCATACCGCCCATCATCATGGGGCACGAGGCAGCGGGACGCATCGCCGCCGTAGGCTCTGCGGTGCGGGATTGGCAGGTCGGCGACCATATCACGTTTGACTCCACCTTGTACTGTGGTCAGTGCGCGCCTTGTCTACGCGGGGAAGTAAATCTGTGCGACAACCGGCAGGTGTTTGGCGTGTCGTGCGGCGACTATCGCCGCCATGGCGCTTTTGCCGAGTACCTTGCCGTGCCGGAGCGCGTGCTGTACCGGCTGCCGGTGGAGCTGCCATTTGCCGAAGCCGCAATGATTGAAGCAGTGTCGGTGGCGCTCCATGCTGTTGCCGTCGCAGAGTTTCGCGCAGGCGAGACAGCGCTGGTGCTGGGCGCTGGCATGATCGGCACGCTGGTCATCCAGGCTTTGCGGGTCGCGGGCGCCTCCTGGATCACTGCGGCTGACCCCGATGCGAGCCGGCTGCTCATGGCTGCGTCTTCCGGCGCCCATGCGGTCGTGAACACGCGCGAAGAGGATGCCGCCGCGGTGGTGCTCACCTCGATGCCGGGCGGGGCGGACCATGTGTTCGAGGCCGTGGGCATCGGCGAAACAGTAGCGACCGCGGTGCGGGCGGTGCGCAAGGGGGGCACGATCACGCTGGTCGGCAACATAGCCAAGCAGGTCGAGCTGCCGCTGCAGGCAGTGGTGACCCGGCAGATCCGGCTGCAGGGCTCGGCGGCTTCGGCAGGCGAGTACCCTCGCGCCATCGAGCTGCTGGCTTCGAAACAGATCGATGTGTCGGGCCTTATCTCGGCCGTGGCGCCGCTGTCCGAAGGTGCGCGCTCCTTTGAACGGCTTTACCGCCGCGAGCCGAATCTGATGAAAATCGTGCTGACACCGGACCCGGTGGGAGCGCGCGGATGAGCGATGGCTTGTTTGACCTGAGCGGACGAGTCGCCATGGTGACCGGGACCAGCCGCGGGCTGGGGCAGTACTTTGCGCGCGCCCTGGCACGGGCCGGCGCCGACCTGGTCCTAACCAGCCGCGACCGCGCCACGCTCGCGCCCTTCGCGCAGGAGATCGCTGCCCTCGGCCGCCGGTCAGCTTCCGTGTCGCTCGACGTTTGCGATGAAAACTCGATCCGCGCGGCCGTGGCTGAAGCCGAGGAGGCGTTTGGCCGGATTGACATCCTGGTCAACAACGCGGGGATGAACATTCGCAAGCCCGCGCTGGACGTCACCTGGAACGACTGGAATCGCATCCTGGACACGAATCTCCGCGGGAGTTTCTTTGTCGCGCAGGCAGTTGCCCGTGGCATGATCGCCCGCAAGTACGGCCGTATCCTGATGATCGGCTCCGTTACCTGCGTTGCGGGCTACGCGGGCCTCGCGCCCTACGGAGCCAGTCGCGGAGGCGTTCGCCAGCTCACCATGAGCCTGGCCGACGATTGGGGGAAGCACGGGGTCACGGTAAATTGCCTCGCGCCCGGCTGGTTTCGTACCGAACAGAACAAAGTCATGTATGAAAACCAGGAGTGGGTCGAGTATCTGTGCGACCGTATCCCGGTGAAGCGGCCGGGCCGGCCAGATGACCTGGACGGCGC
This sequence comes from uncultured Acidipila sp., assembly GCA_937859835.1. Lineage (GTDB taxonomy): Bacteria > Acidobacteriota > Terriglobia > Terriglobales > Acidobacteriaceae > EB88. The sequence goes on along the minus strand of CALMAN010000189.1, from coordinate 6,409 downwards.
CGTCGTCTTTCTTGCCTCCGAGTCGAGCCGCTACATCACCGGGCAGACATTGCTGGTCGATGGCGGTATCTCGACCGGTGCAACGCGCGCCTTGCCTAAGTCGCGCACATCGTAGACTGCAAGCGTAGGTACACACATCATGCTTCGAAAGCTCTTCTGCCTTCTCGCTCTTGGCTTCGCTCCACTCGCAGCGGCGTCAGCACAAAGCAGTCCCGCGAACGCCGAGAACAGTTCATTGAAGGTCTACTTCATTGATGTGGAGGGCGGCCAGGCGACCTTGTTTGTCACTCCCGGCCCCCACGCGCTGCTGATTGATACGGGCTGGGAAGGAAACAATGGTCGCGACGCGGATCGCATCGTGGCTGCGGCACACGGAGCCGGACTTACCCGCATCGATGACGTCCTGATCACCCACTTCCACCAGGACCACGTAGGCGGCGTGCCTCAGCTGCTGGCGCGCATCCCGGTGGGCACGCTGATTGATCACGGTGTCAATCGTGAAGAGTCAGACCCCGCGACGCACGCCGTGTATGTCGACTACCAGAAGGTACTTGCTTCCCCCGGCACGCCTCAGCGCATCATCGCGCACGTGGGGCAGGTGCTGCCGATCGCCGGCATGCAGGTCGAAGTCGTCTCTGCGGATGGGCAGCTGATCACAAAGCCGCTGCCCGATGCCGGCACTGGCGCAGGCTCCCCGAACCCCGCGTGCAAGCAGACGGAGGTGCGCCCGACCGATCAAACAGAAAACGCGCGCTCGCTTGGGGTTGTGCTGCACTTTGGGAAGACCACGCTTGTGGACCTCGGCGACCTGACCTGGGATAAAGAGCGCCTACTGATGTGCCCGAATAACTTGCTGGGCCATGCGGAGGTGTATATCGTGTCGCACCATGGATGGGATCACAGCGGCAGTCCCGCCTTTGTGAACGGCTTGTCACCAAGGCTCGCGATCATGGACAACGGCGGCACCAAGGGTGGCTCGCCGGCGGCCTGGCAAACAATCCAGTATTCGCCGGGGCTTGAAGATCTTTGGCAGCTGCACTACGCCGAAGCTTCAGGGCCTTTATACAACGTGCCAGATGAGCGGATCGCTAACCTGAAAGGTGGCGCCGATGGCAACGAGCTGGTGCTTACGGTGACGCGGGATGGCACGCTTTCCGTATTCAGTGCCCGTACAGGAGCCACTAGGACGTACCCGGCTCCATAGGGAGGATCGGCGCCGGCAGAGTCATGCGCACGATCTTACCGAGTAGCAGCGCGTAGCTCGCGATGCCGAGGAGGAGCAGCACGCCCGCTACGGCGAACGCCGCACCGAAGGTATGTGTCGAAGAGCGGAGATAGCCCGTGACGACCGGAGCAGAGATGGCCGCGATTTGATTGACGAAGTTGATCAGTGAGCCAAGCCTGCCGACGCCACCCGGGGGAGAAAGCAGGGTAGGGATAGTCCACAGCACCGGCGCCGCTGCCGCGAGCCCACTGATCGCCAGCGTGAGGCAAACCACAATGGCAAAGGGGGCGTGCAGGATCGCCGGCGCGAAGATGCACAGGCCGAACGCGGTGCCACCTAGTAACACGGCACGCCGGACTGTATCTGGGTTGGAGCCGCGCCGGATCAGGCTGTCAACAAGGACTCCGCCGACGGCAAAGTCCGCGAAAGCAGCGACCATCCATGGAACGCCCGAAAGCAACACTGCGCTGCGGGCGCTCATGCGCACGCCAAGCTCGAGATAGACGGGCAGCCAGGTAAGCAGGAGATAGAAGCAGTAGTTATAAGCGCCTGAGCCGAGTGCGACGCCCCAGACTTTTCGCTGCCGGACAAGGCTCCCGAGTGAAATCTCGCGCGCGTTGCGTTCAGCGGCTGCTTCAGAAACGGCTCCCTCGCCCGTGCCGGGATCACGATACACCAAGGCAAACAGTCCGGCGTAGAGCAGGCTCAGGACGGCGGTCGTACCCAGATTGGTTCGCAACCCGTAGTGCAACATGATCAGTCCCAGGATCGGCGTGCCCAGACCCAAGGAAAGTTTCGCCGAGGCGTCAAAGATAGCAGTGGGCTTGCTCCGCTCCGCTTCAGGAAACCAGAGCCCGATCGCTTTTGCATTCGCCGGGAAGGTGGGTGCTTCCCCGACCCCGAGCAAAAACCGCGCCGCAAAGAGCAACACGATGCTGGGCGCAACCGCCGCGAGACCAGAAGCTATGGCCCAAAGCAGGATAGCGACCAACAGTACCCGGCGAACACCCCAACGATCCAGCAGGGTGCCGCTCGGCAGCTGCATTACCATATAGGTCCAGCTATAAGCACTCAGCAGGTAGCCGTAAGTTACGTCCGAAATGCCGAATGTGGCACGCAACGCGGAATGGGCGACCGACAGGTTCACTCGATCGAAATAGCTGATCAGAACGCCCAGCCCAAGCAGTGCGGCCACACCCCAACGCGCGTTTGTTCGCTTGGCCATGTGCTACAAACTGTACACGGAGAAGGAGACTGTGCGTGGATCGCGTGACGAGGCTGTGGGTCAGCCTGCGGACGATGCCAGGACCACACCTGCGAGAGGAGGTGTCCGGCCTGACCTGGGAGGGGATGAGTCTGTTAAGAAAGCAGCTTAATGCAAACTCGCCCGGGTACGTTTGGCCGCCGGGATTCAACCTGAAACGGCCTGCATGCTGGTGCAGCAGAAACTCATGCGTAGTATTCAATGACTTAGAGCTAGATAGGTGGTCGGTGCTGAGGCGATGCGCGCCGGGGATGTTGGACACTGCTGACCAACATCCTTCATTCGAAAAGAACGAGCCTCGTCCCGCACTGTCCTGTCATCACCGGACACTCGCTCTTGTAACTTCATAGGTGGAAAGCTACGGCCAGGGCGTACAGCAACTTGCATTCGGCGTTCTACCAAGTGCAAGATATGGACGCATCAAGAAGCAGGTTCACGGACAACCTCGAGGTTCTCGCGACGGAGCGTAAACACCCGTGTATCCAACCTCTCCGTGTCTCGCCTGGTGACCCTGACCTCCTCCCTGAGGATGAGCTGCTTTGTCACTACTACCTGTTCTTCGATGACGGGATAGATTGTCACTTGGCCTTCGACGCGAACCTCCGGAACAGACGCGACTGGCTGATTGATGCTCGTTCTTTCGATCTCGTACGTGTGCACGGCGAGCGGTTCATTGAGTGCCTGCTGATACTCTTCGGTGGTCTTGGTAAGCCGGACCTTCCCTGTTTCTACGACGCGCTTTTCAACCGTCAACTCTTCCTGGATCAACGGTATGGTCATACCATCTGACTCGATGAAAGCGCTTGTCTCGCTGGCTGTCCGTGTTGCGTTTCCCCCAGGAGTGTAGGCTGCCTCGCGAGTCAGCAGAGCTGTCTCGAGACGAACGATCTGTCCATCCGGCAGTTGTAAGTGAATGTACGGCGCCGCCGCATCGAACTGACCCGAAACAGTGAGGAAATTCCGCTCGGAGAACGAACCGCCGGGAGCGGGGAGGGTGGTGGGTGTTCCTTGACTCATTGGAGATGCCTTTCCTGGTACCAGAACGAAGTAGGCCGGACAACAGTGTCCGGCCTACGGTGTTCTCTGCCACTGGGGTACTAGTAGTTGTTCTTCGTGGGTACAGCGCTGCTGCCACCGGCAATCGAAGAACCCGACGCCGCCGAGCTCGACGCAGTCGTAGTTGCTTCGATGTTCTCGACCTCAACCTCGGTCTTACGCACCGTGTCGTGCACCTGTTCCACGCGATCGCTGCCCTGCTTGCCTACAAGTACTTCTTCAACGACGCGGCTGCTCTTGCCGACCACTGCTTCCTCGCCCATCGCATTGAGCTCGATCACCGAACCCTCGCCTGCCTGGAAGTCCGCGGCGGTCGCTGGGCGGTCGACAGCGCGACGCTCCACATTGACGCGCTCCTCATGCAGCGTGACACTGGCCTCAACCGGCCGCTCGGTCACGTGCGAGTAAATGCGAACGCCGCCGCGGTCCACTTCGCGCTTGCCGACAACCAGCTGCTCTTCGATGATGGGGATGGCCGTTTCGCCGCTGACCGCCGTAGCCGCAGTGCCGCTTGTTTGTGCGCTCGAACCGCTGTACACGGGCGTTCCGGAACTCGCGGCTGACTGGTAGCCACCCTCCAGATCCCGCGCTCCATGCTGCTTCAGCAAGGTCGCGACCTCGTAAGCCTGGTCGTCCGCAACGGTAACGGCCAGCAGAGCTCCGCCGGAAGAAACTCCGCTCGCATACTGCTTATGGGTGTCCTCGTCACCACCAGTAAGGTTGCGGAAAAAGCTCCCGATCTTCTCGCCAACTCCCGCTGCCCCGGTGCTCGCTGGGCTGGAGCTTCCGTAAGCCGATCCTGCGCTGGCCGACGTGCTGCCGATGCCGGAGCCGGCAGTGCCCATGCTGCTGCTGGAGGTGTCACTCTCATCATTTGCAACGACGTTGATGTTATGCGCCTCGTACCCGTTGGAAACGAGGGCTGACTTCACTTCTTGTGCCTGCGCCATGGTACTGAAAAGGCCAACGACTGTCTTCGACATGGATATCTCCTGGTAAATGGCCGCAGCTTGGAGGCTGCGGCGCAAGCTTACTGCTGTGAGAAAAGTTCAACGCGACGGTTGTCTGCTTTCCCTGCCGCGGTGCCATTGGTATTCGCCGGGTTATCGGGACCAAACCCTCCTCCGGTAAGGCGGCTGCCGTCAATTCCCTGCGCTTTCAGGAAGCTGGCCACTGCCAGCGCTCTCTGCTGCGAAAGCGAAAAGTTATGCGGGTCTGTTCCGGTGCTATCCGTATACCCTTCTACCCGGAGGTGAATGGCCGGATTGTCCTTCATAGCATCCGCAGCCTTGTGAAGAATAGATTCATCTTCAGGCGTGAGCGTGGCCTGGTTTGTTGCAAAATGGACCGTGCCGAGATCCGGCAGAGCGGAAGCAGACGCAGAAGCGGTTGCAGCGGGCGTAGCCGCAGCAGGTGCTGCCGCAGTTGCAGGATGACGGGTCAGGAAGTACACAAGAAGTGCAAGAAGCAACAACAAGGGAAGCAACCATGCCCAGATGGGAAGGCCCTTCTTTTTTGTTTCTTCGTACACCTTTACACGGTCGGCCATGGTCTTTTCTCCTGGGGCTTGAAAGGGAAAGCAGGGTTATCGTGCTCGGTGAAGCCGAGATCCTGCACTCATCCCTGGCGAGGGATGGTTCCAGTACCGGTGGCTGGGGCGATCTCTTCTATCTCTACTTCGGTTTGCCGCACGGTATCGTGGATGGTCTCGACATGGTCAGACGACTGCTTCCCGAGCCTGACTTCCTCGACCACGCGTGCCGACTTGCCGACCACTGCTTCTTCGGCCGTCTCCGTCAACTCGATGGTACGATCCCCGCTAAATGCCCGATCCTGCTCCGTGACGGCCCGGTCGACAGGATGACGCTCGACCTGAACATGCTCTGCGTGGAGCGAAACGGATTCTTCCACAGGAACCTCGACAATGCGCCGGTACAGCCGCACTCCACCCTGGCTCACCTGGCGCTTGCCGACCACGAGTTCCTCCGCAACAATTGGAATCGCGGTCGCTGCAGTTGCCGTCTGGGCAATTGGGGCTGCATAAGGCTCGGCGGTTTCAAGCGCTGCCTCATCAATCTTGGCAGCACTGTGCTTGCTGAACACCTTCTCTACAGTATCGACGTGTTCGGAAGCAGACGACACGGTCAGAATGATGCCGCCACTCTGTAGCCCATCGAGCAAGTGGTGATGGTCCCTTTCGGGAACGCCAAGCGTTTCCAACGTGCTGTTGGCTGACCGCGCGTTCCCGGCCGAGTCGCCGACCAGTGAGATGGAAGCCTGCGGAATGCCTGCCTGCAAGAGATCCTGGAGAGCCGCATGCGCCTGATCCTGATGGTGGAAAAGGCATATGAGGGTTGTAAGGTCGTCTGCCATGGTACCGCCTCCTGTGAGTTCGTACGTGTGGGTGAGTCTGAGGCTTTGGGGAAAGCGAAGTGAGTCATGGTTGCGGTATCAGCCGATTCGCCGCTGGAGGGGAGCCAGACGTATGCGCGGAACAGACACTGGACGGAGTGGGGGG
>CALMAN010000189.1:0-278 GCA_937859835.1 uncultured Acidipila sp. | reverse complement strand
TCGGGTCAATACCTGCAGCATGGCACCCGCAATCTAGGATGCAAACGGCCGGAACGCGATCGAGGGGTATGAAAATAAATCACAGGGGGAAAGGCGGCTCGGGAAGAGGGCAGCGGGCCTTCGCCCGGCACGGAGGTTGCTGCTCCCCGGCAAGGTAAGCGTGCTTACCGGTGCAACGTGGGGCAGGGCGTGAAAGACCTGGCCTTGGCCGCTACCCACAGGGCAGGAAGGGGCTTGCGAGAGCGGCAATGGTGCTCGCCCACCCCGCCCGGGCCTCC
>CALMAN010000188.1 GCA_937859835.1 uncultured Acidipila sp. | reverse complement strand
GTGGGGTCGACGACCATGGAGCTCGCGGCCACCGAGGTCGTGTTTGCGCTGGCCGCGGTGAGCGAGCCATCGCTGTTGATCAGCAGGGGGGTGATGGTGCCGAGCTCGCTCCCTACAAACAGCAGCTTGCCATTGGGGCTGATCGCGAGCGCGCTCGGGGTCACGCCGAGCGCCGCCGGGGAGTTGCGGAGGTTGGCCAGCAGCCCGGTCGAGGAAAGCGAAAACGCGACCAGTGAATCGAGCGCGGTGTTGCTGTTGGCAACGTACACGCTGCTCACGGTCGTGCCGGCACCGGAGCCGCCTGAGCCGGAGCCGGAACCCGTGCCCGTGCTCGCAGGTTTGGGGTTGAAGAAGCTGCCGCAGCCGGCCAGCAGCAGGGGGAGGAGAGCCCCGGCAGCCGTCGGGCCTGCTCCGGCCCTCCGCCTCGCGCTGTGCCGTCGCTCAGGCATGGGAGGAGGGACGCGGGGCATGGGCAAAGGTGAGCCGCCCTACCCTTGCTCGCCCAGGGTCACCGGGTGAATGGCCTGCTCGTACAGCGAGTGGTCGCGCGCGACCACCGTGATGCCGGAGTCGGTGACGAAGTAGTTCTGCCGGTCTTCTTCGCGGTTGTAGCCGATGACCGTGCCCTCCGGGATGGTCACATCGCGGTCGATGATGGCGCGCCGGATGCGGCAGTGGCGGCCGATGTTGACGTGCGAAAACACAATGCTCGCGTCCACCTGCGAGTACGAGTTGACCCGCACATCCTGCGAAAACAAGGACTGCGACACGCAGGCTCCCGAAACAATGCAGCCTGCCGAGATCACCGAGTTCACCGCAGCGCCATCGTGGCCGGCCTGCCCAAAGACGAACTTGGCCGGGGGGTACTGGCGAACCCGGGTCCGCATGGGCCAGTTCTTGTCATACAGGTTGAAGACCGGGTTGACCGACGCCACGTCCATGTTCGCGTCGTAGTACGCGTCCAGGGTGCCGACATCGCGCCAGTAGAGTTCCTTCCGGTTCTCATCCACGAAATTGTAGGCCGCCATTTTGTACTTGCCCAGAATTCCTGGCAGGATGTTGTGACCGAAGTCATGCTTGGAGTTGTCATCCTCGGCGTCGCGGATCAGCGCGGGCAGCAGCACGTCGGTGTTGAAGATGTAGATCCCCATGGACGCATCGACCATCTCCGGGTTCCAGGGGGAGCGCAGGTGCGTGGACTTCGGCTTTTCCAGAAAGCCCGTAACCTCGCCGGTACGGTCGACCTCCACCACCCCGAAGCGGGACACTTCGTCGGGAAGAATCGGCAGGGTGGCCAGCGTCACGTCGGCGCCCGAGTCGCGGTGCTGCCGCAGCATCTTGCCGTAGTCCATCTTGTAGATGTGATCGCCTGAAAGAATAATGACGTGCTTGGGCTTTTCCGCGCCGATTGAGTAGATGTTCTGGTACACGGCGTCGGCCGTGCCCTGGTACCACTTCGGACCGACGCGCTGCATCGGCGGCAGGATCTCGATGAACTCGCCAAGCTCCTGCGCGACCGCGCCCGACCAGCCCTCACGGATGTGGCGGTTGAGCGACAGCGCCTTGTACTGGGTCAGGATGTAGACCCGGCGCAGGTCGGAGTTGATGCAGTTGGACAAGGTGATGTCGATGATGCGGTAGTGCCCGCCAAAGGGTACGGCGGGCTTGGCACGGTCGCGGGTAAGGGGGAAAAGCCGTTCTCCGGCGCCGCCTGCCAGCAGTACGCCGAGCGTGTCCTTCATAGGCATGATGTCTGTCCTCTTCAACCGCCAGCGTTTTGCTTAGGACTGAGACTCCCCGCTTTCCGTGTCCCGGGACTCCCCTTCATCGCCCTCGATGGCAATGCGGAGGGAGCGAAGAAAGCTTACATCCTGCGCTGTAAATTCCGCGCCGCCCGCCCCGCTCTCGCTGGTGGCGCCCTCCGGCTGCTCGACGACCTCGTTCAGCCCGATGGTGGCTTCGAGCATGAGCAGCACGTCAAAGCCCTGCCGCCGGATATCCTGGACGACGCCGGCGATCTGCTCCGACTCGGAAACGGTCTCGTGGATCGCTTCCCCAAGCTGCTGCACCAGTTTGCGTAAGTCTCGTTTCACCCTTCTCACCCCATGCTTCCCCGGCGGCGCACGCTCGCTCGTCTGCTTTTACCTTACGGTTGGATGGCGGTGGGCAGCAAGATGGTCAAAAGGGACGCGGGTCTGTTTTGGCACCGGCGGCACAACCGGGGGAGCCAGACGGGAAGCCGGGCCCGGTTCTCCCCGAGCCCCCCGGCAGAACGCGGCAGGACGCGGGCGGCAGGGGTGGGCTCGCTATACTGGGCGGCATGCAGACCAATCGGCTGGGGCGTGCGCTCGGCATCGGCGTACGCCTGGCTACGCAGCGCATCCTGCCTCCACCGCCTCCGCCGCGCGCACCCGCCCGGGACCCGGCAGGGGTGCGGCTGGGGCGCGGGGCCAGAAACCTTGGCCAAGGCGGCCGCGCCTTGGGCCGGGCCGTGTGGGATCCGTTTGCGCATGCGGGCAGCATCCTGTGGCTTGAAATCACAGGGATGTTTTTTCTGCTTTTTGCCCTCCTGTTTGCGCAACACCTGTGGGCTCTCCGGGGGAGCTATCGCACCGGGCCGGAGCACACCCACTTCCTGGTCTACGGAGCGTGTACGGTCGTGTTCCTGTGGTTTGCCGGAAGCTCGTTTGCCAGGGCGGCGCGGCGCCGCCGCCGCCGCCGCTCGCGCTAGGGCCCCAGGCCTTCATCTCCGTCGCCCGAGGAACGGCACACAGAGCGCGCGCCCAGCCACGCTCAGGGCTTCGCGGGAACGGGGTCGCCCATTAGGACGCCGCGCCCATTGGTGCCCAGGTACACCCGGCCAAACACCCGTGGATCCCCGGTGATCTGTTCGATCCAAGCAAAGCGATGATCGGCGTCGTCGATCCGCTGCCAGCTGGTTCCGTCGTCGGTGGAGCGGTAGATCGCGCCGGCCCGCGACTGGCCCGGCCTGGGTGGCGCGGCTTCGGGCGTGCCTGCAAGCACACCGGCAAGAAAGATCGCCGGGGCCGCGGCGCCGGGCGCCGGTTTGCCGAACCCGACCGCGTAGGCTTTGGCCACCTTGGGCACGGGGGTCCACTGGGTGCCGTTGAAAGTGGAACGAAACAGCCCGGAGCCGCCGGCCAGCCACAGCGTGTCCGGCGTTTCGGCAGCAATGCGCAGCTGGGCGTTTTTGGGCGCGCCCGTGGTGACGTCGATCAGGCGGGCCAGCGGCCCGTGCAGGAGGCTCAGCCTGCCGTCGTTCGGGTCATACACCCAGAACTGCTCCGGCTGCGCTTCATCGGGGAGCACCTGGAGCGGTTCCGGTCCCGCGGCCTTGGTTTCCACGCTGCGCCAGTGCTCCCCGCCATCGGAGCTCAGCGCGGGGGCGAGACCCGGCAGCGCCCACAGCAGCAGCTTCGCGTCCCCCGAGATGGCCACCTGCCCCCCGCGCTCGGCTCCTTCAGGCTCGCTTGCGAAGGGCGTCCAGTGCTGGCCGCCGTCGTGCGACAGGGCCCCGTGCTGGGCGCCCTGCGGCCCGGCGGGCCACGCGCGCCCGACACGCACCATCTGCTCGGGCGCGCCGGCGGCCAGGGCGATGCTGTCGCAGTCTGACAACTCCGGGTTCTTCATGGCGCCGCCCGCCGGGGAATGGTCCAGATCATCATGGCGAAAACAGCCAATCTCTCCCAGCCCTGTGTACAGGTGCGGGCCCGTGTCGGTTTTGAGGTCGGGGCTGAGCAGCGCCAGGGCGGCCGTGTTCTCAATCCCTGCCGCGCCCACCGTCCAGTGCGTCGGCGCGCCCCCACTCGCATCGTGGGACTCCCAGACCGTTTCCCCCGTGCCGTAAAACACGTGGCCCGGATCAAACGGGTCAATCGCGGCCGCGCCAATCCAGTAGCCAAACGGGGCTTCGGCGCCTGTGTGGCGGAGCCAGGGCGCAAGCGACGCATCGCGGGTTGCTCCCAGCCGCAGCGACTGCCAGTGCGCGCCGCCATCGGTTGAGCGAAACACGGTATCGCCCGGGTGCCAGCGATCGAGCGTCGAGGCGAGCACGGTGCCCGGGTGCGCCGGATCGACGGCGACCGTGCCGTAGCCGAAGCCTTGCCCGTCGCCGGCGGCTTCCGGCCCGTTGCCGTGGTAGCGCTGCTCCCCGGCGCCCGGCTTGAGCGGCGTGATGTCGCGCCACTGGTTTGCCTGCGGCCGGAAGGCCGCGACCGCCCCGTTGGTAACGCCATTCGGGCCCGGCGCATCGGCGTAGCTCAGGTACAGCGTGCCCTCGGGACCAAACACGCCGTGGTTGGGAAACATGCCCCGCGGCCCCCCGTTGACGGGCTGCCAGCTCCTGCCGCCGTCCTGGGAGCGCTGGAGGTTCATGACCGGGTCGGCAACGCCCACAAAGATCACCGGCGTAGGCTGCCCCGGCCGGCCACTGCTCTTGTCAAAGGCAACAAAGGTCAGGCCGTCGTCGCTGAACGAAAGGGAGGAAAAACTGCTCACCCGGCTCCAGCGAACGCCGCTGTCGTCGGAACGCCACAACCCGTCGAGCCGTGTCGCCAGAAGCAGCGTTTGCGAGTGGTTCGGGTCCACCTGCAAACGTTCGCCGGCAAGGCGGCCGCTTTCCCTGGCCCCGAACTTTACCGGGATGTGCATGGTTTCAAAGTGGCGGCCGGCGTCGCTTGATCGCAGAATCGCGCCGGTAGGGGTGTGATCGCCGACATAGGTGCCCGCAGCCAGGTACAGCTTGCGCGGGTCGGTGGGATCAATGGCCATGCTTTCCACGCCCAGGAGGTTGCGCTCGGCAAAGGGGAGCCAGTCCAGCAGCGGCGTCCAGCGGCCCGCGTCCCACCGGTAGGCTCCGCCGATCCCGGTCCGCACATAGAAGAGCCCGCGCTGCCCCGGGTGGGCAAGGAGGCCGGTGACCATGCCGCCGCCAACAATGGCAACATTCCCGTACCGGTACGGCACCGCCGGCGTTTGAGCAGGCAGCGGCAGGGCGAGAAGGAGGCAGAGGGGGAACCGCCAGGTGATCATCGCCCCAAAGCTTAAATGGGCAGGTGCAGGATGTGCATGGTGATGTGTGTCATGACGTGGACAGTCACGTAGTTCGTCACGTGCGTCGTGACGTGCGTAGTATCGTGCGTAGTCACGTGCGTCGTGTCGTGTGTAGTATCTTGCGCCGTGTCATGTGTCGTGTCGTGCGTCGTGTCCTAGAT
>CALMAN010000187.1:9044-16385 GCA_937859835.1 uncultured Acidipila sp. | reverse complement strand
CACCACCGGGTTGGTTCGCAGGTCGAGCTGCTGCAGCCGGGCGACCTCGCGGGCCACCACGTCCATGCCGATCCCTCGCCCCGAGATCGGCCCGGCGGCGTGGCTGGTCGAGAACCCGGGCCGGAACAGCAGGGCCCGGACCGCCTCCGGCCCCGGCCGCTCGCCCGGAACAATGGCGAGAGACTTTCTAAGGCTTTTCCGGTAGAACAATTTGTACCGTGACCACGCCCGCTCCGGCAGCGCCCTCCAAGCCATCGACCCGACCTCCCCAGGCCGCGCATCCATCACGAGACGACTCCGGGAGCGAACCACTGGTCCAAGGCCTGGGACTTTTTTCGGCGACCGCGATCGTGGTCGGCTCCATGATCGGCTCGGGCATCTTTATCGTGTCGGCCGATATCGCCCGGCTTACCGGCTCGCCCGCGCTCTTGATCGGCGCCTGGCTGATCACGGCCGTGATGACCATCATCGGGGCGCTCTCCTACGGCGAGCTGGCGGCGATGATGCCGCGCGCCGGCGGCCAGTACGTGTACCTGCGCGAGGCGCTGGGGCCGCTGTGGGGCTTTCTTTATGGCTGGACGCTGTTTCTGGTGATCCAAACCGGCACCATCGCGGCCGTCGGCGTGGCGTTCGGGAAGTTTCTCGGCGTGTTTTTTCCCGCGGTGTCTTCCACGCACTGGCTCCTGCACCTGGGCCACGTGCCCGCGCTGCGGCTTGGTCCGATGACGCTCGGCAACATGGAGCTGGGGCTCAACACGGCCAACCTGTGCGGCATTCTGATTACCATCCTGCTGTCCATCGTGAACGTCTTTGGCGTGCGGCTGGGAGCGCTGGTGCAGAATGTCTTCACCACCGCGAAAACGCTGGCCCTGCTGGCGCTGGTCATCTTTGGCGTGTGGCTCGGACGCAATCACACGGCGATGCTGGCCAACTTCAGCGCGGGCGCGTTTTGGCGCGGCGCCGGGCTGCACACCCTCTACCCGCTGTCTGCCGGTGGCGCGGGCCCGGTGACCCTGGTCGGCATCGTGACCATGCTGGCGGTGGTGCAAACAGGCTCGCTGTTTTCAGCCGATGCCTGGAATAACGTGACCTTTACGGCCGGGGAGGTTCGCAACCCCAGCCGGAATCTCCCCCTGTCGCTGGTGCTGGGTACGGGCATCGTGCTCGCCTTGTACGTGCTTTCAAACTTCGTGTACCTGTTTGCGCTTCCGCTTGCCGGCGACCCGCAGGGGGCAACCGCGCTGGCGCGAGGCATCCAGTACAGCAGCGAAGATCGCGTCGCCACCGCGGTCCTTGAACAAATCTTCCACAGCTCCGGCGCGTACCTGATGGCCGGCGCGATCCTGATCTCTACCTTTGGCTGCGCGAACGGGCTGATCCTGGCCGGCGCGCGCGTGTACTACGCCATGAGCCGCGACGGCCTGTTTTTCAAAAGGACGGGCCGCCTGCATCCGCGCTACAAGACGCCGGTTGCATCGCTCGTGATCCAGGCAGTGTGGACCTGCTTTCTTTGCGTTTCCGGCTCGTACGGGCAGCTGCTTGACTACATCATCTGCGCGGAGCTGGTCTTCTACATCCTCACCATCACGAGCCTGTTTGTGCTGCGCGTGCGTCGCCCCCAAGCCGAGCGACCCTACCGCGCCTTTGGCTATCCAGTGCTGCCCGCCGTGTACCTGCTCATGGCCGCCACGATTTGCTACGCGCTGCTGCGCTACAAGCCGCAGTACACCTGGCCGGGCCTGTTCCTGGTCTTGCTCGGCATGCCGGTGTACTGGTTCTGGTCGCGCGCCGCGCAGCCTGCGCGGCAGGACGCAAGCTAACTGACAAAGGAAAGGGAAGGGCTCCGCTGATGGCGAATCTGCTGGCAACCAAACCGTTTTCGGTGCTCAAGAACGAGGCCGGCGAAGAAGGCGAACACACGCTGACGCGCTCGCTCGGCGCGCTCAACCTGATCACGCTCGGCATCGGCGCTATCATCGGCACCGGCATCTTTGTGCTCATCGGCCAGGCCGCGGCCATCAACGCGGGGCCGGCCATTGCACTTTCCTTCGTGGTCGCCGGCATCACCTGCGCCTTTGCCGGGCTTTGCTATGCGGAGTTCGCCTCCATCATCCCCATCGCCGGCTCAGCCTACACCTACGGCTATGCCACCCTTGGCGAGTTTGTAGCCTGGATTATCGGCTGGGATCTGGTGCTTGAGTACGCCTTTGGCGCGGCCACGGTCGCCTCCGGGTGGTCCGGCTACTTCATGAGCCTCCTGCAGCAGCTCGGCTTTACGCCGTCCCCTGCGCTCGCCCGCTTTACCGCCATCTACGGGGAAACCATTTACCTGGTCCACGGTCGATGGCTGCCGGTAACCGCGCTGCCTCCCGGCACCGGCACGGCAGCTCTCCCGCACGTCACCGGGCTCTTCAATGTCGTCGCGTTTCTGATCATCACCATCGTCACCTCGATCCTGGTCATCGGCATCAAGGAATCGGCCAACCTCAACTCGTTCATTGTGATTGTCAAGCTCGGCATTGTGGGTGTGTTTATTGTGATCGGTGGGTTATTCCTGCTGCATCATCCGCAGTTTACGGCGCGTAACTGGCACCCCTTTATCCCGCCGAACACGGGCCCGGAGCACTACGGCATTTCAGGCATCGCGGCAGGCGCGGCTTCGGTGTTTTTCGCCTACATCGGGTTTGACGCCGTGTCGACCGCAGCGCAGGAAGCGAAAAATCCAAGCCGCGACATGCCCATCGGGATTCTCGGCTCGCTCGTGGTCTGCACCTTTCTTTACATCATCGTGTCGCTTATCCTCACCGGCCTGGTCGACTACCGCACCCTCAACGTCGCCGAGCCGGTCGCGATCGGCATCGATGTTACGGGCGTTGCTTGGGGCTCGCTGCTGGTAAAAGTCGGCGCGGTCTTCGGTTTGTTCACCGTGATGCTGGTGATGCTCCTCGGCCAGTCCCGCATTTTCTACTCCATGTCCAAGGACGGCCTGCTCCCCCAGTGGGCCTCCGCGATCCATCCGCGCTTCCGCACGCCGTGGCTGTCCACGATCGTCGTGGGCACCGTTGTTGCGTTTTTGCCTGCGCTGCTGCCGATTGACAAGCTTTCAAAGCTCGTCAACATGGGTACGCTGCTCGCGTTTACGATCGTCTCGGCCGGGGTTTGGATCCTGCGCATCCGCCAGCCGGATTTGCAGCGGCCGTTCAAAACTCCTCTGGTCCCGCTGGTGCCGATCCTCAGCATCCTGAGCGCGTTCTACCTCATGTACAACCTGCCCCTGCTTACCTGGGAGGTTGTGGGGATCTGGCTGGTGATCGGCTTTGTGATCTACTTTCGCTACTCGGTGAAACATAGCAAAGTGCAGCACATGCCAACTGAGCGTACCTCAGGTTACTCCTGAGCAGCTGGGTTTGTGCGTCGCTAAGTTACCTTGTTGTAACCTGCCGGTAAGTCGCTAACAGTGCACGCCTACGTTTCAGCAAGGTATTCGGTTTCACTTAAGCCTCTAATTTTGTTCTTCACCCAGTGAACAGGGAAAATGGTAACAAGGAGAAAGTTTCCTCGGGCAAGTGGCATCCTTACTCGGTAGCGAACGCAAGTCCGCGAGCGAAGTGTTTCTCGCGCCGGATACCGTAGCCACGATGCCCAGGAGGCTTAGCCCGTGCCACAAAAACTTGTTAACTCCCCACTCTGTCCCAGCGAACAGGTCACTGAAGAACAGTTAAAGACCGACCTTGCTGTTCTTGAACTCGACGGAAGTGTGCAGTCCCTCAATCGCCGCTCGTTTTTCTCAAGCATTACAGCCCTTGGTGCAGCCGCGGCCGCAGCCGGCCTGCTTGCCTACTCGCCCGCGGCAAAGGCGCAGGCCGCAGCCGGACCGTCCATCGTCGATGTGCTGAACTTTGCACTCAACTTCGAGTACCTCGAAGCGAACCTGTACATCGCGGTCACCGGGAGCCAGCCGCTCACCGCGTATCTGGGCGCAGGGGCGCCGACGCTTGGTCTGCCTTCCCCGATCAGCTTCGACGCGCAAACCCTTGCTACCGTGCAGAACCTGGTCGCCGATGAAACGCACCACATCGAGTTGCTGCGCGCGGCGATCTTTCAGCTTGGCGGCACGCCCATCAACCAGCCGATGATTGACTATTCGCTAGGCGGCAAGATGTCGATCACAACCCAGGCACAGTTCCTCGCCGTGGCCCGGCAATTTACTACCGTAGGCAACGGCGCCTACACAGGGGGCGCGCAGTACCTGGCGATCAATCCCCTCGCGCTCACCGTGGCCGGGCAGATTCTCGGCGCCGAGGCGCAGCACCTGGGCGGCATCAACGTACTGTGCGCGCTGCAGGGCGTGCTCTCGCCCATGGTCGACGCAATGGATGTGCCGCCGGTGCCGGTGCCGAATCCCGCCTACTTCACCATCACCCCAACCACCACGGCACCCTCCCTGAGCGGCGGCGGTCCTGCGCTTGGTCCGATCCTGACGCCTTCGCAGGTGCTTGGTATCGTGTACGGCGCAAGCACCCCGGCGACCGTTAATCCGGCAACCGGCATCGCCTCTGGCGGCTTCTTCCCGAAGGGCGTGAACGGCGCAATCACCACAACGTAGCGCGCAATCGGCCGGGAAGAGAAGCGCGGTCCTGAAGGACTGCAACGTTGGTTAGCGAACTCGGAAACAGGCGATGGAGAGATAGAGACATGTTGAACCAGACAGAAGAAGTACAAAACGACGCCGGGCTGCTCGCCGGGAATCCACTTAAGGGCAAAGTAAACAGACGGCGCTTTCTGCAGGCAGCCGGCTTGACCGCAGGCGCAGCGAGCACCCTTGGCCTGGCCGGCTGCACCGGCATCATTGGTGTCGACCCGTCCACGGGCCCGGTACCCGCCATCGCGGACGTGCTGAACTTCGCCCTGAACCTCGAGTACTTCGAGGCAAACTTCTACGCCTACATCACCACCGGTGCCGGCCTGCCTGCGTCCGTCACGGGCCCGGGTGCGGGTACGGTAACCGGGGGCGCTAAGGTCACGTTCACCGACCCGAACGTCGCGGCACTGGCCAACCAGTTAGCGGCCGATGAGGCAGCGCACGTCATGTTCCTGCGCAACGGCATGCTGGCCTTTGGGCTTACCCCCGTGGCGGCGCCGGCGCTCAACCTGGCGGCCATGGGCACACCAAGCGGCGACAACAGCTTCCTCGCGCTTGCGCGTCAGCTTGAAACCGTGGGCACCAGCGCGTACGAGGGCGGCATTCAGTACCTCAGCACCAACGTGCTCGCTGTCGAGTACGCGGCCCGCATCCACGACACGGAAGGGCAGCATGAAGCAGCGCTGCGGCAGTTCTGCATCATGAAGGGCGTCACCTCGAGCCCGGTCGATCAGTATGACCGGCCGCCCATCCTTTCCGGCAACCAGATCTTCAACACCAGCCCGATTACCGGTCTGAACACGGCTCGCAATGCTTCGGAGGTCCTGCAGGTGGTGTATGCAGCACCGGGCCAGACCGGGGTAAGCAGCGGCGGGTTCTTCCCGGCGGGCTTGAACGGCACCATCAAGACCACCTAACCCGGCAGCAGGCAAGAAGAAAGCCCGGCGCAAGCCGGGCTTTTCTGTTTCCGCTCGGCGCAAGCCGGGCTTTTCTGTTTCCGCTCGGCGCAAGCCGGGCTTTCTCTTTGCCGCTCTCGGGAAGCTAGGCGTTTGCCGTCGCGCAAAACTCCTGGAACGCCCGTTGCAGCTCGCCGCCAATGGCCTGCGCCGTATTGGCTTCTATCGCGTAGCGCTGCATCAGGTACACCAACTGCCCATCGCGCAGCAGTGCGATCGCGGGCGAGGTGGGCGGGTTGGCGCCAAAGTACGAGCGAGCCTTTTCAGTTGCTTCCCGGTCCTGCCCAGCAAAGACGGTCACGGAATGATCGGGCTTGACCGCACCCTGGAGGGCCAGGCGCACGCCGGGGCGCATCTTGCCGGCAGCGCAGCCGCAGATCGAGTTCACGACCACCATCGTGGTGCCGGGCTGGGCAAGCGCGGCCTCGACCTCGGCCGGAGTACGTGCCTCCTGGATGCCGACCCGGGTCAGCTCTTCGCGCATCGGAACAACCATAATCTCTGGGTACATAGAAACTCCTCTCGAGGAAGGGCGGTTGACGCCGCAGCCATACTCTATTGTAACTGCGGGCCTGGGCCCGAGGGAGCCGACGCGGTACTCTCTTCTTACGATGGCTGTTCTTGCCGCTTCCGCTGCCACGCATGCGCCCCAGGGTTTTTCCCTGCGAGAAAACGTCTCCCTGGCGCCCTACACGACCTTTGGCATCGGCGGCCCGGCTCGCTGGTTTGCCTCGGTAGCGAGCGAAGCGGAACTGGCCGGGGCCTGCGCGTGGGCAGAGCGGCGCCGGCTGCCGCTGTTTGTGCTGGGCGGAGGAAGCAACGTGCTGGTTGCCGATGCCGGCTTTGACGGCCTGGTCCTGCAGGTGGCGCTGCGCGGTGTGCACACCTGGGACGAGGCCAGCAAGCGCATCTTTTCAGTCGGGGCCGGCGAGGACTGGGACAGCCTGGTTACCGAGACCGTCGAGGCTGGCTGCGCCGGCATGGAGTGCCTGGCCGGTATCCCTGGCATGGTGGGCGGCACGCCGGTGCAGAACGTCGGCGCCTACGGGCAGGACGTCGCGCAGACAATTACCGCGGTGCGCTGCTATGACCGGCAGGCCGGCGCGTTCGTGACCTTTCCCTCCGCTGCCTGCGGGTTCAGCTACCGCCAAAGCCGCTTCAACACGGGGCCGGATCGCGGGCGCTACCTGGTCACCCGGGTCGACTTCAGCCTGACGCCGGACGGTCCGCCACGGCTCGACTATGCCGATCTCGTGCGGTATTTCGAGGGACGCACCACGCCGCCCTCGCTGGCCGAGGCCGCCGGGGCTGTGCGCCGCATCCGTCAGGCCAAGGGGATGGTGATCGAGGGTGGCCCGCTGCCCCTGCGCGACCCGGACACGCGCAGCGCGGGCTCGTTTTTCAAAAACCCGGTCGTCTCCGAGACCGGCTACCAAGCGGTTGCCGCCTCGGTTTTCCCGGCTCCCGTGCCCAGCTACCCCGCGCCACCGGACGCCGAGGGCCGACCCCGGCGCAAGCTTCCGGCAGCATGGCTGCTCGAGCAGGCGGGCTTCCGGAAAGGTTTTCGGCTGGGCGGCGCGGCTGTGTCCTCCCGGCACACACTCGCGCTCACAAACCGCAGCGGCCAGGCCACGGCGGCCGAGGTGCTCCGTCTCCGCGACCTGATCGTCAAGGGCGTCGGTGAGCGCTTCGGCGTGCAGCTTGAGCCGGAGCCGGTCTTTGTGGGTGCGGAAGCTTCCGCGC
>CALMAN010000187.1:0-8944 GCA_937859835.1 uncultured Acidipila sp. | reverse complement strand
CGGCCGGCAAGCGGGAGCGCTGCTTCAGGAAGCCCCGAACAGCCGGAGCGCGCGCTGCCGCTCCTGGCTGAGCATCGACGAGGGTGGCCCGCACGCACTCACGGTACCGCTTTCCATCCGGATCACCGCGTCCGAGTAGGCCCAAACCTCCCCGGCATCATGCGACACCAGCAGGGTGCTGATCCCGTGCTCGGAAAGGTAAGGGTCGAGCGTCTCCCACAGCGCGTCTTTCTGCTTTCCGTCGAGCGCGCTGAAAGGCTCGTCCAGCAGAAGCAGGTCTGGTCGCGGTGCAAGCGCCCGGGCCAGCGCGACGCGCTGCCGCTCGCCCCCGGAAAGCCGCCCGGGCGTTCGCTGCCGGAGTGGTTCCAGCCCGAGCATGGCTGCGAGCTCGTCCACGCGGCGCTGCCTTTCATGCGCTGGAAGCCGGCGCAACCCGAAGCGTAGGTTTTCCTCGACGGAAAGGTGCGGAAACAGTGCCGTGCCTTGCGGGAGCAGCCCGATGCCCCGTTGCTGCGGCGGCAGGTTGACGCCCGCCTCGGTGTCGAGCATGGTGCGGCCGTTGTGGAGCAGGCGGCCCCGTTCCGGACGCAGCAGCCCGGCGAGGATGCGCAGCAGCGTGCTTTTGCCGACGCCAGAAGGGCCAAACAGCGCAGCCCGGTGGACCTTCATCGTGAGGCTGGCCTGGAGGTGCAGGGAACCGGCCCGGTGCTCGAGCTCTACGGCAAGGTCGCTCACGCCGCGCGGCTCGCGCGAAGGATCCGCTCGCGCGAGCTGTAAAGCACAATCAGCGCGAGCAGGGAACTGAGCAGCAGCAGCGCGGCGGTGCGATTGGCCGCGCCGTACTGAAAGCTTTGCACCTGGTCAAGCAATGCGATCGAAAGGGTGCGGGTTGCGCCGGGGATGTCGCCGCCGATCATCAGCACCACTCCGAACTCCCCGATGGTATGGGCAAAGCCAAGCAAACCGCTCGCCAGCAGCGCGCGACGGGACAGGGGAAGGACGACCCTCCACAAGGTGCGCCCGCGCCCGGCGCCCAGCAGCAGCGCGGCTTCCAGCAGCTCGGCCGGAACCTGCGCAAACCCGGCAACCAAGGGCTGCAGTGCGAAAGGCAGGCTGTAGCAGACGGAGCCGACGACCAGGCCCGCGAAGGAGAACGCAAGCGGATGCCCCAGCAGGTTCGCACAAAAGCGGCCAAAGCCGGTGCGCGGACCCAGCAGCACCAGCAGGTAGTAGCCAAGCACGGTGGGCGGCAGCACCAGGGGCACCATAGCCAGGGCTTCGGCCACTGGGCGCCAGCGCGCCCGGCCCAGCACCAGCCAGGCAGCCAACGGCACCGTGATGAGGAGGAGCAGAACCGAGGTAAGCGCGGCCAGCCGCAGAGTGAGCCAAAGTGCCTGGGTGTCAATCATGCGGAGTGGCCGGGCGCAGCCTAGCTGGGCGGCATCAAGCCCTTCTGCTGGAGCAGGGTGCGCATGGCGGGGGTCCGGAGAAAGTCAAGAAAGCGATCGCCCACGCCGGCCGCCGAGGCATGCCGAAGCACAACAGCCCCCTGCAGGATGGGCGGGTAATCGGAGGCGGGCACCGGCACAAAGGCGCCATCGCTCATCAGGCGCGGCGTGCTCGCGCTGGTAAGCGACAGAAAGCCCACTTCGGCGTTGCCCGAGTCAACGTACTGCGCGGCTTGCGCGATGTTCGAGGCGACCCGCAGTTTGGGCGCAAGCGTTGCCTGGAGGGAAAGTTTGTTGATGGCGGCCTGCGCGGCCCGGCCGTATGGGGCCGTTTCCGGGTTCGCGATCGCGACCGATTGGAGGCGCGGATCGCGCAGCGTGTCGAGCGAGAGCGGTCGGCCCTGGAACACGGGGGCGTCCTTGCGAGCCCACAGCACCAGCGTGCCGCGGGCATACACCACTGGCTGGCTTTCCGTCGCCAGGCCGGCATCGATCACCCGCTGCGGAAAACCGAGGTCGGCAGCCAGAAAAAGGTCGATGGAGGCGCCACCGAGGATTTGCTGCGTCAGGGTCGCCGAGCTTTGGTACGTGGCCTGGGCGGGGATGCCCGTCTGCTTTGTGAAGGCCTCGAGAACCGCGGGCAGCACAGGTTCGAGGTCAGCCGCGGCGGCGATGTGGAGCGGCGGCGGCGGCAGGGGTGTTTGCGCGATCGCGTTCCGCCCCGCGTTCTGGCGTGCGTTCCGGCCAACGAGAAGCAGCACCGCGAGGGCAAGGGCGGCAGCCTGGCGACGGCGCGTCATAGCCGCAGCACCATTACCTCGGTCGCTTTCACCAGGGCAGCAACGGTTTCCCCGACGGCAAGGTGCAGTTCGCGCGCAGCGTCGGCCGTGATGATGGAGGTAAGCACCTGGCCGCCGACCGAAATCTTTACCTGCGCCAACAGTCCGTCGACCTTGAGCTCGACCACCCGGCCGACCAGCTGGTTGCGCCCGGAGATGGTGCGCATCATCTCGCGCCTGGGTGTTTCGGGCCGCTTGGCCTTGTGCAGAAGCGCGTCCAGCTCACTCTCGTCGATGCGGTAGTGGCCGCCGGGCGTCTTGGTCGCCTTGATCTTTCCCCCGTAAAGCCATTGCTTGATGGTCGGGTACGAGATACCCAGGCGGAGCGAGGCTTCCCGAGGAGTAAGGGGCGGTGCCATATCCGATAGTATACGTTTCTTCCCGACTCCTGCTACGATTTCCCGGTGAGCGAGGCGGTTCTCCCGGCGGGGAACTCCTTGGTAATCGGAATCACGCGATGTTGTTCGAGGCAATGCTAGATTAAAGGCCTATGCTCCCCTCGGTGCACGGACCACTGGCAAGCAGCGACGTCCTCGCCGCACCACCGCTTCATGAGTTGCACTGCACCGGCTGCGGCGCCACGGCGGCGCGCGGCTCGCTGCGGGGCGATCTTCGCTGCGGATGTGGGGACTTGTACGCGGTCCGCTATCCCCACATGACCAGCACCGCCAACCTCCCGGATGGAGCAGCGGCGCTGCGCGAGCGCTGGCAGCGGCGACGGCTTTCTTCCGCTGCGGTTGACCAAAGCGGGGTATGGCGCTTTCGCGAGATGCTGCCGATTGTGAGCGACCTGGGCAAGGTCGTTACCCTGCGCGAAGGCAACACGCCGCTCTACCATCTCCGCCGCAGCGCGGGCTTGCTCGGCCATGAGCAGTTGTACGCCAAGCACCAGGGCATGAACCCGACCGGTTCCTTCAAAGACACCGGCATGACTGCCGCGCTTTCTGTCGCGCACGAAGACGGGTTCCGCTGGGTTGCGTGCGCATCGACCGGCAACACCTCGGCTGCCATGGCTGCCTATGCCGCCCGCGCCGGCATGAGCGCGCTGGTGCTCATTCCGGAGGGCAAAATCGCCTGGGGCAAGCTGTCGCAGGCCATGGACTACGGCGCCCATACCTTTCAGCTGCGCACCGACTTCGACGGCTGCGTGCGCGTGCTGGCCGAAGTGGTGCGGCGCGCCCCCGTGTTTCTGCTCAACTCGGTGAACCCGTACCGGCTGGAAGGGCAGAAGACGCCTGCCTTTGAGCTGGCCGAAGCCATGAACTGGGGCGTGCCCGACCACCTCATCGTGCCCGGGGGCAACCTCGCCAATGTGTCTGCGCTCGGGAAGGGCTTTGAGGAGCTGCTGCAGCTGGGGCTCATCCGGCAGTTGCCGCGTTTGTCCGTCATCCAGGCGGAAGGGGCCAATCCGCTGTTTCGGCTGATCCACGAGCAATCCGGCCAGGGATCGCTTGCGCCCATGGCAGCCAAAACCAGGGCCAGCGCGATCCAGATCGGCAATCCTGCTTCCTGGCGCAAAGCCCTGCGGGTGCTGCGGCTCACCGGTGGCCATTGCGAGCAGGTGTCCGAAGGCGAGATCGCGCTCGCCAAAGCAGAGCTTGGCCTCGAGGGGATCGGCTGCGAGCCGGCATCCGCCGTGACCCTGGCCGGGTTCAAAAAGCTGAAAGCCTCAGGAAAGATCGCGCCCTCGGCTTCGGTTGTCCTGTTCCTGACCGGGCACACGCTCAAGGATTCTGACTACACGATCGGGTACCACCGCGGGGAGCTCCTGGAAGCCTCCGAGCTTGGCAGTCGCGCTGCCGCGATCGATGCCACGCGCCGCCCGTCGCTGCCGGTGGCGGCCGATGCCGATGCCATCCTCGCGGCCATGGAAGTCGGGAGTCCCGCAGCGCACACCTCCGCGTGAGCCTTTCTCTGCGCCTGCCGGCCACGTCCGCAAATCTCGGACCTGGCTTCGACACGCTTGCCCTTGCGCTCGACCTGTACTTGGAGATCGAGGCGGTCGCTGCTCCCGCTTTCTCGATTCGGGCGACTGGACGAAGCCCGGAGATCTGCTCAGCTCTCGAAGGTAACCTGCTGCTCGATACCTACCGGGATGTTTGGCGGCGTTCCGCAGGGGGCGAGCCGCAACCACTCGCGCTCGAGCTCCGGAACGAGATCCCGCTCGGCATGGGTTGTGGTTCCTCGGCTGCTTCGCGACTGGCTGCGGTCGCCCTGGCCTCGCACTTCGCCAGCTTGGGGTGGGATGAGCGGCGCATGCTGGACGAAGCAGCGGCGCTCGAGCGCCACCCGGACAATGCCGCGGCCTGCTGCCTGGGAGGCTTTGTTGCCGCCGGCTTTGGGGATGCGAACGATGCGGGTCCGCGGCGGGTAGAAGCCGCGCACTTCGCACCGCCTGCGGCCTGGCGCGCCCTGCTGGTCCTGCCGGCCGAGGCCTTGCCGACCCCTGTTTCCCGTTCTGTGCTGCCCGCGGAGTACAGGCGCGAAGCCGTGGTCGCCAATCTCCAGCATGTTGCGCTGCTGGTAGCAGCCTTCGCCCGCGGCGATGGCACGCTTCTGCGTGCAGGCACCCGCGACCAGGTGCACCAGCCCTACCGTGCCCAGGTGTGTCCGCTTTTGGAACAGCTGCTGCCCTTGGCCGGGGTGGGCGGCATCCTGAGTGTCACCTTGAGCGGTGCCGGTTCCGCTGTTCTGCTGCTGCTGCGGGAAGAGTCCGCAGCCGCTGGCGCGCGGTTCGAGGTCCTTGCGCGCACGGAGGGCGGCCGGGGCGCCGCGGTCAGCTTTCTTCTGTGCGGGCTGCCCAGCCAGCCGGCACTGCTCCGCTAGGTGTGTGCGTCGCGTACGCTTGCGCCGGGCGCTGGGTGACCTGGGAAGTTCCCTTAGTTACTGGTCATCTCCTCCGAGCAAGTACACGGGTAAGTAGCCAATCTGCGATTACCGAAGATTCCTTTACAGTGCGCTCGTCTCCACCTATGTTGGCCGAGTGGGCAGCTCTGGGGGAGGGCTGCTCCTGCGCCCGTGGCTTCCGTGAGCACGGGCGCTTTCGCTTTGGCGCCTGCGACTATCTCCGGGAAGCGCGCATCTATTGAATGTGTCCCTTCGGGGGCATTCAGGCCTTGGCCCGAGCAAGGACTTTTGAGGCGTCGGAGAGGGAGAGCAAGCATGGCAGGTGCAGGCGTACACGAGGTAAACGACAGCAGTTTCGAAGCGGAAGTCCTGCGGTCTGACAAGCCGGTTCTGGTAGATTTCTGGGCGGCGTGGTGCGGACCCTGCCGGGCTCTTGCACCAATCGTCGATCAGCTGGCGACGGAGTTTACGGGCCAGCTCAAGGTCATGAAGATGGACGTCGATCGCAATTCAGCAACACCGGCGCGTTACGGCATTCGCGGCATCCCGGCGCTGCTGCTGTTCAAGGATGGCAAGCTGGCCGATCAGATCGTCGGGTACGTGCCGAAGGAAACCATAGCCAAGTCGGTCAACAAGCTTGTTTCTGCTCCTGGCGCGGTAAGCAGCGCTTCTGTTTCCTAACGCATCCGCTCGGTGGTTAATTTCGTAGGTGGTGTGTACGTGATAGCTACGTGGTGTGCACACAGAACAGGCCCGGATCGCTCCGGGCCTGTTCTGTTTCTGCGCAGCGATCGCAGCCCTGCTACGCGTACTTGCGAAGCACGCCCAGCACGCGGCCTTGCACCTGTACCTGGCCCGCCGGTACAAAAATGGGTTCCATCTCGGCGTTGGCCGGCTGCAGCCGGACCACGTCGCCCTCGACGTAGAAGCGCTTCAGGGTAGTCTCGGCGCCGCGCACCAGCGCAACCACGATCTCACCGTCCCGCGCCGCCCGCGTCCGCTCCACCAGCACGTAGTCCCCGTCCACGATGTGCTCCTCGCGCATGGAGTCTCCCCGCACCTCGAGCGCAAACACTTCCTTGCTCCCCACAATGTCGGCCAGCGAGATCGTTTCGCTGGTTTGCATCGCCTCCACCGGCAGCCCGGCGACGATGCGCCCCATCAGGGGCAGCCCCTCCGGGAAGCTTCCCCGCTGCGCCACCCGGGCCGAGCGTTGAGGCAGAACATCAATCGAGCGGCTTCGGTTGTGACCGCGTTGCAGCGCCCCCTTGGTTTGGAGATTGGTGACATGCTTGTGCACGGTGGCCAGGGACTTCAGGCTCAGGCCGCGAGCGATCTCCTCAAACGACGGTGAGTAGCCATGCTGTTCGACGAAGTTGCCGATGAAGTCCAGGACTTCCTTTTGTCTGCGCGTGACTGCCATAAGCGACCATTATAGCGAAGAAAAAGCGAATTGCAACCTGGCTGGCAGATATACACCTGACACAGAATGCGCTCTGCATAGACCGGCCTCATGGTACCCGTCCAACAGCTGGCGTTTGATCAGCAAGCCGAAGGCGATTCCGCCCGCACCATCCTTCGCGACCGCTTCAGCCGGGCTCAAGTTCGGCGAGCTGGGCAGGTTCGGCATGGTATGTCTCGCGCCGGTACGCGATGGCTTCACGTGCCTGCGTGACGCTCACTGGACCTCGAAGAGGCGATCAAGCTGAGTTAAAGGCGATACAGGAAAGGAGCATCCCATGATCTAAGCGACGTAAGTGATAAGTCGCCATGTTATGAGTTAGTCAGTTTCAATCTACGCTCCCGCGAGCGGAGCGACTAGGTTTGTCATCAGGGAAATGCCTCAGTCGGTAGTTTCAATCCACGCTCCCGCGAGGGGAGCGACGGAGTTGTGGACGATGGCCCGCTCGTTATCGACATGTTTCAATCCACGCTCCCGCGAGGGGAGCGACCGGGATGGTCGCCGTCTCATCCACAACCTTGCTGTTTCAATCCACGCTCCCGCGAGGGGACCGACTAGTAAGTTATGGTTTGGTGTGTTAAGAGTTATTACCTTGTTTCAATCCACGCTCCCGCGAGGGGAGCGACCGTGACCACCATCGGGCAGTACGCCCAAAGTAGATGGGTACAGGGGTGTTCACTCAGTCGGACGCTACAAAGCCATAATCACTAAGAACGAGCACTGGAACGGACACAGAATAGAAATTCAGATACGTACACAGTTGCAGCACGCCTTTTTCTACTGCAGTAAAGACTGTAACAACGTTTACCCGATCACTGCTCAAATTTGGTGGAGGTCCTGACGAGCGGAGACGGTTCTTCTCTTTGGGTGGTAACGCGTTCGCCCTAAGAGAAGGCAAGCCCTTAGTTCCCGGCACCCCGGACGACGAGGTGGAGCTGCGACGAGAACTGCGAGAGCTTACCACGCCATTGAATGTAAGGTAGAGGCTCCGCGGATGGGCGAGGACCCTAAAAACCTTTCCACGTACACACAACAACCAGACCCGATGGATATTGTTGGTTCTGGATGTGTCGAATGACACTATTCAGGTGATCGGATTCTCTGATCAAAAGCAAGCCGCAAAGGCTGTCGCTGAGACTGAACAATCAGAGCGATCTAACGAGTTGGACGCAGTTCTTGTCGGAGTGAACAGCATGAAGTCTTTGCGTGCGGCTTATCCAAATTACTACGCCGATACGGCGGGCTTTCGTTGGCGCGCTTGATGTGGCATTGGGTGAGCGACCAAGTCGGAGGGGAGTATGAAAAAGCCGGAAATGGATGCTTTCGATGCCGCTATGGATAGCATCCTTCGCGCTGATCCGAAAATCGTAAAGGCGGCGATGGAGCAGGAAAAGAGAGGGCGGGAAGAAGAGCGCAAAGCGAAGAAGGAGAAGCAGATGTTAAGTGAGAGAAACAGGTTCGATGTGTTAGATCAAGAGCAGTTGGAGTGAACTAGCCGAACAGCCTCATCTGCTCGCCACAGGTGTGACCGGTTGGCCAGAGCGGGGCAGTTTTCCGCTTCGGACGTGAATTGGCAGGAAAGACCAACTGCAGGCCAGCAGGCGCCGAAAGTTCGACCGGCTCCGGAACGATCTCCGGCATTGCGTCCTGTGCGGGAGTGACTGGCAGAGTAATGACCTCGGCCAGTGGCGGGGGAGCAGGTACATGCTTGGCCCGTTCGCGCTCCAGGTTCTTCCAGACAGCATCGGCTGTTTCGCCAACACCGCCCTTCTCGACCAGCTCGCGCGCCATGGCGGTCAGCAGATCTTCATCGGCGTCGAGCGATTGCAGCCCTTCCCCGGAGAACTTGCCCTCCATCATGAGCGCGACCAGCATCTTCTTGCCCATATGCCGGATGCAGGTTTCCTGCATGGTCCCGCTGTAGGCCAGGAACTTCACCCGGACAGGGTGCTGCTGCCCGATCCGCCACGATCGCCGGCTTGCCTGCCGAAGTGTGTGGAGCGAGTAGCCCGTCTCGCAAAAGTACAGCGTCGGGAAGGCCTGTCTCCACCAGCCGAGGATGGCAGATGACGATCCCCACGCCCTCCTTAGGCTGCTTCTCGTACCCGGCTTCACGCTTGGCGGTGGGTACCGTGTAGCCGAGGATCGCTACCCGGAACCCGTCTTTTGGAGCACATCCATCCGCTCGCGCGATCAGCTCCTGCACCGCCTCCGGCGTCATCGGCTCCCGTTCCGCAGTGAGAACACGAAATTCATCAGGATCGTCCGCAGAGCCGGCACCTCGCTCAGCAAGACCTCGTCCGCCGCTTCGCCGCCAGCCCTCGGCTCCAGCAGCTCCGCCCTCTGCC
>CALMAN010000186.1:6469-10953 GCA_937859835.1 uncultured Acidipila sp. | reverse complement strand
CCTCCCGCCCGCGTGCGCCCGCCGATCTCGAGAGCCCGCCGGCGGCGTGGGCTGCTTTTCGGGAGACCGAGGTCCTGCCGGGCTTCATTGACTTCGGCCGTTCCCGGCCCAAGGCGTCGGCCACGGCTGCATCCAAACAGCCGTATGCCGCTAACCATCTTCGCTTCGCTTGTTCTTTCGTTCGGGTTCTTAAATGGCCTGCGCTCCCTTACGCCGGTGGCCGTGCTGTGCTGGGGCGCGCGTGCGGGCTGGTTTTCGCTCGCGCATACGCCGTTTGCGTTTCTGACGCACCCGGTTTCGCTCGTGGTTTTCTCTGTTCTGGCGGTCGGCGAACTGGTCGGTGACAAGCTCCCCCAAACGCCTTCCCGCGCGGGGCTGTGTCCGCTCACCGCGCGCACCCTGTTCGCCGCCGGCTGCGGCGCCGCGCTGGCTACCGTTGCCGGCAGCAGACTGCCGCTTGCCGCGGTGCTGGGCGCCGTGGGCGCGATTGCCGGGACCTTCGCCGGCTACGCAGCGCGGCGCGCGCTTACCCAGCCCGGGCGCCTCCCCGACCTGCCGGTCGCCCTCACCGAGGATGCCATTACGATCGGGGGCGCCCTGTTTGTTGTTTCCCGCTTTTGAGCGCTGAGAGGAAAAGCTATGACAGAGCAGGTGGACGCAGTCATTCTCGGCTCGGGGCAGGCCGGCAATCCGCTCGCGGCAGCGCTGGCGGCGAGCGGGCAGCGCGTAGTCCTGGTCGAAAGCAAGCATGTCGGCGGTACCTGCGTGAACGAAGGGTGCACGCCGACCAAAACCATGATCGCGAGCGCCAAGGTTGCCGCGCTGGCCCGGCGGGCAGCCGATTTCGGGATTCACGCCGGCCCGGTTTCGACCGACATGGCAGCTGTTCGGGACCGCAAGCGCAAGGTGCTGGACGTTTGGCGCTCGGGCAGCGAGCGGAAGCTCGAAGGCACCGGCGGGATCGAGCTGGTCTGGGGCCTGGGCCGCTTTGCTGGGCCGCAAACCATCGAGGTCGCTCCCAACGACGGCGGCGCCGACCGTGTTTTTGCAGCAAAGAACATCTTTATCAACACCGGCCTGCGTTCCCTCACGCCTCCCGGCCTGGGACTGGAAGCAGTGCCCTACCTGACCAATGAAACCGTTATGGAGCTCGACGAGGTGCCACGGCACCTGCTGATCCTGGGCGGCAGCTACATCGCGGCTGAGTTTGCGCAGATGTTTCGTCGCTTTGGCGCCGAGGTTACTGTCGTCAGCCATGCGCCGCAGCTGCTGCCGCGCGAGGATCCCGACGTCGCCGAGGCGCTCCGCAAGATCTTCGCCGAAGACGGAATCCAGGTCATGGTGAACGCGAAAGCCGTGGCGGCCGGGAACACCGGCGCCGGCATCAGCCTTACCGTACATACGGAGGACGAAGGCGAGCACGAGCTCGCCGGTTCGCACCTGCTGCTGGCTGCCGGGCGCACGCCGAACACGGACGCGCTTCAGCTCGAAGCGGCTGGGATCGAAGTCGACAAGCATGGCTTCATCCCGGTCAACGACCGTCTCGAAACCAGCGCCCCTGGCGTGTACGCGCTTGGCGATGTGAAGGGCGGGCCGGCCTTTACTCACATCTCCTATGACGACTACCGGATCCTCAAAGCGAACCTGCTCGAAGGCGGCCATCGCACCACCAAGGATCGCCCCGTACCGTACACGATCTTCACCGACCCGGAGTTGGGCCGCATCGGAATGACCGAAGCGGAAGCCAGAAAAGCCGGCTACCCGGTCCAGGTTGCGACCATGCCGGCCAGCTCTATCGCGCGCGCGTACGAGACCGGGGAAGACCGCGGCCTGATGAAGGTCGTGGTCGACCGCGATACAGAGCAAATCTTGGGCGCGGCTGTGCTGGCCGGCGAGGGTGGCGAGATCGCCGCCATGCTGGAGATAGCCATCCTCGGCAAGCTTCCGTACCCCGCGCTGCGCGACGCGGTGTTTGCACATCCGGCCTGGGCTGAGTCGTTGAACAATATCTTTCAACACCTGGCCTAGGCTACGCAGGGCCAGGACTAACCGGGCCCCTACTCCTCAACCTCCGTCGAGCTTAGCGTGAAGCCAGCGTTCTCAAGAGCCTTGCGCATGGGCGGTTCACTGGCCGGCTCAGCCAGAACCCGCGCCCGGCCTCTTTCGACCTTGTCGATGCGCACGCTCGGCACCTCACCCAGCGCATGGGTGACGCCGTGCACGGATTCCTCCCTGTCCATGCCTTCAATGGTAAGAATCTGCGTGTGAAAGCTCTTCATGGTGCATTTCCCCCTTGGCGCTCTTTATCGGCCGCAGAGGGCAATCGCATCAGCTTTCCTCGCTTCTTCTTCCACACTGCCCGGCGAGTCCGAGCTTGGGCAGGCACAGTCAGCAATCTGGCCGGCGACGTATAGTCAATGACGAGAGGACCCGATGGCAGGCGGAAAACGAGAGCTTCGCAAAAACCTTTCCAAGGGGGATGAGGGGCGAAAGCGCGTGGTGATCGAGCACGTGCAACCCGAGATCGATGGAGGGCGCTTCCCCATCAAGCGTGTTTGCGGCGAAGCAGTTACGGTCGAGGCCGACATCTTCGGCGACGGGCACGACCACCTGGAGGCCCGGCTGCTGTTTCGGGGCGGAAGCGCAAAGGACTGGAACCGGGTGCCCATGGACTCCTTGGGAAACGACCGGTGGCGCGCGAGCTTCCCGGTGCCGGAGCCCGGGCGTTACGAGTACACCCTGGCGGCCAGCATCGACCACCTGGATACCTGGCAGGACGGTCTTGCGAAGAAGTTCAAGGCCGGCCAGGATGTCGCCCTCGAGCTCCAAACCGGCAGCCTGATTGTGGACCAGTACGCGGAACGGGCCAGGGGCAAGGACGCGCGTACGCTGGCTGCGGCCGCCAAGCTGCTGCGCCGCAACGGGGAAGAGCTTGGGGCGCTTGAAAAAAGTGGCGAGGCGGAGGCGCGCCGCGCCGAGCTGACTGCGCCCGCACTTGCGCCGGAGCTGCGTGCCGTGGCTGCGCTCTACCCGGACGCGGAACTCGAAACCCGGTACGGCCGGACCCTCGAGGTCCACGTGGACCGCCTTCGCGCTCGCGTGTCGACCTGGTACGAACTGTTTCCACGCTCCCAAGGGGCGGATGCCGCGACCCACGGCACCCTGCGCGATGTGGAAGCGAAGCTGCCGTACCTCGAGGCGCTCGGCTTTGATGTGCTCTATATGCCCCCCATCCATCCCATCGGCCAGGCGTTCCGCAAGGGCAAAAACAACACCGTAACCGCTGGAGATGGGGACGTGGGCAGCCCCTGGGCGATCGGGGCGGCAGAGGGCGGGCACACCGGCATTCTGCCGGAGCTGGGCACGTTTGACGACTTTGAGCACCTCCGGGCCGCGGCTGCCGAGCATGGGATCGAGCTGGCGCTCGACATCGCCTTTCAGTGCTCGCCCGACCACCCCTGGGTCGCCGAGCACCCGACCTGGTTCAAGCATCGGGCCGATGGCTCGGTGCAGTACGCGGAGAACCCTCCCAAGAAGTACCAGGACATCTACCCGCTCGACTTTGAAAGCGAAGACTGGGAAGGGCTGTGGGACGCTTTGGCCGAGGTGTTTCTCTTCTGGGCCGAGCGCGGCGTTCGGATCTTTCGCGTCGACAACCCCCATACCAAGGCGTTCGGCTTCTGGCACTGGTGTATCGCCTCGGTGAAGCGGCAATACCCGGACGCGCTGTTTTTGGCCGAAGCCTTTACCCGTCCGCGCGTGATGGAGCAGCTGGCAAAACTCGGCTTTTCGCAGAGCTACACGTACTTTTCGTGGCGAACCACCAAGGCCGAGCTGGAACAGTACCTGACCGAGCTGACCCAAACCGAGCAGTGGCAGTACTTCCGGCCCAACTTTTGGCCGAACACGCCGGACATCAACCCGCTCAACCTCCAAACCGGCGGCCGGGCTGCCTTTGCCCTCCGGCTCGTACTGGCTGCGACGCTGTGTTCGTCCTACGGCATCTACGGCGGGGTGTACGAGAACCTTGTGGATACCCCGTACCGCGCCGGCGGCGAAGAATATCTCGACTCCGAAAAGTACGAGATCAAGCACTGGCCGCTTTCGCTCGACAGCCCCATGGCGCGTTTGCTTGCTGCCGTCAATCAGGCCCGGCGCGAGCAGCCTGCCTTTGCAACCTTTGACCAGTCGCTCCGCTTTCATACAACCGATAACCCGCAGCTGATCGCCTACAGCAAGCGCTCCCTCGATGGCGGCAACGTCGTCCTGACCGTGGTGAACCTGGACCCCTTCCACCGGCAGACCGGCTGGCTGTACCTCGACACCGCCCAACTTGGGCTGACCGACGCCTCGACGTACACGGTCGACGACCTGCTTTCAGGCGCCGCCTACAGCTGGCGCGGACCAAGTAACTGGGTGGCGCTTGACCCGGACGTGCAGCCGGCGCACATCTTTGTGGTCCGCGGCAGCCCAGGTGCATGATG
>CALMAN010000186.1:0-6369 GCA_937859835.1 uncultured Acidipila sp. | reverse complement strand
ACGAGCCGCGCGCCCGACCGCGAGTGCCCGGCCTGGGGATCCGGGGCGCCTGGTTCGCGTGTTGAGCGCGGGGCGCCGCCAGGTCCCTCGCCGCGCTCAAGGCTAGCCCGCACGCACGCTCCGGGTTCGAGAACAAGCAAGACCAACACGCAGGAGGCAGGGGTTTGAAGCAGCAGGGAAGCGCTACCGATCCACTTTGGTACAAGGATGCCATCCTTTACGAACTCCATGTCCGCGCCTTTGCGGACTCAAACAATGATGGGATCGGCGACTTTCCCGGGCTGCTCGGCAAGCTCGATTACCTGCAGGACCTGGGCGTCACCTGCCTGTGGTTGCTGCCTTTTTTCCCGTCTCCCCTGCGCGACGACGGCTAAGACATTTCCGATTACCTGTCAGTCAATCCGAGCTACGGCACTGTCGACGAGTTCAAGCGCTTTCTCCACGCTGCCCACGACCGCGGCATGCAGGTCATGGTCGAGCTGGTCATCAACCACACCTCTGACCAGCACCCCTGGTTCCAGGCCGCGCGCAGTGCGCCCCCGGGCTCCCCGGAGCGCGAAATGTACGTGTGGAGCGACACGGACGCGCTCTACAAGGACGCCCGCATCATCTTCACCGATACCGAAAAGTCCAACTGGACCTGGGACCCGGTTGCAAACGCGTACTACTGGCACCGCTTTTTCTCGCACCAGCCTGATCTCAACTTTGACAATCCCCGGGTCGTCCAGGAAGTCATCGACATCATGCGGTTCTGGCTCGACATGGGCGTGGACGGGCTGCGCATGGACGCCATTCCGTACCTGATCGAGCGCGACGGCACCAACTGCGAGAACTTGCCCGAAACCCACGCGGCCATCAAGGCCATCCGCAAAGCGATCGACGACGGCTATGAAGGCCGGCTCATCCTCGCCGAAGCCAACCAGTGGCCCGAAGACGTGCGGCCCTACTTTGGCGACGGCGACGAGTGTCACATGGCGTTCCATTTCCCGCTGATGCCGCGCATCTACATGGCGCTCCGGCAGGAAGACCGGCTGCCCATCACCGACATCATGGCGCAAACCCCGGACATCCCTGAAAGCTGCCAGTGGGGGATTTTCCTGCGCAACCACGACGAGCTGACGCTTGAAATGGTTTCGGACGAGGAGCGGGACTACATGTACCTGGCCTACTCGGCCGACCCGCGCATGCGCATCAACATCGGCATCCGCCGCCGGCTGGCGCCCCTGCTCGACAACAATCGCCGCCGCATAGAGCTGCTCAACTCGCTCCTGTTTTCCTTCCCCGGCACGCCCATCCTGTACTACGGCGACGAGATTGGCATGGGCGACAACATCTACCTCGGCGATCGCAACGGCGTCCGGACGCCGATGCAGTGGTCGGGCGACCGCAACGCCGGCTTTTCGCGCGCCGTCCCGGCAAAGCTGTTCTCGCCCGTCATCATGGACCCGGTCTGGGGCTACGAGGCGATCAACGTCGAGGCACAGCAGTCGGACCCTTCCAGTCTGCTGAGCTGGATGCGCAACATGATCTCGCTGCGCAAGCTTTTCCAAGTCTTCGGCCGGGGCACGCTGCGGTTTCTGCACCCGGAGAATCGCAAGGTTCTGGCCTATGTGCGCGAAGACGAGCAGTCCACCATCCTGTGCGTAGCCAACCTGTCGCGCTTCGCGCAGCCGGTGACGCTCGACCTGGCCGAGTTTGAAGGGATGACGCCGGTCGAGATGCTCGGCTATGTGGAGTTCCCGGCCATCACCAAGGCGCCGTACCACGTGACGCTTACCTCCTACGGCTTCTTCTGGCTGGAGCTGCAGCCTGCGCCGGCCCGCAACGGACGGGAAGAAGCGCCGGACGGGGCCGCGCAGCTGTCGCTGCGGCACGACCACGACTGGGAAAGCGTCTTTGCCGCCTCAGGGCGCGTCCTCGAAGAGCGCCTGCTGCCCGACTACCTGCCGCGCCAGCGCTGGTTTGGCGCAAAAAGCCGCACCATTGCGTCCACGGTCGTCACCGACTGGGGCCCGCTCAGCCCGGGGTCCTCGATCGCGCTGGCGGTGCTGGAGATCCAGTACACGGAAGGGGAACCGGACGTCTACCTGCTGCCGCTTACGCTCCTCTTCGGGGAAGCCGCCACAGCCCTGCGCGACTCTTCCCCGACCGCGGTCCTTGGCAGCGTGCTGGCGCCGGGCAAGAGCGGCCTGCTCGCCGATGCCATGTACACGGAGGAAGCGGGAACCGCGCTGCTCGAGGTCATCGCGCATGGCGGGGAGTTGCCCATGCGCAAGGGCGCGCTGCGGGGGACGCCTTCCAGCATCTTTGCCGGCCTGCGCGGCGAGGCCGCGACGCTGCCGCCGCGGCGCTCTTCCGCCGAGCAAAGTAACACGTCCCTGTTTTTCGGCGACCGGCTCATCATGAAGCTGTTCCGCCGCATCCAGTTCGGCCCCAACCCGGATGTGGAGATCGGCCGCTACCTGACCGAAACCTCGGACTATCGCAACATCGCTCCCTTTGGGGGCTCGATCGACTACACGGTCAACGGCGAAGAGCCTGCGACCCTGGCCATGCTGCAGGGCCTGGTTGCCAACGAAGGCGACGGCTGGCAGTGGACGCTCGAGGAACTGGATCGCTACTACGAAGGGGCACGGGCGTCGCAGTTTCCGCCCGCGCAACTACCCAAAGCCGACGCGCCCATCGTGTCCGCAAGCCCGGCCATGGTGCATGCCCGGGACGCGGCCGGGATCTACCTGGACGCGGCATGCACGCTCGGCCGCCGGACCGCCGAGATGCACCTAGCCCTCGCCCAGCCCACCGACAATGCCGCATTCGGGCCCGAACCGATGTCCGTCGATGACCTCCGCATGCTCGAGAAGGGGCTTGTGGCCCACGGCAGCCACGCCTTTGACGTGCTGCGCAGCAGCCTGGCACGGCTTGGCGACGCCACGGAAAACACGGTCGAGCTGGCGGGCCTGGTGCTGAGCCGTCGCCGGGCCATCCTGAACAAGTTCTCCGCGCTCCCGAGCGCCGGGGCCGGGGCGCTGCGCACCCGGGTGCACGGCGACTACCACCTGGGGCAGACGCTGCGCGCCAAGGGCGACTTTGTTCTGCTTGATTTCGAGGGCGAGCCTGCCCGCTCGCTGGCCGAGCGCCGTGCCAAGCAGTCGCCGATGAAGGACGTAGCCGGAATGCTGCGCTCCTTTTCCTATGCCGCCTACGCCGCGCTTGCCCGCAGCACCCAGCGCCGGCCGCAGGACTACGACCAGCTGGAGCCCTGGGCGCGGCTGTGGGAAGCAGCCGTGGCGGGCGAGTTCCTCGACTCCTACCGGCGAACAACGGCGGGCAGCAGCATCGTCCCTGCGAACCAGGCCGACTTTTCGCAGCTGCTCGACGTGTACCTGCTCGACAAAGCGCTGTATGAGCTGGTGTACGAGCTTAACAACCGCCCTGCCTGGCTGCGCATCCCCTTGGGTGGTATTTTGCAACTCTCGCGCGGCCCCGTAGCATGAAAGCTGGAGCACAGATTCGCCCATGTCGAAGATAGACACAGAGCCGGTGGTAAGGGAGCGCGAGCTGGTTGGCGGCAACGGGGAAGAGCTGGAAGCGCAGCACAGCGCGCGCGCAGCCGCCCAGCCTGCGTCGGCGCTGTTTGCCGGGATCAGCGGCGCGGTGGATGCAGAACAGCTGCGTGCCCGGGCCGCGACGCTGGAAGGCTCCGGCATGCTCGGCGGAGCGCATCTCACGCTCGCCTACCCCGGGGCGGACACGGAGCGGGTCACCATCGGCCCCGGGGTCGACCTCCTGTCGTATCCGCTGCCGTCAGGCGAAGGCGGCGCCTCGCCATGGGTGCAGACGGCCGCCGCGGAAGGAGCCCTGCTGGCCTTGTCGGCCGAGTCTCAGGCCCAGGCAACGGTGGTGCTGCATCCTGACCTGGCGGCGCTGTCCCCTTCCATGCTGATGCAGCTAGCCCGGCCCATCCTCACCGAGGGTGCCGGCCTGGTGATGGCGGGCTACACCCAGGGGCCCTTTGACTCGCTCGTGACACACAGCATCCTGGCGCCGCTTACCCGCGCCCTGTACGGCAAGCGCGTGCGCTACCCGCTCGCACCGGACTTTGCCCTGGCGCCCCGGGTTGCCGCGCGGCTGGCCATGAGCGCCCACAGCGGCGTTTCGCCCGTGCTTTGGCCTACCACGGTCGCGGCGGGCCTGGACGCGGTGGTGGTCGAAGCAGAGCTCGGGCTCCAGCATCCCGCGCCGCCCGGAGTCGACCTGAGCGCCGCGATCACCCAGCTGGCCGGCTCTGCGTTTGCCGAGATGGAAGCGCACGCCCCGCTCTGGCAGCGGATCCGTCCCGCCGTGCAAGCGCCGACACCCCTGACGAGCCGCGGGCCGGCGGCCACCGAAGCGCACTCGATCGACACGGGCCCGATGATCAACTCGTTTCTGCTCGGCTCCCGCAGCCTGCAGGACGTTTGGGGCATGGTGCTTCCGCCGGTTTCCCTGCTCGATCTGAAGCGCCTTGCCCTGCTTGCGCCGGACAAGTTCCGCATGCCCGACGAGCTGTGGGTGCGCATTATCTACGATTTCGCCCTCAGCTACCGGCTCCGGACCATCAACCGCACCCACCTGCTGGGCGCCCTGACGCCGCTGTACCTGGGCTGGGTGGCTTCGTTCGTGAACGAGGCCAAGGCGGATCCGGCCTTTATCGCCGAAGCCCGCACCGAGCGCCTGGCGCGCGCTTTTGAAGACGGCAAGCCCTACCTGGTGCGCCGCTGGCGCTGGCCCGACCGCTTCAATCCGTAAAGGGTCCGAGCGCAGCACGGGGAGAGAAAGGACAGAGTCATGGGTGAACAAATCGCGCAATCCTTGCAGGACTCGGTGGGCAGGGTCGTTACCAAAATCGTTACGCTGCTTCCCGGCATCGCTGCCTTTGTGCTGGTGCTGTTGATTTTTGCCGCCATCGGTGCGGGGCTGGCCTGGGCCACGCAGCGGGTGCTGGCGGCGCTGCGCTTCGATGCGCGCTTTGAAGGCAACGAAAACCTTTCCGAGTGGACCCAATCCCCCTCGCGCCTGGTTGCCCGGATCGTCTTCTGGGGCATTTTCCTGCTGGGTGTGCTGGTGGGGATTTCGGCCTTTGAGGCCGGCTCGTCCGACGTCGGCGTTTCCGCCTACGTGTTCTCCTACGTGCCCCGCGTGGTGGGCGCGCTGATCCTGCTCTTTGCCGGAACCCTGATTGCCCGGGTGCTGGGCCGCTCGGTGCTGATTTCGGGCGTCAACATGAACCTCCAGTACGCACGGCTGCTGGGTACCGGGGTCAAGTGGCTGGTGCTGGTGCTGACGGCCGCGATGGTGCTCGATCACCTGGCGATCGGGGGCCGCATTGTGGACCTGGCCTTTGGCATCCTCTTTGGCGGCATCGTGTTTGCGCTTTCGCTGGCGGTGGGCCTCGGGTCGCGCGACCTGGTGACCCGCTCGCTCGCGCGCGAGGTCGGGCCTCGGCCCAAGCCGGGTCCGGTATCTGAAGAACGGTTCCACCACTTCTAGGTTCGAGGTTCGGGATGGCGCCTCGAAAAACTTCGGCAAAGGCCCCTGCGAAAAGCCAGCCTTCTTCCGCCCAGGCCGAGGTGGACGAACAGCTCGCCCGCTACCGGGCCATGCGCGACTTCCAAGTCACGGCGGAGCCGAATGGGGAAGGCGGCGCGGCAACCGGCGTGCCCTGGATGCCGGCGGGCGGCCTGCCGTTTGTGATCCAGAAGCATGCCGCGACCCGGCTGCACTATGACTTCCGCCTGGGCTGGCGGGGCGTTCTGAAGAGCTGGGCCTGCGCGAAGGGCCCCAGCTACAACACCCATGACCGGCGCCTGGCCGTCGAGGTCGAGGACCACCCGATGGAGTACGGCGGCTTTGAGGGGACCATCCCCAAGGGTCAGTACGGGGGTGGAACCGTGATGCTCTGGGACCAGGGCACCTGGGAGCCGCTGCCGGACCATGATTTCGACGAGGGCCTGCGCAAGGGCACCGTCAAGTTCACGCTGCACGGGCAAAAGCTGGAAGGGCGCTGGACCCTGGTGCGCATGAAGCCCCGCGCCGGGGAGCAGGCCGGGAAGCCGAACTGGCTGCTGATCAAGGAGCACGACGGCCAGGAGCGGCCGGACACCGCTCCGCCCATCACCGAGCAGTCGCCGGACAGCGTGGCCACCGGGCGCAGCCTCGAAGCGATCGCCGCGGCTGAAGACCACGTTTGGAACTCGCGCCCGGCGGAGGGTACACCCGCACCCGCCAACCGCTCGCGCCTTCGCGAGCGTGTCCAGGCGGCGCGAACGCACCGGGCCGGCGCAGCCGCGGAGCCGGCCGGACGTCCTCAAGAACGTCTTCAAGAACGTC
>CALMAN010000185.1 GCA_937859835.1 uncultured Acidipila sp. | reverse complement strand
GCAGCAGGAAAAGCAGGCGGCTGTGCGGCGGCATTGGGCGAGTGTAGCATCCGAACCTGCGTACAACGGCGGTGGCCCGGCCGGGGCAAAACGGCAGCGTGCATTCCAACGCGCGGCACCGCAGCTGCAGGAAGCAAGGGGTAATCGCCCGCTAGTTACCTTTCCACCGTCCGCGGCAGGCAACGTTTGATCGCATCACCAACTCACAAGTAGTCGCATCTAGAGTACGCATGAAAGAGGAACACCCCTATGGGACACGGATTCATCTGGTGGATTATCGTCGGCTTGATTGCGGGTTGGCTGACTGGCAAGATCATGAGCGGCGGCGGCTATGGCGCCATCATGGACATCATCATCGGCATCATTGGCGCGCTTGTGGGCGGCTTTGTTATGTCCCATCTGGGGTTCGCGGGTTCGGGCGGCCTGATCTACAGCATCGTCGTTGCTGTGATCGGCGCAGTGCTGTTCACCTTTCTGCTCCGCCTGATCACACGAGGCCGCGTTTCGCAGATTTAGCTGGCGCAGGCTGTTCAAAGGAAAAGGCTCCGGGCCAGGCCCGGAGCCTTTTCTTTGCCCGCACCGCTCCCGGACTCCGGGCAAAGGTCAGCAATCCCTGGCAACGGCTCGCGGCTCGCTCCTCCGGCTGGCCTCCCGCCTAGCTGACGCGCGGTGCGGCTGCGGTGAGTGCTCGCGCCGTGGCGCGGGCGCGGTCTATGAAAGAGCGCACCTTTGCCGGGTCCTTGCGGCCCGGCGTCGCCTCCACGCCGCTCACAACGTCCACTCCCCAAGGACGCAGGGTCGCAATGGCTTCTGCCACGTTGTCCGGGGCAAGGCCGCCTGCAACAATCACCCGCAGATGCGGCGCAGCCCGGAGCACCGCACCGCTTGCCTGCGCCCAGTGGAAGCGCAGGCCGGTGCCGCCCTCTGCCGCTGCTGTGCGCGAGTCGATCAGCGCGGCGTCCAGGGAGTGGTCCTGCATCAGTTCCGCGAGTTCCGTCGCAAAAACGCCGGGCTCGCTGGAATAGTGCAGCGTGCGAAGCAGGCCCAGGCGCTTGCGCCCTGGAACAGCGCTGAAGTGCTCCCGAATCCGCGTTGCCAGCAGGGGGTCCTCGGTCGCATGGATCTGCACGCCGCTTAGCCCCGCCGCGTCTACGGTAGCGAGGATCTGCTCAAAGGTGGCGCGGACAAAGACGCCATACTTTTCCACGCCATCGGGCAGCCGCGCGGTGATGGCGCGCGTTTGCGCCACCGTGACTTGACGCGGGCTGGACGCGAACACAAAGCCGAGCGCGTCGGCGCCTGCGTCGACCGCGACGAGCGCGTCTTCAAGCGACGTGTTGCCACAAATCTTGACCCACATGGGCGCTACCGCGCCGGCGCGCCGGCAGGCTCGAGCCAGGCAGCCAGCGCGGCGCCGGGGTCGGGCATCCGCATCAAGGACTCCCCGATCAGAAAAGCGTCGAAGCCGACCGCACGCAGGCGATGGATGTCGGCACGCGAGCCGATCCCGCTTTCCGCGATGCGCACGGCGCTTTCCGGAAGAAGCGCCGCGAGTTCGAGCGACGTTTCAAGCCGGACGTGAAAGGTTTGGAGATTGC
Organism: uncultured Acidipila sp.; assembly: GCA_937859835.1. Lineage (GTDB taxonomy): Bacteria > Acidobacteriota > Terriglobia > Terriglobales > Acidobacteriaceae > EB88. Next base: position 1,021 of record CALMAN010000185.1, on the reverse strand, counting down.
GGTTGTTGACGCCGTAGGCATCGCAGCCAAGATCCCGGACGCGCTCGAGCTCCGCACCGGTGTGTACTTCACACAAAACGTCGAGCGCGAGCGCGTGCGCCTGCCGGGTAAATAACCGAAGCTCCGCATCGGTGAGCGCCGCGGCAATCAGCAGGATGGCATCGGCCCGGTGCGCGCGCGCTTCCACAATTTGGTACGGGTCGACAATGAAGTCCTTGCGCAGGCATGGCAGCCCGCTGGCGTCGGAGGCCTGCTCGAGATACGCGAGACTGCCGTGAAAAAAAGGCTCGTCGGTCAGAACAGACAAAGCTGCCGCGCCGCCCGCGCGCAGTTGCCGGGCAAGCTCCGGTGGGTCGAACGCCGCGCGGATCAACCCTTTGGAAGGCGATGCCTTCTTGATCTCGGCCAGGATGGCAGGGCCATGCGCTGCTGCCCTGCGCAGAGCCTGCGCAAAGCCTCGCGGCAGGTGCGCCTGCGCCCTCGCTTCGAGCGACGCAACGGAGATGGCGCGCTTGCGCTCGGCTACGGTGGCGCGCGTGCTCGCGAGGATCCGTTCAAGATGCATGGCTGGGTCCAAGTATAGAAGGTGCCCGAAGCTGCCTGGCTGATTTACTATCGCGCCACGGACCAAACGGGCCGGCTCGCGCCCTGGCCGCCGCTCTTGAACACCCCGGGGGATCTGCACAGAACGCATGCCACATACGCCCAGCACCCTCGCCTTGCTCCTGGCTTCCGCGCTCGCCTTTTTGTTGGCGCACCCTGCTGGAGGGCAGAGTGCCGCTCCCGCACAAAGCTCGATCGATACCTACATCCACGCCTCATGGGGCCAGCTCCAGCGCTCCATGACCGAGTGCAAATCGCTTGTGGACACCAAGACAAATGCGGCGCCGGTGCTGTACCTGCCGCAGGACCTGCCCGAACCAGCCGCCGTCGGCAGTCTCACGGCAAGCTGTGGCGTGCGCGTCCGACGCTTGCCGGAGCGCATCGGCCACCCCGGCGCGCTCCGGCCCGCGGCGATCCC
>CALMAN010000184.1:3215-22530 GCA_937859835.1 uncultured Acidipila sp. | reverse complement strand
ACGGCAGCCCCATCTTCTCGAGCTCGAGAACGGCGGCGATGGCCTCCTTGCACATGATCTCGGCTGCGTCCTGGTCGACCAGGTAGGCACCACCCTTGATCGTGTCGAAGGTGTGCCACTCCCAGTTGTCCTCCTCAAACTTCAGGTCGTGCTCACGGAGGTCGATGCCGAGCGCTTCGAGCGAGCGGAGGTACAGCTCCTGCACATCGGCCGGCGGCGGCTTCAACAAAACCTGGAACTGGGTGTGCTTGTAAAGCCGGTTGGGGTTCTCGCCGTAGCGGCCGTCCGCGGGCCGGCGTGACGGCTGCGCATAGGCCAGGCGCACCGGCCTGGGGCCCAGCACGCGCAAAAACGTTTCCGGGGCCATGGTGCCTGCGCCGACTTCAATGTCAAATGGCTGCTGCAACACGCAGCCCTGCTCGGCCCAAAAAAGCTGCAGGCGAAGAAGCAGCTCCTGAAAGCTCAGCGGCTGCGCGGGGGCGGAAACAGAAGGGAGGCTCAATCGGCTGCTTTCCTGGCAAAGGTTACAAGGGGCTACCAACCGGTCCCCAGGGATGAGTCTACCAACGCCCGTGTGAACCAAACCTTTGGATCCGGCGTACCGGTGGGAGAAGCGCAGCGTGACAAGTGTCATCGCGCTTTGGTGACAACACGCACTGGGCCGGCCGGAGGCTTTCCGGCAGGATAATCACACACACAGGAAGGATGGACCATGACACGGACCCACACCCGGATACTGACTGCGACGCTCGGCCTGCTGTGCCCCGCGGCCCTGGCGCAGCACTGCGCGGAGGGTACCCGCGTGGAGGGCATGGTGCTTGATCCAAACGGGTCGGCGATCGCGGGGGCGCAGATCAGCTTTGCCGATGGGCAAACCGCGGCTACCGACGGCAACGGGCACTTCGCGGCTCCGTGTGTCGCGCCCGGAGCCGGCACCGTCACCGCGCAGGCCGGCGGCTTTGCTCCCGGCACGGCGGCGCTGATCGGCAAAGCAGGCGGAACCGCTCACCTCGACTTCCGGCTCGCGATTGCGCGCGTGGACACCTCGGTCGAGGTCGGCGACGACCCCACAGCCATGGACGCCGACCACGGCCCCGGCACGCACACCCTGACCAGCAAGGACGTGCAAGGGCTGGCGGACGACCCGGACGACTTCGCCCGGCAGCTGCAGATCCTGGCCGCCACCAGCGGGGGTGCGCCCGGGCAGGCCAAGATCACGGTCGACGGCTTCCAGAACTCAAGCGCGCTGCCGCCCAAGTCGTCCATCGCGTCGATCCGCGTCAACCCCGACATGTTTTCCTCCGAGTACGAAGACCCGCCGTACGAGGGCGGCCGCATCGAGATCTTTACCAAGCCGGGCATGGACACTTACCACGGGGCACTGTTTTTTACCGACAGCGATGGCAGCTTCAATGCGACCGACCCGTTCTCGACCACGGCGACCCCGGCCAGCAAGCGCCGCTACGGCTTTGAGCTGAACGGGCCGGTGTTGCGGAGGAAAAGCGACTTCAGCCTGGCGCTGGAAAAGCGCGACATTGATGAATTCAACGTGGTGAACGCGGTCGCGCTGGACGCAAACGGGGAGGGGACTCCAGTCCACCAAACGGTCGCCGCGCCGCAGCGGCTGTGGATCGCCTCGGCGCGCGGCGACTGGCAGGCTGCCGCGCAGGACGTGGTCACGCTGTCGTTCTCGGCCAATGTGAATGACCTTGGCAACCAGGGTGTGGGCGGGCTTACGCTGCTCGAAGCCGGCTACGGCAGCCGTGTCGCCGAGTACGACCTGCGCCTGAGCAACGTGCAAACCGTGAGCGCCAACCTGCTGCACGAAACGCACATTGGCTACACCTGGAAGCGCACCGCGCTCACCCCGCTTTCCACCGCTCCGGCCCTCCAGGTGGCCGGATACTTTACCGGCGGGGGCGCCACCGCCGGCCGGCAGAATGACCGCGAGCGCGATCTGGAGATCGACGACGACCTCCTGCTGACGCGCGGCAAGCAGAGCTGGAAGGTCGGCGCGCAGTCGCTCGGCATCTTCATCCACGACGACGACCCGGATACCTTTAATGGAGCCTTTGTTTTTGGCGGCGGCAGCGCGCCGGTGCTCGACGCCAACAACAACCCGACCGGGGCGACCACCAACCTCGACGCCCTAGAGCAGTACGGGCGCGCGCTGGCCGGGCTCCCCGGGGGCACGCCAACCACCTACCAGCTCACCAGCGGTACGCCTCTGGTGCCCCTCACGCAGTGGCGGCTGGCCCTGTATGCGCAGGACACGATCAAGCTCCTGCCGCGCTTCACGCTTTCGGCCGGGCTGCGGTACTCGCTCCAGACCGCACCGGGCAGCTTCCTCAACTTCGGGCCGCGCGCCGGCCTTTCCTGGGCACCCGACAAGAAGAGCGCGTATGTCTTTCACCTGCGCGCCGGCATCTTTACCTACCCACTCGATCAGTCTTTCGCGACCAACGTGCAACGGCTCAATGGCGCCCGTCAACGCGAAGCCCTGGTGTACTCGCCGAGCTTCGTCAATCCGCTCACCCCGGTGCCGGGCTCGCTCACGGTCGGCACGCTGTACCAATTCCCGCATACGATGGAGCAGGTGCCGGTCTTCCAGGGGCAGGTCGGCGCGGAGCACGACTTCCCCCACCACTGGCACGCGCAGTCGAACCTCTTTTATGCGGCCGCCTGGGGCGACTCCCGCACCCGCAACATCAACGCGCCGCTGGTGGGCGGAAGCAATGGCGCAGCGCCCGACCCGGTGGCCGCCCTGCTTGCGCCCCGGCCGTTAGCGCCAAACCTGAACGTGCTCCAGTACCAAAACTCCGGGCACATCGACGGGGCAATCCTGTTTCTCGGCCTCGACCAGCACAGCTACAAGCGCTTTGGTTTCTTCGCCGGCTACCTCCACTTCGGTTTGACCGGCAACAGCGGGCGGGGTGCGGTGGAGCCGCAATCAAGCTACACGGACCGGGGCGAGTCGGCGCGGCCGGACTGGCAGCGCACCAACCGGGTCTTCGTCTTCGGCAACTACAACCTGCCCGAAAAGGTTGAGCTGTCAGGCCAGTTCGACGCCGATGGCGGCCAGCCCTACAACGTAACCACCGGCACGGACGCAAACGGGGATGGCGACTTCAACGACCGGCCTTCCTATGCCTCGGCCGCAGGCGGGGGCGTGTACGCGACGCGTTTCGGCCTGCTCAGCACCAACACCGTGAACGGGAGCGTTCCGCGCAACCTGGGCACCATGCCGACGCTTGTGCACTTGGACATGAACATCAGCCGCAACTTCAAGGTCGGCGGCAAAAAGGAGTCGCCGCGCTCGCTGACCCTGAACGCGCGCAGCGCCAACCTGCTGAACCACACCAACGTTTCCGCGGTCGGGACGGTTGTGTCCTCGCCGACCTTTACGGAGTCGCTTGCCGCCGAGGCTGCGCGACGGCTGGAGCTGGGAGCCCGTTTCGCCTTTTAAGCGCGCCCTTCCCGAGGCTTGCCCGGCAGGGAGCTTTGCCCTTCCCCCACTTCAAAGCGCGGCCACGCCGGGCGCGAGAAACTGCACGCCAACCCGTCACTCCAAGGAGAACCCACCATGCGTTTGTCTGCTCGCGTTCTTTCCCTTGCACTCGCCACCACAGCGCCCTCTGTGCTTGCCCAGGCGGCACCGGCGGCGGCAACGCAGCCCTTGCTCCCGCCGGCGGGCCTTTACTACCGGTACTGGCCTTTGCAGCTGGTGCAGTGGTTGGGGCCAGAGCTCCCCTACTCGATGATCGTGCTGTACGCGGACAACCGGCCCAAGACGCCGAGCTACGACGTTGCGTTCATTGACCGCGCTTCCGGCAAAGAAACCCACTATGCCAACAAACCCGAGCTCCTTGCCGAAGACAAGGCCAAGGGGTATGACGCCTACCCCACCCGCATGCAGTTCGACCAGCCCGACGCGCCTGGCAAGGGGGCGCAGTATCTGCTGCGCTTCAACACAGAAAAGGAGCAGCCGGTCGTGTGGCAGTTTGTGCAGCTGACCGACATCAGCGACCAGGGCAGCGGGGTTACGCCGGTTGACGCGCCGTTTCCCATCCTGCTGTATCGCGAGCAGGGCGCGCTTGCCGGGGAAGGCACGGCGCTCAAGATCGGCAACGTGACCAGTACGGCCGACGTGTGGAAGGACTATGCGCAGCCGCCCTACTTCGTTCCCTACCACGGCGCCATCACAGAGGGAGCGCACATCCTGTCCATCCCCCCGCTCCAGTCCAGCTGGACCGACGCCCAACCGGCCACGCTGGCAGAAGGCTCAAGCTGGCAGTTGGTGAGCGCCCGCGGCTCTGCCTACGATGCCCATGCGGATGCGCTCCACTCCGGGGCGCTTACGCTTACCCTGACCGACCAGGCCCATGGGACCGCAACGACGCTCGAAGCAGCGCAAACAGCGGCGGGCTGGGCGGTAAGCCGCGTGCGCCTGGGGCCGACCGGCGCGAAAGCGGAGCACACGCTGCAACTTAGCTTTGCGCCGGCGCTTGCTCCGGGAGCGGAAAGCCGGTTCGACATCACCGCCGGCAAAAAGACAAAGCTCGCCTCGGGATCTGTCCAGACCGGCCGAAGCCAGGCCGGCTTCGAAGAAAAGTGGACGATGAGCTCGCCGGACTGGGCCAGGGGCAAGACTTCCACCGCAACCACCGGCGTGGGCCCGGGCGCGAAGGAATAGCCCTACAATAGGGAGTGTGACCGAAGTTGCTCTTCCGAACCCGGCTCCTCCGCAGGAGGGGGCGCGTACCATCGAGACGCTGCGGGGGCCGGCCGGCCGCCTCGAGGCGGTGCTCAATCCGGGGCGTGCGGGAGCTGCCGCTGCGGTGCTGCTTTGCCACCCGCATCCGCTCTTCGGCGGCACCCTGCACAACAAGGTCGTCTACCACGCGATGAAGAGCTTTGCCGCGCTGGGCATCCCGGTGCTGCGGTTTAACTTTCGCGGCGCCGGACGCAGCGAAGGCGAACATGACCTGGGACGCGGCGAGCAGGACGATGTGCGCGCCGGCTTTGCGTGGCTCCATGCCGAGTTCGGGCTGCCCCTTGTCGCCGCGGGGTTTTCCTTTGGCGCGCACATGGCGTTGCGCGCCGGCTGCCAGGACACACGCGTCCGTACCCTCGTTTCGCTCGGCACTCCGGTGGAAGCGGGCAACCGCGCCTACTCCTACGAGTTCCTGAGCGACTGCCGGAAGCCGAAGCTGTTTCTAAGCGGCACCGCGGATCCTTTCGGGCCCGTGCCCGCCGTCGAAGCCGCGCTTGCCGGCGCGGCCCCGCCGAAGCAGATCGCCTGGGTTCCCGGCGCGGACCATTTCTTCACCGGCAAGCTCCCGGCGATGCAAGCAGAGCTGCGCAGCTGGCTTTCCGGGCAGTTCGCCCCAGCGCCGGCCGGGGTGGAGAGCGCGTCGTGAGTCTTTCGGAAGGCGATCTTGCCGGACTGCGCGCCGACGCGGTCGACATCTTCAAGCATGCCCTGCGCACCTGCGACATCGAGCAGGCTTTTGCCCGCCACTTTTGCTTTAAAGGGAAAGTGTTGCGCCGTCAACAGTCGCCCATGCTTCCGCCGGTCGAGCACTCCTTCGCGGAGATCAAGCGCGTCCAGGTCATTGCCCTCGGCAAGGCAGCGATCCCGATGCTCGATTCGCTGCTCGCGCGGTTGCCAGAAAAGCTGCGCGTAGACGGGGTCTGCTCGTCGCCCGAGCCGCCGGCGAAGCGTCACCGCCACATCCGCTACTACCGCGGCGGCCATCCCCTCCCTAACGAGGACTCGCTCGAGGCGGCCGAAGCGGCGCTTGAGCTGCTGCGTCGGGCCAACCGGCAGACCTTTGTCTTTTTCCTTGTTTCGGGCGGCGGCTCGTCTGCGTTTGAGCTGCCACGGGACCGCACGATCCCGCTCGAGGACATTCGCGCCTTCTACGAAACACTGGTCCTGTGCGGCGCCGACATCGCGGAGATCAACACGGTCCGCAAGTACTTTTCCGCGGTCAAGGGTGGCCGGCTCGCCCAGGCTGCCCCGGACGCTGAAAAGCTGACCCTGCTGCTGGCCGACGTCCCGCTGAAAGACATGGGCGTCGTCGCTTCATCGCCGAGCCTGCCGGATACCGCAACCTGGGCTGAGTGTGCTGCGGTGCTTGCGCGCTGGAAGCTGTTGCCCCGCTTTCCGGCAACTGTGCGCGCCTACTTTCAGGCGGTAGGCCATGGCGACCCCACGCCGGTTGCGCCGCCCGTGCATACGCAAGTGGACGTTCTGCTCTCAAACCATGACCTTGTCAATGCTGCCCGCGCCCGGGCCCGCGCCCTGGGCTACAAGACCGTTGTCGACAACACCTGCGATAACTGGCCGTGTGATCGCGCGGCCGTGTACCTGTTGGAGCGCTTTGCCGCGCTGCGGGCCGAGTGGGGACGGGTTTGCCTGCTTTCGAGTGGCGAAGTCACGGTTTCGGTCGAAGGGACGCGGGAAGGCTGCGGGGGGCGCAATCAGCACTTTGTGCTCGATGCCGCGCTGCGCATCGATGGCGGCCAAACGCCCATGGTGGTCTTTAGCGCAGGCTCTGATGGGGTCGACGGCAACAGTGCCGCGGCCGGGGCAGTGGGTGACCCGACCACCGCGGCGCGGGCGCGCCATTTCCACTTCAGTCCGGAAGAGTCGCTTGCCCGCTTCAACAGCTGCCCCCTGTTTACCGCGCTGGGCGATGCGGTCCTTACCGGACCGACGGGGAACAACCTCCGGGACCTTCGCCTGCTGCTGTCTTCTTCGTAGAGCTGTCGCTCGAGCTAGATCTGCTCACTCGGGCTAGGGCTACTCACTCGAGCTGGGGCACGATTGCGGCACGGCCGGGTCAGGCGCGCGGCGGATGGTCGGCGCTGCCGGTAGAAACACCAGCCTGCTCCTTGAACCTGCCTGCTTGGAGGAGGACAGGTGGGCCAGGCTAGAAGCTCAGTGCTTTTTCCCCGCGGGCTTTGCGGCCGGTTTCTTGGCCGGCGCGGGGACGGCCTTGGCTGCCTGCTTCCGGGCTGGAGCCGACGCTTTGCCCCCCTTCGCTGGGGTAGCTGCCTTCGCTTGCGTCGCAGCGGCAACTCTGCCTTGGCTCGCAGCCGCAATCGCCTTACCGGCTGGGGCGGCAACCGGCTTCCCAGCAGCGGCTTTCTTCGCAGGCGGCGCTTTCTTTGCAGGGAAAGGCTTCTTTTCGGGCGCGGCCTTCTTTGCCGGGCTGCTCCCCTTGGCCGGCAGCTCCTTGGGAGCCGCAGCTTTCGCAGAGCCTTGCCGCGCTCCTGGTGCGGGCGCCGCACCTGCCTGCCGGACGGTCTTTCCTTTCGCGGGAAGGACATCGGCTTCGAGCTCCGCTTCGACAGGCGGCCGCGACGGTGGTGGCGATCCGGCCCGTGCGGCGGAACTGCTGATTTCTGGCTCGGCGGCCGGCTCGGCGGCCGGCGCTTCGTCCTCTGCTGTGTCTTCTGCTGTATCTTCTGCTGTATCTGGGGCCATCGTCGCTGCCGGGTCCGGTGGCGTGGAGGGTTCCGCTTCGTCGTCCCGGAGCTCGGCCAGATCCTCGTCATCCAGCGGCACGTCGCTTACATCTTCCTGGATGCGCCCGAGCACCGCGCCAAGGTCGATCTTGTCGAAGTCAAGCCGTCCGCCCATTTCAGGAGCCCCGGCACTCAGCCCTGGCAGCTCGTCGACCTCGTCTTCCGTCCCCCCTGCCTCGTCTTCGTCGTCGTCCTCGTCGTCGTCGTGCAGGGAAGGCCGCTCGTCCTCGTCGTCCTCCTCGTCCACATCCGGGGCCGCGCCCTTGCGCTTGCCCTTGGCATCCGCTTTTTTGCCACGTGAACGCCGAACCGTAACCGGAGGCGGAGGAGCGGGTGGCGAGTAGCTTACAAGAAAGGCCCGCATTTGCTCATCCGTTTCCAGCTTGCCGTCGATCTGCTGGAGAAAGAGCTCCTGCAGCAGTTCCGGGTAGATGGGCAGCTCGGGCGTGATGCGCATCTCCTGCATCAGCGCAACCGGAACCTTTTTTGCCGCTTCCGGCCAAACCGTAAAGAAGTTCTTGCACTTTGCCTCGACGGCAGGGCTCTTCCGGGAGTGGGCAAGCCACAGGATCGGCTCGGCGGGGTGGCTATGGAAAAGCTTCCAGGTCGCCGACGGAAACGCCGCATCCTTGCTTGTCAGCAGCCGGCCAAACTCCTTGGCGGCGGCATCGAGGCTTTCCCACTGTTCGAGCAGCCCTGGCCGCACCATCATTGTCTTAAGCCGGGCGCGATCCGCGTCACTCATCCGGGCGGTCATGACTTCCAGGTGCGCCGAGGAAAGGTCGGGCGAGATACCCTGCATCAGCAGCTGGATGCGGTTGCGCCGCACATCCTCAAGCCCGGCCGTGTCGACGCTTTCCGTGGTCCAGGCCGGAAACAGCTTCGCCATCCAGCCTTCGGCCTCCAGCGCCTTCAGCGCGCCCAGCGCATCATCTTCGGCGGCCACTTTTTCCAGCTCGTACCCGCGCAGAAAAGGCGAGATCACGCCGAAGTTTTCTTCCTTGGCGTTCTCGTAACGCGTTGCCGTCCGCTCTTCCATCGTCCAGCCCAGGCGGTAGCGCAGACGCACGGCACGTACCAGGCGGGAAGGGTCCTCGAGAAAGCCGTAGTTGCTCACCAGCCGGAGTTGCCGCGCCTCAATGTCGGCGACCCCATTGAGCGGGTCAAGAAGCAGCCCGTAGGAGCCCTCGTTGAGCGACAACGCCATGGCATTCGCCGTGAAGTCGCGCCGGTGCAGGTCATCCACGATGCCGCTCCAGCTATACACCGGCTGCCCGGGCTTCGGAAAGGTTTCCGAGCGGGTGCTGCCGACCTCGACGCGTACGGATCCGGGAAACCAGAAGAAAAGCAGCCGCGAGGGTTCATGGCGCCCCCACAGCGTGCCGCCGCGTGCCTCGATGGCGGCCTGGAGGTCGAGCGCATTGCCTTGCACCGCGAAGTCTAGATCGCGCACCGAAGAGCCGGTGGTAAGGTCGCGAACGGCTCCGCCGGCAAGAAACACCGTCATGCCTGCCTCGCGGGCTGCGTCACGAACCTGCGCTAGGGCGTTTTTCTGGGCGGCGCTAAGACGGTTGTCGAGCAGGTATGTGTATTCGGGCATGCTTCCAGTAACCTTCGGGCTGCCGGGTCCCTCAAGGAGGGGTTTGCCCTGAGTATGGTCTGGCTAGCCGCTTTGAAGGCGAAATGCGAGCCTACCACAGTTCCCGAGTTCCGGCCAGTTCCCTGCCCCGGCTGGTCGGGAGCGCGCACCCTGACGTGTTGTGCCGCCGCATGCAGGTGCGGCCAGGGTGGGCAAAGCTACAATTCCGGTATGACGCTGGCGGAGTTGGCTCGGGCGCTGGGCGCCGAACTGTTGCCGGGACCAGCGGGTGCAAGCACCCAAGAGGTGGTCGCCAGCGTGGAGGTGACCGGGGTTGCCGGCCTCGAAAGCGCGGGGCCACAGGAGGTGAGCTTCCTGGACAATCCCCGGTACACCGCGGCCGCTCGCGCGACGCGTGCCGCCGCCGTACTGGTTGACCCCGGCGGCCCCGCGTTACACGTCCCCACGCTGCGGATCGCCAACCCCTACCTGGCCTTCGCAAAGGCGGTTGCGCTCTTCCACACGCCGCCAGAGTACCCGCCGGGCATACACCCGACCGCGGTGGTGGACGCTTCTGCGGAGATCGGAAGCGCGGTGCACCTTGGCCCCTACGTGGTGATCGGGCCGGGTGTGCGCGTCGGCGCGCACAGTGTGCTGCTCGCGCATACGGTTCTGTATGCCGGCGTCGAAACCGGCGCCTACTTTTTTGCCCATGCGCACGCGGTGGTGCGGGAAGGCTGCAGGCTGGGCGAACATGTCACGCTCGGCAACGGCGCAATCGTTGGAGCGGACGGCTTCGGGTTCGCGCGGGACGCGCAGGGCGCCTGGTACAAGATTCCGCAGAGCGGCCGGGTGGTCATCGGCGACTGGGTCGAAATCCAGGCAAACAGCTGTGTGGATCGGGCAAGCATCGGCGAAACCACCATTGCCGCAGGCGCGAAGCTGGACAACCTGGTACAGGTCGGGCACGGCTCCAGCGTCGGGGAGCATACCCTGCTGTGCGCGCAGGTGGGCCTGGCTGGTTCGAGCCACATCGGCAGGAATGTGATCCTGGCTGGGCAGGTAGGGATCGCGGGACACCTCACGGTCGGGGACGGCGCAGTGGCGACGGCGCAAACCGGGGTACCCGCCGATGTTCCGGCCAACGCGGTTGTTAGCGGCTACCCGGCGATCCCGAACCGGCAGTGGCTCCGCGCTTCCGCGGCGTTTTCGCGGCTTCCGGAGATGCTGCGGAGGCTTAGCCGCCTGGAACGAGGCGAGTGAGAACCCCCGCTTGCATCAGCAGCAGCGCAGGCACGCATCTACCCTGCTCATGGCTGACCCTACCGACGAAGATTTGGTGGACCTGTTTGCCGCCCGGGAGGAGCCGCCTATCCGGGTGCTGCTGCTCGACGACCAGGTAGAAAACCTGCTGCTGCGCGCGACCATTCTGCACAAACATGGCTACCAGACAGAAACTGCCTCCACGGTCGAGGAAGCCCTTGCCCTGCTGAACTCCATTGACATCGCCGTGCTCGATTACCACCTTGGCGCCGGCCAGTTCGGCACCGAGGTGGCTGCCCGTTTACGCCTTGAGCGGCCGGAAGTCCCGATCATCATTCTTTCGGCGACGCTGGAAAGGCGGTTCGGCGGACCGGAAGACATGCACCTGCTGAAGGGGTACAGCTCGGTCGATGACCTGGTCACGGCCCTGCGCTCGTTTCGAGCTAAGCGGCAGGGCCGCCCGGTGATGGTCGATGCGCGCGACTTCTTTTATTCGCGTATCAACATGGCGATGGGCGACGAGGTGGTCCTTGAAATCATGGATGGACGGGGAAACTGGTTCTATGTCAATGAAACCTGCGCCCGCCTGCTGGAGCGGCCGCGCGACTGGTTTCGCGGCAAGAACATGTTTCATGAGATGCCCGAGCTGGCTCCGGACTGGCGCGAGATCGTGACGACGGTCGCCACGACCCGGGAAACCTATATTGATCGCACCTACCGGGGACTGATGAACCTGCCCCGCAAGGGGGAAGAGTGGGTGTGGAACGTACTGGCCTTCCCGATCACGCTGCACAACAATGAAAGCGGCGTAGTCCTGACGGCGCGGATACTTGAACGGAAGCCGGGCATCTGAGGGCCGAGCCGGCCCGTGGTGGTGCGAGGAGCTTCGGACTGGTGCTGCCTGCCAGGCCGCTTGCTCCACCGGGTCTGACATAGCGGCAGTCTCGCCGCTTCCTGCTTTCCACCTAGCTGCTACCGTCTTCCTACCTGCTTGCTCCCTGCGCACCACTTACTCGCTACCTTCTCCAGCTGGCAGGGCGATCACCCTAACGCACCACGGTTTGGAACAGCGAAGAGTGCAGCAAGGTTGCGAACTGGCTGTCGGACGCATTGAAGTTCACGTTCAGGGTCCCCGCGTTCGAGGTGATGTCGGTGTTCTCAATCGCCTGCTTTTCGACCGCTGAACCGCTAACTTTTTCATACATCGCGGCCGCGTTCATCATGCTCGACATGGTGGCAGCGGTAAAGGTATCGAGGGTCACAACGGCCAGGTTGAACTTCACCCCGTTGTCAAAGCTCATGCTGTAGCGCGAGCTGGTCAGGCGCTTCCGGACGGTTTCGTAATCGGCAAGCTGCGCGGCCTGCCCGAGCACGCTGCGCATCATCTGCTGCGTGCCTTTGCCGTCCAGCAGACTCCAAAGCGGCTCGGTATCAACCAGGCCCATCTGCTGCATCAAGGGCTGGTTGGTCAACATGCTGGGGGCGAAGCCATCGCGCGCATTCAAGGCAAACTTGATTGCATCGGAGGAGCCAAACACCATCGTGGTCGGATTCACAAAGCAGACCAGCATCCCGCTGCCGGTCATGGGGTAAAGCTTGTTGGTGCGCAGCAGCTGCGGCTTCACCTTGCGCTTGCGAAAGTCGGCCAGGATGTCGGCTACAGAAAACTGCCCTTGCGCCACGCCGACGATGCGCTGCGAATCGACGTTCGGGTCGGGGCGAAAGCTTGCAAAGGCCAGCTCTTCCACGTCGTGGCTATCATCGATGCCGGAGGCGACCAGCGCCTTTTCAAGGTCCCTCAGCTCGGGCGGCAGAACCCGCGCTTTCAGATCCATGGCAGCCTGCGAGTTCTGCATTGCACGGTAGTCGACCACGATCAGCTGCTGCACATCCTTGGGAATCGCCGCGCGCGCGTCCTCGCTGAGCTGTGCCCCGTACGCGGCCGCGCAGGCCGAAGCCGCCAGCGTGGCCAGAGCAACTATCCTGGGCCACGTCTGCACGGCCTTTGCGGCATACCTTGGGAAACGAAACATCGTGCCAAACCTCACTCGCATCAGGCAACTCGGGGGAGGGCCTGCTATTTATCTTCGTTTATCTTAGACGGAGCGCAAGCAGCTTCAGCGCCGGAGTCGCACTGGAGTAATGTGGCCGTCCGGTTTTGATCGCGCTCGCCCCCCTTGAGCCAGCTACCGGTCCACAACCTCTTTATCGGAGCGCGCGGCAGAAGCTTGAATCAGGCGCTCCAGAATGCGCCGGTCCGGATCAAAGGCAGAGCCTGAGGCTTGGAGCGCCGCGATCCAGATGCTGCCCGCCTGGTAGGCCGCTTCCGGCATCAGCCCCACGAGCTCCGTGCGCAGGAGGCCGGTTCTGCCGGCGCGTGCGGCTTGGAGCACGGCCGTGTGCACCGCGTGGAGGCTGCTCTGGCGCAGGTCGGTAACGGTGAGGGACACCTGCGCGACCCCCTCGGCAAGCAGCGCAATGGCTTTTACGCCAGGCAGGCCGCTTATCTCCGAGCGCACCGCCCGGGCGATCGCACGCGCGGGCCGGATGTCGGCCGTGTCGAGCGACACGGTGTACTCGATCAGCAGCGGCCTTGCCCCTACGGCCGAGGCCCCGGCGGAAGGGTGCAGCCCCGGCCCCCCGACATCCGGACGCCGCCGGGCGTCGCGCAATACGGCCTCCCTGAGTCCCTCAAACTGACCCTGGCGCACCTGCTCAAGCGAAGCGCGGTCGGGGCGGGAAGCGGCGGCCGCGTACAAGTAGGACGGAATGCCGTACCGGGTCCACAGCGCGTCGGCAGCCTCGCGCGCAAGCATGGCGCACTCCCCCAGCCCGATGCCGCGCAAGGGAACAAAAGGAATCACATCGGTGGCGCCAATGCGCGGGTAACTCCCGGTTTGACGGGTAAGGTCGATGCGTTCGGCAGCCACACCGGCGGCACGCACCGCGGCCTCGCAGACCGCAGCCGGCGGACCCGCAATGGTGGCAATGGCACGGTTCTGGTCAGAGTCGACCGCGCAGTCCAAAAGCAGCACTCCGGGCAGCCGCATCGCAGCCAGGAGCGCTTCCACGACGGCGCGATCCCGCCCCCCGGCAAAGTTCGGCACGCATTCGACCAGAGGCTCACTCATGCCAGCCTTCTTCGCAGGGCGGGTCCCTCCGTGCGGCCGCGCCCGGTGGTCAGTGCTTCAACGCCACCAGGAATAGCCGATCTGGAACTGCACGCTCGCGTTCACGCCCGGGTTGCGATCGCCCAGGCTCGCGCTCGAGATATGGACGGCGCTGGCCTGGAAGTCGATGGCCTGCCGGTTTTTCACAAAGTAGTGCAGGCCCACCCCGAACTGCGGGGTGAAGTTCCACACGCTGGTCCCCCCGGGGGTCCCCTTGGGAACAATGATGTCCGGGGGGTACTTGTGATTGGTCCATAGAAGGCCGCCCGCTCCCTGCAGGTAAGGCGCCAGCCGCTTGCCGGGGGCAAGGTCCCACCGCAACAGGATCGGCGTGATGCTGACGCCTGAAAAGGTGCCGCCGTTGTACGGCAGCGTTACCTGGCCGGTTCCCCCCGGGTAGCTATAGGCAACAGTGCGCAGGCCGGGAGCAGGCGTAAAGGACTGCCAGTAGGGCATAAGATCGCCCGCATATTCAAACTGGCCGCGCAGCAGCCCGGGCAGGTGGGGATCGGAAAGCACTTTGCCGACCCGAATACCTGCATTGGTGAACGAAAAGCTGGACCGATCCCCCACGCCGAACCCCCCGCCAAAAAACGCCCCATACTCCCAGGGGCGCGTGGCCAGGGCCGAAGAAGCAGGCGCCGCGTCGCCCGAAGCCGGTGCGCCCTGGGCCGGAGAAGCTAAAGCAGGGAACAAAAAGAGGACAAGGAGGGCGAGCGAGCGCGTCGTCATGATCTCCGAACTGGGCTGCAGCTGATCTGGTTCACGGTGTCCAGAAGAAGATCCTGAGGGCCAATCAACAGCTGGCTTGCTCCCCACACACACTAGTGCGCGGCTTCTTCCATTTCTTCGTCCATGTCGAAGTTGGAATACACGTTCTGGACGTCGTCATGCTCTTCAAGCGCTTCCAGCAGCCGCACCATCTGCGCCGCCGTGGCGCCTTCGAGCCGGGTATAGGTCGAAGCCAGCATGGTGATTTCAGAAGCCAGTGTTTCGATCCGGGCATCGCGCACTGCCTGGGCCACCGCCTCATACGCAGCCGGGTCGGTGGTGATTTCCCAGGTTTCGCCTTCGTCCGCCATATCATCGGCCCCGGCATCAAGCGCCAGCGCCATCAGCTTTTCCTCGTCGGCCAGAGCCTTCTCGACCACGATCAAGCCCTTTTTCGCAAACATAAAGCGGACAGAATTCGGCTCGCCCAGGTTGCCGCCGTTCTTGGCAAAGGTGTGCCGGATCTCGCTGACGGCGCGGTTGCGGTTGTCCGTCGTGCAGTCCACAATCAGCGCCACGCCGCCAGGGCCGTAGCCTTCAAAGGAGATCTCTTCGTAGGTAAGCCCGGGGATCTCCCCGGTGCCGCGCTGGATGGCGCGCTTGATGTTGTCGGCCGGCATGTTTTCGGCCTTGGCCGCGAGAATGGCAGAGCGCAGCCGCGGGTTGCCGTCCGGGTCGCCGCCGCCCTGCCGGGCTGCCATGGTGACTTCCTTGATCAGCCGCGTAAACGCCTTACCGCGCTTGGCATCGAGCGCGCCCTTTTTGTGCTTGATTGTCGCCCATTTGGAGTGGCCGGACATGGAGAAACCCTCTTCGAATAAAGTCAGCTCGGGACGAACGGGTGCGCCGACAGCGGCGATTCGCCCTCGCACAACGGCCAAGTATAGCAGCGGAACCCGGCAAAGGTCTTTGGCTGCCGGTGGGCTGTGGCCGGCCTCCGGGCAGCCATAGACGGGCCTCTTCCTTCTTCCTCACCACGCTTCCGCGGCTGCTAGGCGGCAGGCGGTACAGGCACCGGATTGCGCTCGCGAAAACCATCCTGGTGCCAGTATGGGTACGCCTTGGGGCCCTCGCTGGCCCGATCCAGCTTCGCTACCTGCTCGGGGGTCAGCGTCCAGCCCGTCGCAAGGAGGTTGGCGCGCAGCTGCTCCTCGTTGCGTGCCCCGATCACCAGGCTTGACACCGTCGGCCGGGTAAGCAGCCAGTTGAGGGCGACCTGAGGCACGGTTTTTTCGGTTTCAGCGGCAACCTCGTCCAGGGCGTCGACGACCCTGTACAAGTGCTCCTGCTCGACCAGCGGCCCGCCTGCTTCGCCGCCCTGGCCGACCCGCGTGTCCTTGGGAGCAGGTTGCCCCCGGCGAATCTTGCCCGTCAGCCGGCCCCAGCCGAGCGGGCTCCAAACCAGCGCGCCCACCCGTTGATCCAGTCCGAGCGGCATCAGCTCCCACTCATAATCGCGCCCGATCAGGGAGTAGTACACCTGGTGCGCCACGTAGCGCTGCCAGCCGTAGCGCGCGCTGACGTCCAGCGACTTCATCAAGTGCCAGCCCGAAAAGTTGGACGCGGCGATGTAGCGGACCTTGCCCTGCCGCACCAGCGTGTCCAGCGTTTCCAGCGTTTCTTCAACCGGGGTCACCGCATCGAAGCCGTGCATGTGGTAGACGTCGATGTAATCGGTCCCGAGCCGCTTCAGGCTGGCATGGCACTGCTCAAGCAGGTGGTGCCGCGACGAGCCCATCTCATTTGGCCCCGAGCCCATCGGAAACGTCGCCTTGGTCGAAATCAGCAGCTGGTGCCGCCGGCCGGCCATGGCCTTGCCTAGGATCTCTTCGCTGACGCCGTGCGAGTAGATGTTGGCGGTGTCGAAGAAGTTTGTGCCCGCTTCCAGGCAAACGTCGATCAGGCGGCTGGCTTCCTCGACCTGGGTCGAGCCCCATTTTTGAAAGAATTCGTTTGCGCCGCCAAAGGTGCCTGCTCCAAGGCAAAGCACCGGCACCTTGAGTCCCGAGTAGCCAAGCTGTCTGTGTTCCATACCTAAGGGAGATGCGCCTGGGCGCGGCGCGTGTTTGTTTCCCAGTGTCGCCCCCCCAAAGCTTCCTTTCTGCCGGCGGGGGGAGCTTCACTGCAAGCTGCTAGGCTAGGGCCATGAAATTCGGCGTTCTCCAGTTCCCCGGTTCGAACTGCGACCAGGACACGGCCCATGTTCTGTCTGCCGTGGCCAGGCAGCCGGTGGTGATGCTGTGGCACGCGTCCCCTTCGCTTGAAGGGGTGGACGCGGTGCTGATCCCGGGCGGCTTTGCTTATGGCGATTACCTGCGCACGGGCGCCATCGCTCGCTTTTCCCCCGTGATGGCGTCTGTGTGCCGCTTCGCTGCGGAGGGTGGCCCGGTGCTGGGCATCTGCAACGGCTTTCAAATCCTGTGTGAAAGCGGCCTGCTGCCGGGCGCCTTGCTGCGCAACGCCGGGCTGCGTTACGTGTGCCGGCAGGTGCACCTCCGGGTTGAAACCGCTGACAGCCTTTTTACCCACCTGCTGGCGGAAGGGCAGGTGCTCCGGTTGCCGGTCGGCCACATGGAAGGGAACTATTTTTGCGATGAGGCGACGCTTACAATGTTGGAGCGTGACAGACGCGTTGTATTTCGCTACTGTAGCCCCGCGGGTGAAGTCACCACTGCGAGCAATCCCAATGGGTCGCTGGCAAACGTAGCAGGTGTTTTGAACGCGGGGCGCAACGTGCTGGGCATGATGCCGCATCCAGACCGTTCGAGCGAAGAGCTGCTGGGCTCCGCGGACGGGTTTGGGATCTTTCAGTCGCTCGTGCAGGCGCTGAGCGCCGTAGGGAGGACCTGATGATCGACATTCACCACCACCTGCTGCCTGGCCTTGACGACGGACCCCAGAACATGGAGACCTCGGTCAAGATGGCGGAGATGGCGGCGGCCGACGGGATCACGCATATTGTTTGCACGCCGCACGCCAACGACCGGTTTTCCTACAGCCGCGAACGCAACGAAGCCCTGCTCGACCAGCTCCGCGCGCGGATCGGCAACAAACTGACGCTCGGTCTGGGCTGCGACTTCCACATGTCGTACGACAACATCCAGGACGCGCTCGACCACCCGGGACGGTACACGATCAACCGGCACAACTACGTCCTGATTGAGTTTGCGGACACCGCTATTCCGGAAAGCACGACCGACAGCTTGTACGAGCTCATCGTGTCGAAGCAGCGGCCGATCATCACCCATCCGGAGCGCAACCCGGTCATCCAGCGCCACCCGGAACGGCTGGCGGCGTGGATCCGTGAGGGAGCCCTGGTGCAGATCACCGCATCGAGCTTTACGGGCCGGTTTGGCCGCACCGCCCAGGCCACGGCCGAGCGGTTTGTGAAGAAAAACTGGGTCCACTTCGTGGCCACCGACGCCCACAACCTCGAGTCGCGGGCCCCGGTGATGAGCGCCGGCTTTGACTTTCTGAAACGAAACTTCGGAGCCAAAACCGCCGAAAGGCTGTGCGTGACCAACCCCCGCGCCGTTTTTGATGGGGAAGAGCTACCGGAACAGCCGGACGCAGCCGACCTTTATGCCCACTACGAGGAAGAGCAGCAGCTGCCGTATGGGCGGCGCAAGGTCGGCTTTATCAAGCGCATCTTCGGGCTGGGGTAGGCTGCGCCCGGCCCCGGGCCTCTGGCTCCCTGCCCTACCGCACCCGGCCCGGCTGGGTTTCTGCAGGCCGGGCTTTAGAGACCGAGGCCACCATCGACCGCCACCACCTGCCCGGTGAGGAAGCTCGGCGCGGCGGCCAGAAACAACACGGCTTCGGCAACGTCGGCGACCGTTCCATTGCGCCCCATGGGCGTCCGGCGAGCAAAGTGGGCATACGCCTCACCCGGCTCTTCCCCGGTCACAATCATCCCCGGCGCAACACAGTTCACCGCGATTGCCGGCGCCCAGCTCTTGGCCATGGTCTGGGTCAGCATGTGCAGCGCCGCCTTGGACGCGCAATAGTGCGCATGGGTCGCCCAGGGATGCAGCCCCCCGAGCGAGCCTAGATTGATGATGCGGCCGGTGTGCGCGGACCCGCGCAGGAGCGGCAGTGCGGCCTGGGCGAGAAGCAAAGGGGCGCGTGTGTTGGTCGCGAACATGCGGTCCCACCGCTCGGGCGAAAGATCATCAAGGCCGGCCGTTTCAAAGGCGCCCGCATTGTTGACCAGGATATCGAGCGCGGGCGCTGCTTCCGTTCCTGCCCAGGCACCCACGGCGGCAACGGCCTGCCGGATGGCCTCCGGGTCGTGGAGGTCGCAGGCGGCAGCAAAGGACCGCACCCCCATCTGCTCCAGCTCGGCCGCGGTCTTCCCTGCTTGCTCGCGGGACTGGTGGAAGGTGACGGCAACGTCCGCGCCGGCGGCGGCCAGCGCGCGCGCGATGCCGCGGCCGATGCGCTTGGCTCCGCCAGTCACCAGGGCCCGCCGCCCGGCAAGCGGCCGCGGCTGGAGCATCGCACAGTACGGATGGGGCGGCATGCCTGGATGGTACAACGCCCAGGTGGGCCCTATGCGAGAAGACGCGAAAGGGTTGGCTCCCCGGCGCAACTGAATGGAGCCGTGCGCCATCTATCTATGCGGTGCAATGGTGTTCAGGGAAATCTATGGCCACCTGGATCAAAACCCGCCGATCCATTCCACGCATGCTCCTGCTTGGCTGCGCCTCGCTAGCCCTCACAGGCTGCAATAGTGTGCGCACGCCGCTGGGCGCGAATGCGCATGCGCCCGGGATGGGTGGGGATGGGGCGAGACCGGCGGCGCTGCGGAACGTCGCCAACCCGAATGCGCCGTACACGCTCGCGGGCCCGGCACCCCAGTTGAAAACACGCGCTGCCGTGCTCGACATCCATGGCGTCGCCCCGTGTACCCCGGTTCAGCTGTCTGCGTTTGAGTCGGCTGCGGAGGTCGGCGGGGAGCGGCATACGCTTCCCATGACCCTGGTCCCCGCCGGGT
>CALMAN010000184.1:0-3205 GCA_937859835.1 uncultured Acidipila sp. | reverse complement strand
CTGCCCCCCGTTCGGCCCCCAACGACGCAACCCTGTCGCCTTCCCCGCAGGTCCTGCTGGTGGCCGGGGGCGAAGCTGTCTTCCAGATTGGCTGGATCGCTTCCCCCACCTGCGACGAGGTCAGCCGGATCGCAATCTCCGCTCCGGGAAGCACGCGTTCGCTCCTCATCCCTCGCCAGCTGGAAGTGTGCGACAACCAGCTTCTGGTGACAGCCGTGGCGAGTCCCGAATAAGGCTAGTGGGGTCCCGTGGCCGGCTTGGACGAGCTTTGCGTCGGCTGCGGGGTCACTGACTGCGCCCCATTGGTATCTACCGGCGCTTTCTGGTAGCTGGAGTACTGCCCCGTCGGGGGCTTGATCTTGACCTCGAGCGTCCGCCTGGTCTGGTCATTGGTAAAGGTTTCGCCGTAGGTCTGGTACCCGGATTTGACGACCTGCACCTGGACCTCATCGCCCATCGGGATCAGCTCGAGCACGGCCCTGCCTTCTTCGTCCGTCTTGATCTCCATGTTGCCGAGATCCTTGCCTTCATGAAAGGTGTGGAAGATTACGGCTGCATTCTCAACGGGCTTGCCATTGGAAGCCCGGATCACGGAGACATCAATGTGCGAAACCGGTGGAGGATCCTTGTACTTGCGTCCCCGCTTGGCTTCCTGCGCATGGCTGGGCAGCACAAGGGCGATCGCCAGGGGCAGGAAACAAACGGCGGTCCCTTTGCTGTACACCATCATGGCGCCATTTTACTGCGCCCTCACCCAATCTCGCTACCGCGCTAACCCTCCTGCCTAGGAAGCGGCATCCTATGTTTGTCAGCAAACAGTGACCCGAGACGGAGAGCAGAAAACACATGGCACAGAGCAGCGTTACGGAAATGCCCGCAAAGAAGAGCAGCGAGACCAAGGGGACCCCGGGCCCGGAAACACGGATGAACTCGACGATGTACAAGACCCGCATCGCGCTGACCGACGAGCAAAAGGCGAAAACAGTGGCCGTGATGCAGGAGCGGCTTGCCGGAGCGCTGGACACCTACTCCCAGGCCAAGTTCGCGCACTGGAATGTCAAGGGCGACAACTTCTACCAGCTTCACCTGTGTTTCGACCGCGTGGCGAAGCACATCTTCAAGCACGTGGATCAGATCGCCGAGCGCATCACCCAGCTCGGGGGCGTTGCCAATGGAACCGTCCGCCAGGCAGCCCACACCTCCACCGTGCCCGAGTTCAACACCATGTTGGTGGCGGGTATGGATTACGTTAACTGCCTTGCCGACAGTGTCGGCAGCTATTGCGCCTCGCTGCGCGAAGCTTCGGCAAAGATCGACGAGATTGGGGACGAACCCAGCTCGGACTTCTTCAAGCAGCTGGACGTGGAAGCGGAAGAAGAGTTGTACTTCCTCGAGTCGCACCTCCAGGCCGGCGACATCCAGTAAGCCGAAGGGAAACTCCTATGGGGAAGGGCGAGCCAGGAGGCTCGCCTTTTTCCTGTACACGGGCACAGGACCAACCGCGGTGCGAGAATACTGACATGAGCGAGACCATTCGGGCAGGCGTCATCGGGTTTGGGCTGGCAGGCCAGATCTTCCATGGAGCCGTTCTGCGGGAAACAGAGGGTTTCGAAGTAGCCGCGATTGTGGAACGCTCAGAACGGCTGGCGGCGGCGCACTACCCTGAAGCACGGATCGTTTCCTCTGTGGAAGCACTGCTTGAGGATCCGACGATCCAGCTTTGCATCGTGGCAACCCCGAACGACTCGCACCGGATGCTGGCTGAAAAGTGCCTCGAAGCGGGACGCAACGTGGTGGTCGACAAGCCGTTGGCCCTGACCAGCGACGATGCCGCCGAACTCGCAAAGCTTGCGCGCGCGCGCGGTGTCCTGCTTTCTGCGTTCCACAACCGTCGCTGGGACGGGGATTTCCGCACGGTTGAGAACCTGCTGACCACGGGCCGGTTAGGCACTCCTTTGATGTTTGAGTCCCACTTCGACCGCTTCCGTCTCGAGCCCAAACCGGGCGCCTGGCGCGAAGCAGAGCAGCCGGGCAGCGGCATCTTGTACGATCTCGGGCCGCACCTGATCGACCAGGCGCTTTCCCTCTTCGGCCCACCCACCAGCCTGTGGGCAGACGTCCGTATCGATCGGCCCCACGGCGTGGTCGACGATGCGTTCGATCTACAGCTCACCTACGAGCAGTCGGAGCGGGAGGAGCTTCGCCGGCTGCGCGTGTGGCTGCGCTCCACCCTGGTCGCCGCCAGTCCGGGTGCACGCTTTCTGCTGCACGGCACCAAAGGCAGCTTTGAGAAATGGGGACTCGATCCGCAGGAGGCTGCCCTCAAGGAGGGCGCGCGCTTCGCGGACAACGGCTTCGGGACGGAGTCCTCAAAGAGCTGGGGCTTGTTTACGGCTCCTGGAGAGGCCCCTGAGCCGGTAGCTACCTTGCGCGGCGACTACCGCAAGTACTACGAGAATGTGCGCGACGCTATCCTCGGTCGCGTTCCGTTGGCCGTCACCGTGGCCGCTGCCTGGTCCGTTGCCTGCCTCATCGAGCTTGCCCGCGAAAGCAGCCGGAGCGGCTGCCGGATGTCGGTCGACTTCCGCCGGGCTGCCACCCTTTAGCGTTTTCACCCGCGCAAACGCACGCCTATGCCTCGATCCAGCGTCCTGGTCGCCTTCGCCGTCCTTGCTTCCCTGCTGCTGACCGCCACCCTTCTGACTGCGCAAAAAGCCCGCGATCCACTTTCCGAGCAGCAGGCCGACCAGGTGCGTGAGCTGGGCGACCACCCCGTTGAGCGGTTAAAGCTTTACTTGAAGTTTGTAAACGAACGCGTGCAGGCGATTAAGGAACTGACCCCCAACAGCACCGAGAATAATCGTCCGGCCGCGCTCAGGGCACGTTATGAAGAGTTCACCCGGCTGGCCGACGAGCTTTCGGAAAACATCGACACCTACGACAGCGACCACGCCGACCTGCGCAAAGCACTGCGCCTGGTTGTGGAAAGCAGTGCGAAGTGGCCCGCGGCGTTGAAAGCGCCGGTTCCCGACCGCACCTATGACTTTTCAAGAACCACGGCGCTTGATGCTGCGGACGCAACCGCGGAGCAGGCCAACAAGCTGCTGGCGAGCGAAGAAGCCTACTTTGCCGCCCACAAGGACGAAGCCGGCAAGAACGGCAAGGCGCCAACCCCGGAATAGGGGACGGCTCGGGTCTTGTAAAC
>CALMAN010000183.1 GCA_937859835.1 uncultured Acidipila sp. | reverse complement strand
ACGCGGCGTAGCAATCATTGTGCGGACCAGGAAACGCAGTTTCCGGTGCTCTGCGGTAGTCCACCGAAAGCACCATGGCGCCGTGCCGCGCTGACAGGTCCGCGCAGAAGGAGGCCATCATGTCGGCTGTCCCAGCAATCCAGCCGCCACCATGGATGTGCAGAATGCCGGGAACCGGTCCCTCTACGTTCTTGGGGCGGTAAAGAAGCGCACGCACCTGCGGGTCCCCGGCCATCCCAGGGAGAGAAACTTCTTCTTTCGCGACCAAGTCCGGTGGGCCGTACTTCATCCCATACGCCTGCTCAAGTGCTGCGCGTATCTCGGCGAGGGATTGGACTTCGTAATCAAAGACGGGAATGACGTTGGCGGCATCGCGGTAGTCAGGTGCGATCAAGGGAAGCGTGTTCATACAAATCTCCAGGCTCCTGATTGAGTTCAGGAGTGATTACTCCTAAAATAGACCTGGATGCGAAATATTTTAAGAGCGACCACTGTGATTATTGAGGAACCCACATCTCGGGGACGAGGCCGTCCAAGAAGCTTCAACAAAGAAGAGGCGGTGAAGAGGGCCGCGATGTTGTTCTGGGAACGTGGCTACGAAGGCACCTCGGTGCAGGATCTGACTGTTGCAATGGGTATCACGACGCAAAGCCTGTACGCTGCTTTCGGGTCGAAAGCAGAGCTGTACAGGCAATCGCTGGCCTGGTATCAGCAGGAGATCGGCATCCTCGTCCGCCAACCCTTCGCAGAGGAACCGGATGTGTCTGAAGCGATCAGACAAAGTCTTCTCGACTTGGCAGTGCAGTTCACTCGCTCGGACTTGCCGCACGGCTGTATGCGATCGACTGCACTGATTCGTTGCGCCAAGCAGCACGAAGACGTTGCCGCACACGCGGCCTCACTGAGAGCGGAAACCGCTCAGGCGATCAAAGCTCGCCTCGACAAAGGGAAAGAGGATGGACAACTTGTAAGCACTACGGATACTGCTGCGCTTGCCGGTTTCATCCATGCGCTAGTTGTCGGCATGTCTGTTGCCGCACAAGATGGAGCCACCGCAGGCGAACTGCTTCCTTTCGCGGGGATGGCCGTTGCATCCGTCGACAGCTGGGGGACTGGTAAGAGAAAGCGGATTTCAACTCGACGGTAAGCCTCAACACGCCACGTCGCTTTGTACTGTTTGGTCATTATATGTCGCAGTAAGAATACACAGGGCGAGAGATAGCCGTTCAAGACCGTTTAGAGGCATTCGACACCCGCTGGGACAGGATGGAACCAGGGGCGGAGAGTCGAATGTAACGGAAGCCCAAAGAAATGAAGATGTTTGAAGGGCTTGCTCCTATATCTTCGAAGCACCAGGTGCCCTTAGCTAAACGACCATGCCAAACCGCGTCAGGCAAGACCCAGCCGAGGAGTCGGCAACGATCATCAGCTGCCGCCACGGTCGATCCTGCATGAAGGTCGACTGGTCGTGCGGGTTTCCTGTGGCAGCACATCCGCCTGAGATCGCTCCCCCGAACACCATTTCGTGAGCCAAACAGCCAGCAGCGTGCTGGTCGCTTCCGAAGCGGCCTAGTCAGGTTTGTTGCGTTTGGTATACCGCAAGATTGACAGATGTATAGAAGCAGTTCTAGAACGTGCACACTGCCTCACAGTCCGGGACTAAGAGGACTGGAGGGCGCGACTAAGGTCAGGCGTCAACGTCACGGTTGGTGGGTCGACACGTGTATACAAACTTTCAACAGGGCGATCAGCAAGACGGTGGCGTGGGCACGAGCCGCTTAACGAAGCTACACACAAACAAGTGCCTTCCTGGATCGCGTCCGATCTGCGTATCCCGACTTTCTAGAACGATGACCGCCACAAACAAGTCTTGGAGGCTGCAATGACAAAAGTGAGACTATCCACCGCCGTGATCTTCGCTTGCTGCTCTCCCTGGGGCGTCTACGCGCAAGTGACGACGGCCGACGTGCTGGGAACGATTGTAGATAGTACTGGAGCGACCATACCGAACGCGAACGTGACCGTCACAAATCTAGCCACACAGGTCAGCTCGGTATCTCATTCCAACCGTACAGGCGACTATGTCTTTCATCTGCTCGAGCCAGGACGCTACTCCATCACTATCGAGGCTCCTGGATTTAAGGCCGTCAACATCCCTAGCATCAACCTTGCCGCAGGGGACCGCGGGCGCGAAGATGCTACCCTGCAGACCGGCGCTACCCAGCAGGTCGTGGAGGTCCAGGCTATTGATCCTCTACTGCAGACCGACACCTCCGCGGTCAGCAGCGTAGTCACCGAACGCTCGGTACAGGATCTGCCGTTAAACGGGCGCAACTACATATCGCTCGTAACCATCCAGCCCGGCGTCAACGCAGGCGTTCCGAATGGTGTCTCCTCCGGTCAAAGGCCGGACGATCGACGCCAATCGTCGACGGTATCTGCAAACGGACAATCAGATCAGTTCAACAACGAGATGATTGACGGTATGGACAACAATGAACGCGAGCAAGGATTTATCGGGGTGCGGCCGTCGATTGAAGCCATCGCCGAGGTGCGCGTCGATACAAACGTGTACAACGCTGCCGTCGGACGAAATGCTGGAGCCATCGTAAACATCATCACCAAGTCTGGAGCGAACGCATTCAATGGTTCGGCCTATGAGTTTTTCCGCAATGATATCTTCGACGCGCGTGACTACTTTGCCCGTGCGGGCGTCACCAAGAAGCCCGAATACCGGCAGAACCAGTTCGGCGGCAGTCTCGGCGGGCCGATCGTCAAGGATAAGACCTTCTTCTTCGCGGATGCTGAGGATCTGCGCATCATCCAGGGGCAGAGTTCGGGCTTGCTCACCGTGCCCACTCTTTTTGAAGAAAAGAATCCGGGCAACTTCTCAGATATAGCTGGCCCCGTGGTGCCGGCCGCTGCTCTCAACCCTGTCGGTTTGGATTACTTCAAGCTTTATCCCGCACCCAACGTCCCTGGTGCCGGAACAATCAACAACTTTGAGAGCGTAACGAACAGAACGCAGTACGCGCTCTCTCTGGATGGAAGGATCGACCAGCACTTCGGCAATGGCGATCTCCTTTTCGGCCGCTACTCGTACAACAACGTCAGCACAGAAGTGCCTGCGCCCTTTCCCGTGGTTTCCGTGGCCGGCGTATCAGTGCAACCTGGTCCACCGAATTATTACGGTCCCTCCATCTCCAAGGTACACGGGGTCCAGTTTGATTACGTCCACACCCTCACGCCATCCACTATCCTGGAGCTGAAAGCCGGCTACTCTCGGATTGATATCGAGACCCAGAGTCAAAACAGCGGCGAGAATATCTCGTCAGCCTTCGGTCTGGTCAACGGAAACACTCCTCTTGCTCCTGAAACCGGAGGGCTGACCCCCGTCAGTTTCAACTATGGCGGGTACTCGAGCCTGGGTGATTCAAACTATCTCCCCATCATCGACATCAACAACGTCTTCCAGTACATGGGATCGGTGGTACTCAATCGGGGAGCACACAGTATCAGCGTTGGCGGGGGCATCCTGCGGCGGCAGCTAAACTACTTCCAAAGCCCCGCGCCGCTTGGAGCGGTGAGCTTCGCACAGTCGACCGGCAACTCGCTTGAGGATTTGCTCACCGGCGTTGGTTTCTCCTACTCCCGGAGCAATGACTTGATCAAACCCGGTTACCGGGCCTGGGAGAACAACGCCTACGCGCAGGATGACTGGCGTGTGACCCGCAGCCTGACATTCAACCTCGGCGTACGCTACGACGTTTTCACGGCGTTCACCGAAGCGCATAACCGCTATGCGAACTTCGACTTCCCTACCTCAACTCTGATCACCGGGACGCAAGACCCACAGATTGGCATCGGCACCAGCTATACCAACGTTGCCCCACGCATCGGCTTCGCGCAGTCATTTGGCAGAGATACCGTCTTACGGGGCGGCTATGGCTTCTCGTACTACCCCACGGCCATCCAGGGCGCAATCCAGGATGTCAATCCTCCTTACTTCTATGCAACCACCTGCTCACCCTGCGCTCCGTTCTGGCCAGTGCTTCCCGTTCCTACCCCTTCAAGCACCACGAATCTTTCCGGCTTCCTCACCTACATTCCACATAGCTTCAACACCACACGCATTCAGCAGTTTAACCTGATGGTGCAGCAGCAATTTGGCAACAACGTTTTCTCACTGGGCTATGTAGCCAATTGGGGAGACAATCTGCAGTTCCAAACCACGGTCAACCGGCCCAATCCGACCGGACCCTACCCGAATGAGCCACTCACAGGACCACCGGCGACTCCGGCGCTGCTAACAGCCACCACACTGCCCAATGTGACCAATGTTATGGGCTGGTTATCCAGTGGAGTCACCAACTACAATTCGATGCAGGTAGTATTTGCCCGACGGTTCTCTCGCGGGTTGGCATTTAACGCAAACTACACCTGGGCGCACGGTCTGGGCGACGCCGGCAATGCCAGTGCCCTGGCCTCGGTCTCCGGGATCCTGCCTACCGATCCTCACTACGACTATGGGAATGACACCATTGATATTCGCCAGCGCTTCTCCGTCAATTTCACCTATAACCTTCCTTTCGGCGAGAACGCGACCGGAGCCAAGGGGCTGCTTATCAAAGGATGGAGCTCTGATTTCATCGACTACTGGCAAACCGGCCTTCCCTTCACCGTCGGCAATTCGTTTCTGAACCCGCACGGGGTAGCCCAAATCAATCTACCACTGGTAGGAACAGATAGGCCTGACATGATAGGAGCAGCGAACATCGCCAAGCCAAGCATCAGTCAATGGTTCAACTACAACGCGTTTACACCCCAAGCGGCCGGTACTCCGGGAAACGAAAGAAGCAATCAGCTCTTTGGGCCTCACCAGCGTCGTGCGGATTTCTCGCTGGTCAAGGATTTTTCTTTGCGGGAGAGGGAGTCGCTCCAGTTCCGGGCTGAGTGCTACAACATCTCCAACCTTGCAAACTTTTCTCTACCAGCGGCAAACATCTCCGGGTGGGCTCCTGGACCGGGTCACGGCCCGAGCAATCCAATCTCGGCGGTAGGCCTGTTACCGGGCGACACCGCTACTTCTGCGGGTGGATTGGGCACGATCTCCTCGACCGCGCTCGGCGTCAATCCGCGGCAGTTTCAGTTCGCTCTGAAGCTCCTGTTCTGAGCGCGCCCGGAGCCGTCCTTCATGAGTGAAGAGGAAGACGCCACCGCGTTTCCCTTTTCCTTGAGCGTAAGGTATTGCCTTTAGATGAGCGCGGATGATGCATGCTTGCCTGCTCGAAGCCACAGTAGTGGGTTTCGATCTCTTGAAGAGCGCACCAGTACTCAGAGGAAAGTGACGCGGATGAAAACCTTTTCCCGGATCGTCTTGAGCCTCACGGCCGTGCCAGGTGCAATCCTGCTTGCGATGGCAGCACAGAGCAACCACGCGAACGCCCAAACGAGTCCGAGCGCTCCTGTGATCGGGAAAGATCGGCGCTACGTCAATCCTCTCGGTATCGAAGCCACCTCTCGGGATGGCTCGCCGCAGGGCGTAAGCCTGGGCGATCCCACGATCGTGCGTGATGGCGATAGCTACTTCATGTTCGCAACCGGCGGCGGCCCCTGGATCTCGCACGACCTGGTTACGTGGAAGTATGCTCCGGTCGATCCGTCCGGGGTTCCTGTTCCTACCGCGCCTGACGTCGTGAAGTACAACGGCTACTTTTATATGGCAGGCAACGGAACGCGACTGTATCGCTCAGCCAAGATCCTGGGGCCTTACCAGGAGATCGGGCCGTGGCTGGATGCCACCGGAAAGCCGTTTCCCGGTATCCACGTGTTTGACATCGACCTGTTTATAGACACTGACAACAAGCCCTACCTGTACATGGCGAAAGGCGGAACAGGAGGGGTGTGGGTGGCTCCGCTCGATTCTAACAATCTAACTCGTCTACTCGCTGCACCAAAAACATTGTTCACCTTTGACAGCGATCACGCCTGGGAACGTGCCGGCGATTCGAACGAGCGCACGTACTACTCGTGGATCGAGGGCCCTTGGGTTTTCAGGCGAAACGGTATCTATTACCTGGAGTTCAGCGCTTCCGGTACGGAATGGTTGACTTACGCTACAGGCGTGTATACGGCGACAAACCCGCTCGGGCCGTTTACCTATATGCCGGAGAACCCCTTGCTCAGGAAGACCACCGGCATGGTGACTGGACCAGGGCACGGAAGCGTGGTCCAGGGACCAGATGGAAACTGGTGGCAGTTTTATCTTTGCGTGCTTCCTACGCCCCCCGGCGGCCGCCGGATCGGCATGGATCCCGTCGGCTTTGATGCCCAGGGTAGGATGTTCGTGCGCAACGGCACTCCGACGACTACGCCTCAGTGGGCTCCAGGAGTTCTAGCTGATCCTGCTCGAGATGGGGATTCTGGTTCAGTTCCTCTTAGCATCGGCAAAACGCTCAACCTGACTTTTTCAAGTCAGCGTGCCGGTCACGAGGCAGCCTACGCGCTTGACGACTCGAATGGCACATGGTGGGAGCCCGAGCCGACCGACCCGCAGCCTGCGATAACACTTGATCTGCTCGGGATCGCGCCGTTTGAAGATAAGTATCAATTTACTGTCGATTCAAGCCGCATTGTCTTTACCGGACTTAGCAAGCCCCATTCGGCTTTCTCCGGAAGTCCGGCATTTCGGTACACGGTTGAGATCTCAAGCGACGGCAAGCAGTTCACCAGGGTCTTAGACAAGCGGAGCAATACAGTTCCTAAGTACATAGAATTTGATGAACTTCCGCCATCTCGCTGCCGGTATCTCCGCTTGACTATCACGGACTGGCCCCGTTCGTCTGACCAACCGCTCGGAATCACTGAGCTTACTGTGTTCGGTAAGTACATCAAACCTGCGAACCCGTAGCTAATGACGGACGGGCAAGCGTTCGGCATTCATGAACC
>CALMAN010000182.1 GCA_937859835.1 uncultured Acidipila sp. | reverse complement strand
GTATGCGCCCCCGCGCCAGCCGCTTTTTCGCTTCAACCTCGGCGCGTCCGCAAGCTTACCGCCCCTGCCGCGCTACTCCATCGCCACGCCTTCGCGCAAGGTGCGGGCCGTTATCTTTCTGGTGCCCATCATCTCGGCGCTGCTCAGTGTCGGGTTTTTCATGGCGTTTTCTTACCGGCAGCAGGTGTTTTCCTACTGGCTTTCCTGGCTGCTTGCCGGGGCTCTTGGCTTTGTGGTTCACAGTGCCCGTCGCCGGCAGGCGCGCAGCCTCCTGAGCGCCGCTATCGGGCTGGGCGCCCTGTACCAGTTGCTGTACAGCCCGCGCTTCGGGGACTTCGACTGGGAAATCCCGATCCTGGCTGGATGGGCGGCGCTGCTGGGCACGCGCTCCTACCTCCTGCTGGCGCGCCGCAGTCTGGAAAATGCAGCGATGCGGGGCAGGCTGGCCAGCAGCGCCCTCCGCGCAGCCGCCGTAGCCATTGCCTTTCCCCCGCTCTGCACCCTGGCATTGACCGCCCAGCGCCCGCCCATGTTCTTTCGGAGCGCCCGCAGCGTCCTTTCCATGCCCGCGCCTGCTTCTGCCCAGGTGTTGACCTGCGCCCGCATCGAAGGGGAGTGCGGCTGCCAGGTGCAGTCGGCGTTCCGGCCCGGGAACGCCTTTTTTATCGTCGTAAACAGCCCGGTCGAACCGGCTCCAGCCTATGGGCTGACCCTTACGCTACCGCACGGGAGCCCGCAACCCGTGGCGCTCCAGCGGCATCGCGCTCCACTGCGCGACGGGAGCTGCGCCGTCGCGCGGACGCGCATCCCTCCCGGCACCCCGGCCGGCTTTGCCGGGCTGCATCTTTCAGGGGCAGCCAGCGCGCTCCCCTCGCTCGACGATCACTTCCTGATTGTCCGGTAAGCGTTCGCCACCTCTGCGGTGCGCCGCTAAGATGGAGGACGGCAACACACACACAGGGGAGGGAACGAATGCTCTCAGCGGATGAAAGCAAGCGGCAGGCGGCAGAGCGCAGCATGCGCTACGTGCACGACGGCATGCGTGTGGGCCTGGGTACGGGAACAACCTCCCGGCATGTGGTGCAACTGCTGGGCGAGCGCGTGCGCGCCGGTTTGCAGATCGTGGGCGTGCCCACTTCCAATGAAGCGGCCGCGCTTGCGCGGGAGGTTGGCATCCCGCTCGCCACCTTTGCGGAGGTGGACGAGCTCGACATCGCCATCGACGGCGCTGATGAAGTAGGGCCGGGCCTGGCGCTGATCAAGGGCGGCGGCGGCGCCCTGCTGCACGAAAAGATTGTTGCCACGGCGGCTCGGGAGTTTGTTGTGGTCGTGGGCGAAGGCAAGGTGGTTCCCACGCTCGGCAAGTTTCCTCTTCCGGTGGAAGTGGTGCCCTTTGCCGGGCCGCTGGTAGGCCCCAGGCTCGCCGAGCTGGGTGGCGCGCCGGTGCTGCGGCAGCGGGACGGCAAAACCTTTGTGACCGATGAAGGCAACTGGATTTTTGATTGTCACTTCGGCTCCATCCCCGACCCGGAACGGACAGCCGCTGCCCTGCGCGCGATCGTCGGGCTGGTGGAGCATGGGCTTTTTCTGAACACGGCAACGCGGGTCATCGTCGCCGACGAGCAAGGCGTAAGTGTGATGGAGCGTTGAACGGCTGGTCGGCTGCATCCGATAGCATGGGTGAGATTTGCAGGCGGGAAGAGGAGAAGGTATGCAGATTGGACTGGTAGGGCTGGGCCGCATGGGCGCCAACATGGTGAAGCGCCTGATCAAGGGTGGTCACCAGGTGGTGGTGTCGGACCTGAGTGAAAAAGCCGTGAAGGACGTGGAAGGCGCGGGCGCTACCGGCTCAGGCTCGCTTGAGGACTTTCTTTCAAAGCTCCAAGCGCCACGCGTGGTTTGGCTGATGGTGCCGGCCGGCGCGGTCGATAGCATGATCGAAAAGATCGTGCCCCACCTGGAAAAGGGCGACATCCTGATCGACGGCGGCAACTCGTACTACATCGACGACATTCGCCGCGCCAAGGACCTGCTCACGCGTGGCATCAGCTACATCGACGTGGGTGTAAGCGGCGGCGTGTGGGGCCTGGAGCGCGGTTACTGCATGATGATCGGCGGCCCGGATAAGGAAGTGCAGTACCTGGATCCGATATTCAAAACGCTGGCGCCGGGCATGGGTGACGTGCCGCGCACCATGGGCCGCGAGAAAGGAAAGGAGTCGACGGCCGAGGAGGGCTACCTGCACTGCGGGCAGACCGGCGGCGGCCACTTCGTCAAGATGGTGCACAACGGCATCGAGTATGGGATCATGGCCGCCTACGCCGAGGGGTTCAACATCCTAAAGAACGCCAATATCGGCAAACAAAAAGAGGAGGAGCACTCGGCCGAGCTGACGCCCCTGCGCAGCCCGGAGCACTACCAGTACGATTTCGAGCTTGATAACGTTGCCGAGGTGTGGCGGCGTGGATCGGTCATTTCGTCCTGGCTGCTCGACCTGACCGCCTCGGCGCTGCTGCAGCAGCCCGACCTGGCAAACTACGGGGGCGAAGTCGCGGACTCGGGAGAGGGTCGCTGGACCACGATTGCGGCCATCGACGAAGGCGTCCCGGTCGATGTGCTGAGCGCGGCCTTGTTTGCGCGCTTTGCCTCGCGCGGCAACGACCAGTTTGCGAACAAGATCTTGTCGGCGATGCGCTTCGGCTTCGGCGGTCACTTGGAGATGAAGCCTGCCTCGAAGCAGGAACCTACCGGAGCCTAGACGGGATCCTGCTGCCCTCGCGGCGCAAGCGTCGCGAGGGCAGCAGCTGTTCGTTTCTGTGATCGTTTCAGCCGGGCACCGTGCAGCGCGCCGCAGCTGGACTTGGAGCTGGCCCGCAGCTGGACTGAAGCTGGCCCGGTGCGCCTCCGCGCCTATGCTTTTATTGCCGTTTCAGCGTGACCACAGTGCTCTGGTAATCCCCGCGAAGCTGCAAACGAATGCCAGATCCCATCAGCTCCGCGCCTGTCGCCTGCTGCGGCAGCAGGGGAGCCTTCGTCCGATCCTGGGGCGTCAACACGTAGGTCGCCGCCGGCTCGAGTCCTTCGAGGCGAATGATGGGAAAGGGCTCGCCGTACGCGGTGGCCTGCAGGTATGCGAAAACAACCGCCTGCGAGCGATCCGGGGCGACGTACTCGGTGGCCCAGTGGCCCGGTGTGGCGAGGGCCGGCGTGAGCCGGTACAGCAAACCCTGCTGCACCAGCGGACGGATGGACTTGTAGTACGCAATCTGTTCGGTCGCCAGCTGCATTTCGGCGTCCGTCCACTTGTTTAGGCTGTTTCCAACTCCCAGCGAGCCGCTCATGGCGACGTGGAAGCGAAAGAGCAGCGGCACCGAGCGGGCATCCAGAAAGTTCGGCACATCCGTGGTCCAGGCCATCATGATGCCGGTGGTGTAGGCGTGGCTGAACCCGTCCTGAATGGTAAGCCGGTCCAGCGCGTCTGTGTTGTCAGATGGCCAAACCTGGTCGGTGTCGCGCAGAATGCCCAGGTCTACGCGGCCGCCTCCGGAGGAACAGGATTCGATCTCGAGTTTGGGGTGCTTGCGTCGCAGCTCGACCAGGATGCTATACAGGTTTTCTACGTACTTGACGTAGATCGTCTTTTGTTCCGCGAGCGGCACCTCCTCCCAGCCCGGCTCGGCCCAGATGCGGTTGTAGTCCCACTTGAGAAACGCGATGTCGTTCTTGCTGACCAGCTCGTCCAAAAACCCGAAGACGTACGCGCGCACATCGGGTCGCGCCAGGTTCAGCATCAGCTGGTTGCGCATCTCGGTGCGCGGCTGCCCAGGGAAGTGCATCGCCCAGTCCGGGTGTTTACGGTATAGATCGGAGTCCGGGTTGACCATCTCGGGCTCGACCCAGATGCCGAAATCCATGCCGAGCGCATGGACGCGTTCAATCACCGGCTTAAGCCCGTGTGGAAACTTGTCGGGATTGACATACCAGTCCCCCAGCCCGGCGTGGTCGTTCTTCCGCTGCCCGAACCAGCCGTCATCGATCACAAAGCGCTCGACGCCCAGCCTGGCTGCGCGCTCAATGAGCGACATCTGCCCGGCTTCGTTGACGTCGAAGCCGGTAGCTTCCCACGAGTTGTACAAGACCGGGCGCGGCCGAGGATGGGGCGCCTGCGGCAGGATTGCCTCCTGCTGAAAGCGGTGCAGAATGCGCGAAGCCTCGCCCTCGCCCGCGCTTGTGTAGCCGGCGTAAAAGTGCGGTGTTGCCAGCAAAGCTCCCGGCGCAAGCGGGTACGCGAAATCGAATGGATTGTACCCGCCGGTGACGCGGACAGCATGCGACTCGACCTCTTCAACGCTGATACGCCAGGAACCTGACCAGCCCAGCTCACCAAACCAGACCGGGCCTGCGTTTTCGGTTGTCGCCCCTGCGGCGGTGACCTGGAACCAAGGGTTGGTCTGATGGCTGGTGTGACCCCGCCGGGATTCGAGTACGCTGGCGCCGGGGTGGATGGTTTCGCGCTGCAACTGGAACTCGCCGCCCCATCGCCCGGTAAGCGACTCGAGCTGGTAGCGCGGGTCCGGCGGGAGGTTCCAGGTGGCACTGGCAGCGTTTTCAAGCGTGACGACCACTTTGGAGCGGTTCTCAATCTCGGACCAGCGAGCCAGGATGCCCTGCGGGTACAGCTGGTAGTAAAGATGAACAAAAACAGGCTCGACCTGGTCGCGCAAAGTGAGCTCCAGCATCGCGCTGCCCTTTTGTTCCGCGTGGTCGAAGCGGAGCGTCATGGACCGGTTCCCGTCCGGGAATGCAGCCTTGAGCGCGGGCTCATACGGGAGGCCGCCGCTGCTCCAGGCCGTGTACTCAAGCGGGGTGGTCGCGACAGGAGGCTCCTGCGAGGCGATCTCAGGGTGCATCCTTGCCGGCGGCAGCCCTGCCACGCTTCCGATCCGCGAACCCCAGTACAGCGTTTGCGGCATCTTTGCATCGTTGATTCCGATCGCGTAGCTCATCTCGCCTGCCGAGAGCAGCCACGCGTCCCCGCCTCCAACGCTCTGGATGCTGGTCTGCTGCGCATGGAGCGCCGCAAGGGAACCGGCGCAGAAGCAAACGAGAAAGAACACAAGACGCAAACCCAAGCAAGGCTCCCGGAGAGCAATCCAAAGCGCTTCGAGAGTAGCAGCCTCCCCGTTCCCGTGTCAGGTTCTTCTTCCCGCAGCGCACTCGGGGCGGGGATCAGGCGCGGGGCGGCCACAATATTCACAGCCTGTGCGCCGCAGGGGAACGCCGCTTTCTGGGAGAATGAAGCGCGCACCCTCGCCGTGCGGTACGCCTGAGACCGCTGCGGCAAAGCTTCCGCCGCGCTCTTGCCTGCTCGAAACATTCCATCCAGAAGGGGGAAACACCGGAGTGAGGGGTAAAGCTTGTGCCTGTCCGCACAGCGAAAGGGTCCCCGAACGCAGCAGGACCACGGAGCCCTGCCCAGCGCGCGACGGCGGCCTTTCTTCCCTACGGAGCCGGAACCCTGTGACTTCTGCAACAAGGGGCAGCATCCTGGCCTCTGTTCTGCTGCTCCTTCTCGCCGTCCTCGAGGCCGGGCTTGCCCGCGCCCAGGAGGCCGCGCCGGTAGCACCCGGGGATGATCAGCCCAGCCTCATGAAACTACTGGCCAGGCACGGCAGCCATGATCTCGAGGACGAGCGGTGGAACGCATACGGCCAGTTCACCTACATCTATGGCACACAACTGGGGTTTCTGGCCCCTTACACAAACGCCGGGGGAAGCATCAACTCGCTTTCTCCAAACAGCGAACAAAGCTTTACCGGCTCGGCCACCCTCTACCTGGGCGCGCAGCTTTGGCGGGGTGGGGAGGTGTACTTGGTTCCAGAAATCATCTCGGAGCGTCCACTGTCGAATCTGAAAGGGCTGGGTGGTGCCGTCCAGAACTTTGAGCTGCAAAAAGGAGGCGCCGAAGCGCCGACGCTCTATGTGTCCCGGGTTTACCTGCGGCAAACGGTCGAGCTGGGGGGCTCCCGAGTCGAGGAAGAGTCAGGCCCTATGCAGCTTGGCAAAAGCTACAGCAGCCGAAGGCTTGTGCTGATCGGCGGAAACTTCAGCATCCTGGACTTCTTCGACAAGAATGCCTTTGACATTGATCCGCGCCAGGGTATCTTCAACCTTGCCTTTCTGACCTATGCTGCGTACGACTTTGCTTCAAACGCGCGCGGCTACTCCTACGGGGGTGTGGCAGAGTTGTACTGGGATAAGTGGGCGGCCCGCTACGGGCGCATCAGTCCACCCAAGTACCCGAACCAGCTTCAGGCGGATTACCAGCTCGCCAAGTACTACGGCGACCAGGTTGAGATTGAGCATAGGCACGAGGGCCATGGGGGTGGCACGGTGCGCGTGCTTGCTTTCCGCAACCGCGAGAACATTGGCCGATTCGCTGACGCCGTAGCCGCTTTTGAGCGCAATCCGCAGGACAATGCCACTACCTGCCCGGGCTTTAACTACGGATCCAACAACCCCACCGCCCCTGATCTTTGCTGGGCCCGGAAACCGAATACCAAGCTCGGGATCGGCGCCTTTGGGGAGCAGTATCTGGTGCGCGACGTCGGGGTCTTCTCTCGCGGGATGTATGCCGATGGAAAGACCGAGGTCGATGCCTATACTTCGACAGATCGCTCGCTTACCTTTGGCGTGCTGGCCAAGGGTTCCACGTGGTCGCGTCCGAACGATGTCACCGGCGGTGGGTATAACTTCGGGTGGGCTTCCCCGTCGCATGTGGCCTATCTGGCGATGGGCGGCATTGATGGCTTTGTGGGGGATGGTCATATCCGCGCGGCTCCCGAACAGGCGCTCGATGTCTTCTACAGCGCGAACATACGAAGATCCTTCTGGCTAGCCGGCGACTACCAGCGGATCACGCACCCGGCATTTAACGCCGATCGGGGTCCGGTCGACATCTTCAGCGTAAAAGTGCACGGTGAGTTTTAGCAGCACCCCGCGGCTGTCCTGCACGGGAGCACCCATCCAGTTGCCGGGTCCCGGTCAGGCGCGTAGGCGCTTGATGAGCTCGCGGGGATGGAGGGGCTTCGAC
This sequence comes from uncultured Acidipila sp., assembly GCA_937859835.1. Taxonomy (GTDB): domain Bacteria; phylum Acidobacteriota; class Terriglobia; order Terriglobales; family Acidobacteriaceae; genus EB88. The sequence goes on along the minus strand of CALMAN010000182.1, from coordinate 5,464 downwards.
CACAGTTCAAAGCCGTACCCGTCCCGCATCGCCTGATCGATCAGTTCTCCAACATTCGCCTGGCCGGAGAAGAGGACGACCCGCGTTTGTGGGCAATGCTTCCGGATGAGAATGCCGGTTTCTACACCGCTGCGGCCCGGCATGCGGACGTCAGACAGGACGATCTCCGGGCAAAACTTTGGGAGTGCGGCCAGCGCGTCATCTCCGCTGTACACGGCGCTGGCTGCAAACCCGCTGAGATTGAGAATGCGCGCGAGCGTGTCGGCGATGAGCTTTTCGTCGTCGATCACAAGGATGCGGGTCGGCTCGGAACTGCCTGCCGGCGCGGGTCTCGCCACCCCGTCGCGTGCTGGCGCTTTGGGATGCCCGTCGCGCCCGGATTGCTCGCTCCATGCCGAAATGACCCAAGGAGCGAAAGGAAGCTGCCGACTTTGGTCTGTATGCTGCGTCATGGGTCGAGGTCCTGGAGAGCAATCTCCAGGATACGCTAAAGCATATACCGTGGCCGGTCTGTACCGTTCACGCTTTCTTTCGAGATCGACTCCATTTACTGTACTCTTTACGCTTCATCTCTGTCTGATCGGCGACTGCAGCCGAACACGGTCCTGCCCCCTCGGGGAGCGGCAGGAGGCGCAGCAGCGGCTAGGGAGAAAACAGGCCGCTCCTGCGCCCACTTACCCGGATACTTACTTCTTCTTGAAGATAAGTGCGGTTGGATAAGAAGCCACATAGGTTTGATAACTGCCGCTACTCTGCGCGACAGGAAAGGTTGTGTTATCAGCCGGCGTAAAGTAGCTGACGTTCCAGAAGCCGGGGATTTGTACCTGCACCGGCAAAGGATTGACCCAGATCAAACTGCCGGCGCGATGATCCCACACCGGCGCTTCGTTCCAGAGAAATACAGTGATCGAGCCGTCAGAGCCGGTAAGCGCCAGGACGTGACCGGTGCTCGGCATGCCCGTGATCGCTGCCTGCACGGTCTGCTGCGCCGAAGGCTTATCCGGCGGGAACACAGCGGCAAAGTGATTCAGTGCAACCGCGGCTATCTTGGGGCTGCCATCTGGATAGTGGAACAGACCAAAGCTTTGCCCTGGGTAGGCATCCAGCAGTTCATACAGAAAGGTCCGGCTATAACCCTGCAGCGCGGCGTCGAAGTAGCTATTAAAGAGCATTTCGGCCTGTGCTGGCTCGCTCACACCATCCACGCCATCCAGGATGGTGTAATAACCAAGCTCGGTAATCTGCTTTGCATCGGTTTGCCGTACGCCGCTGAAGTAAGCGCTCAGGTTGTACTGAATTGTCGGCAGTGGCTGGGTACCTTGCTTCGGATAGGGATGGGTGTTCGTTGCGTCAGCCAGGCCCGGATTCGCATCAAGATTCATCGACGCGCCACCGGTGAAGTACAGAACAGGAATGCCCTTCAGGTTCGGGTCACTGTGCACGGCGGCGTAAAGCGATCTTTGATAGGCTTCGGCATTCTGCTCGTTTGATCCCGGGCCAGACACGGGCTGGTTGTTAATCTCGTTTGGTCCCTCAACCGAGAGCACCGCGCCCGGATCATTCGCGAGAAAGGCGTCAATCTGCCGCATGTTCGTTTGGAGCCCCTGCGAAGGGGCAGCCAGCAGATTCCACTTGATGCCATTGCCGGCCAGCAACTTCATGGCGGCGATAAACTGCCAGCTCGAGGGCGTCGGGACGCCGTCGCGCACGTTGTGGAGGCCGATGTACTGGAGATCCTGGAGCACCTGATTGGAGTTCGCGTACAAGCCATCGGTGTAGCCCATGTGCAGGTTGACACCCATGCTGCTTTGAAAGCTCGACAGTGGCAGCGACGGAATAGTTTGCACGGAGGATTGAGCCTGAGACAGAGCGCACATGCTGAATGAAGTAACGGCGGCAAGGAGGCAGGAAGCCTTCGAAAAAGTTTTGCGCGGCATAAGGTCCTTCAGGGAGCCAGAGAAGTTAGATGATTTCTATGGCTGAGGGATGAGTTCAATCTTCACGCATCCTAACGGAAGGAAGTTATGCTGGTGTGCGATGCAAGGCGATTCGCCCGCGCGAACGATTACCAAAGTCCCGGATAGTCGACTGCGTGGGAAACTACCGCCTAAGTGTCATGTGAAAGTTTTGCACCTAGGCAAGCAGCCTATGAAGTTTTAACTCGAATTGAGTAAGGTCTTACTACGAAAGTGGTAAGAAAGCGAGCAGGTCTTGCAACCGGCGGCAAGATAGCCGCCAGGCAGCTAACTTTCCTCCCTAATCTTTGGTAATAAGTGGATAGGTTGCCGGACGAGTAATAACCCTACAACTTATGTTGTAAAGCATGCGGCGAGTCAAGCCCACTGGGTGTTTCTTTCCCTGTGAGCGGGAAAGAGCTTCCTGCTCACGCTGGGAATGCGGGCGAAGCCGCGTAGAAGTTGCAAGGGCGGGTATCTGGAAAGCGGTGACTCGCGTAAGCGCTCGCCAAGTTACTGCGCGACGAGCCGTCGGCCGGTAAGTATGCGGCCCTCCTCTTCGAGAGGGAGGGCCCGGGGCTGTGCGGCGGCCGCCCGCGGCTTGCCTGCGGTCGCCACAGCAAACAGCATCCAGATCACTGGCATGATCGGGTCGGGGGTTGCCACCAGAAGGGCGACCAGCATGATGGCAATGGCGAACAGCGCGCGCTCAAACTGGTCGAAGCGTGCGTACCTGCGGCGCCGAAACAAGGGGCGCAGCAGCTGCAGCAGGAAGAGCGAGAAAAGGGCTGCCCCGGGGATGCCGACGCTGCCCATCAGCTCGCAGGCGAAGCTGGACGCGCGGACGCTGCCCCAGCCCGCGCCAAAGTAGTAGGAGTCCCGGGAGCTTTGGATCGCGGCCAGGTTCATCTCGCCCCGCTCGCGAAACGAGCTGCTGTCGACCTTGTTGATGAACACACCGTTGATCGCCTTTTCGACCGTAGCCCCGGCATTGGTCAGCACAAAAATCGGCGCGGCTCCGGCAAACAGGCAGAGCAGCAGCATCAGCTTCACGGGCGCGATGGCGCGTCGCCGAAAGGTGTAGCGGACATACAGCAGGATACCCAGTCCGGCAATGGTTCCGAGGCATGCGTAGCCTACCGTGGAAACGGTAAGAAGCAGCGAAACAAGCATCAGCAGAAAGCTGGCGCCGGACTGCCAGCGAATGCGGTGCGTCGCCAGGTGCCAGCCCAGCAGGGCCAGGCCGGTGCCGAGATAGAAGGCTGTTTCCGAAGCCTCGGGAAGCGTAGAGTTCAGCCGCCACATCCCGTTGATCTTGTAGGCGTCGAAGATCACGTGCGTGGTGTTGGTGTACAGAATCGCGGTCGGGTACGGGAGGTGCAGCAGCATGCGCGCCAGCTCGTACATAGAAAAGCAGGCAACCGTGATCGCGGCACGGACATACCAGGTGATGGCCGTGCGCATCCCTTCGCGGGTGCTGTTGAGTGTAAGCAGGTACACCGTAAAGCAGGCCAGGAGGTAGCCTGGCTGCGAGATGTTCGTCGTCGACCAGGCTAGGTGCTGGTTCGGCCCGTTGTGGGCATTGGTCACCAGGATGCCTTGAAACAGGATGGGGTACGCCACGGACGAAATCAGCGCATACAGCACAACAAGCAACAGCGTCAGGAAGGCAGCGCGGTTGGTGCCGGCAGCCGGCCTCCAGCGCAGCTGCCCCTGCAGCAACTTGATCGGCAGGCAGATTACCAGGGCCAGCAGCCACGGCGAAATCGGCATGCCCGCCACGTTGAGAGCCGACGCTGCGTCAAAGATGGAGGTGACCATCACAATGGCAAGCAGATCACCTTTGCTGCGCCACCAAAGAAAAGCAATCAAAACCAAAAGAGGAAGCGTTGAAGCGGTCATGGCCGGCTTTCAAATGGAGCAGGAGTCCGGGGGAGCTAGTAAGCACCCTCGGTAAAAAGAACAGTTTTGACGGTCCGGTACAAAATGTACAGGTCCATGGCTACCGACCAGTTACGAACGTAGTACTCATCGATCTCGGTCCGGCGCTCATAGGTGGTGTTGTTGCGGCCGGAAATCTGCCACAGCCCGGTGATGCCCGGGGTAACGCGGCGGTAGTGCTGGTAGCGGCGACCGTAGCGGTCCACCTCCGCCATGACGATCGGGCGCGGCCCGACCAGGCTCATCTGCCCCCGCAACACATTCCAGATCTGGGGCAGCTCGTCCAGCGAGGTTTTGCGCATCACGCGACCGATCGCGGTCACCCGCGGGTCGCGCTTGAGCTTGCGGTCCCGCTCCCACTCGGCCCGCAGCGCCGGGTCGCGCTCCAGGTGCTGCTCAAGCACCGCGTCTGCGTCGGTCACCATGGAGCGGAACTTCCAGGCGGTAAACAGCTGATGGTCCCGGCCCACCCGGCGCTGCCCATAAAAGATCGGTCCGGGCGAGCTGAGGCGCACCCCCAGCACCAGCACCAGAAGCAGAGGCAGAAGAAAAAGGCTGACGGCCGAGGCCACCACAAGATCAAAGCAGCGCTTGAGGAAGCGCGGCACGGTTTGCGAAAGCCGTTGTTCGATCTCAAGGCCCAGCATGCCGCCCAGGTCCTTGGCCGACACCCACAGGCTGGACATCCCGGCGACGTCCGGCAGCACCATCACGTGGTGGAAAAGGTGCGAATACTCGTTGAGCACCTCTTCAAGCTCGTTGGCGCGGAGCCGGGGCATGGCCAGAATGGCATAGCAGCCGCGGTTGCGCCCGGCCAGCTCGGCGGCATGGCTGAACTCGCCGGTAAACAGGTCCCCCGCGCTTTCTGTCCCTCCTGGCAGGGCGTGCTCGTCGAGCAAAGCGATCGGCCGCAGCGCCAGCGTGGGCTGCTCGGCGAGGATCCTGAGCATAGCGCGGCCGGTTTCATTCGCGCCAAAGATCACGGTCGGCACCCCCCACCAGCTTTGCCGGGCGCCAAAGGCGCGGACCGCCCGCCGGCTCATCGGCACCAGCGGCAGGGTCAGCAGCCAGGCCAGCACAAAGGCTACGCGCGAGTAGTGGCCGTCCATCTTGACGAAAAAAGTGGACACGATCAGCACCAGGTACCCGAGCGTCACGGCGTGGAGCATCTTTCGGAACTCTTCAATGGCATTGGCGGCGATGCCGGGGTACATGTCCAGCGCGGTAAAGACGAGCAGAAACAACGGCAGCTCAAGCAGCAGCGGAGCATAGGCGGAGGGCCGGAAGTGGCCGTGAAACTCCAGGCGCAGCGACAAGGCCACACAGCAGGCGAACAGGATCGCAAGGAAATCTGCGATCACCAGCGCAGCGACCGTGAGGGTTCGGTTGCACCGGATCGCGGGGATCGCTCCAGCAGCGGAGTAGGGTGTCGCGAGGGTAGACGCAGTACTCATGGGCTCGATCTCTTGCCTTTCGGCATTCTTGGTGCGAGCGCCTCGGGGAACGAGGGCGGGAAAGCGGAAGCCGGCCGGGGCCCCGCAAGGAATCGCTACGGCAAACGCGCCACC
>CALMAN010000181.1 GCA_937859835.1 uncultured Acidipila sp. | reverse complement strand
TCCAGGTACCAAAGATTGAGCACCGGCAGATCCTGCGCGAGCTGCCGCTGCACGGCCTGGTAATCAAGCGTTTGCCGGGCGCGGTCCGGGTTCGCCTCGGCGTCGGCCAGCAGCGCGTCGACCTGCGCGTTCACGTAGAAGCCGCGATTGGCCCCGTGCGGGGGCGTGCTCTTGGAGCTGTATGCATAGGAAAAAATCTCGGGCGCTTCGTTGCCGCCGATCCAGCGGGAAGGCGCCATGGCAAACGCCCCCTTGGTGATGTCGGCGTAAAAGGTTGCGAACTCGTAGGAGCGGATATCGAGCGCGATGCCGACGCGCGCGAGCTCGGATTGCAGCACCGCGCACAGCAGCCGGTTCCCCTCGTCCGTTGAGCTTTTCATCAGCAGATGGAAGCGCATCCCATCGCGCCCGCGCCGGTACCCGGCGGCGTCGAGCAGCGCGTTGGCTGCCGCCGCATTGAACAAGGGCTCGGCTGCCTTGGACTCGTCAAGGTACGCCCAGTGCTGCGGAGGCAGCACGCTGTTTGCAAGCCGCGCCCGGCCGTCCAGCAGCGTGCGCACAATCAGCGGCCGGTCGATCGACTCGGCGATTGCGGTCCGGACGCGCCCGTCGTGCAGGTGCCTATCGCGCAGGTTAAAGATCAGGTAATACACGATGGTGCCGGGCGCGCTTTCCACCCGGAGAAAGGGCTCGCGGGCCAGGGCCGGCAGCTCGTCGGTAGGCAGGGCATTGATGGCCACGTCGGCCGAGCCTTTCTGGAGCTCAAGCGCGCGCGTGATTGCGTCGGGCACAACGGAAAAGCGCACGCGGTTGATTGCGGGAGACGGACCCCAGTAGAGCGGATTGCGGCGAATCTGCACGTCCTTGTCTTGCTCCTGGCTGACAAAGGCGAAGGGGCCGCTCCCCAGGGGGCGCCGGAAGAAGTCGCGCCCGCTGCCGTAAGGAATTACGCCGAAAACGCCGTCGCACACGTTCAGCAGCAGCCCGGTGTCGGGCTTCTTGAGGTGCACGATAATCGTCTGCGCATCGGGCGCTTCGACCGACTTCCAGGTGCGGAAGGAGGCTGTTTTGATACTGGGCACCGCGCCCGCAACCACCGTGTCAAGCGACCACTTCACATCCCGCGCGGTCAGGGCGCGGCCATCGGCAAAGCGAACGCCCGACCGCAGGTGAAACACATAGGTGAGCGGATCGGGCGTTTCCCAGCGGGTGGCCAGCTCGGGCCCAATGCCGAAGTGGGCGTCGCGGCGCACCAGCGCGTCGAAGAGAAGTGAATCAATGCGCTCAGAGGAGGCATCGGTTCCGACGCGCGGGTCGAGATTGGTAGGGCTGTTCTCGATCAGCACGGTCACGGTGTTGCCGGACTTCCTGTTCGCACCGCAACCGCAAAGCAGCATGCCGCATACCGCAAGAGCGCCGAGCCAAAGCCTACGCACAGGTCACCTCCCCGAGCACAACCGCTTCGCGCGCGCCGGTGGCGGAAGGGACGTTGGCGGGCCGGCCATGCCAGCTCATATAGGCCAGCAGCGCAAAGGCCGCGGCCTCCTTGGCCTCAACCGGCATGGGTGTGGGCAGCGACGGGTCGGACGACAGGAGCACCACTGCCGGGGAAACAAGCGAGCGCAGGGTGCTGATGAGGGTCGTGTTTCTGGCGCCTCCGCCGGATATGATCAGCTCGAGCGCGCTCCCCGCAAGCGCGGGCATGACAAAGCGGCTGAGGGCGAGCGCGATCGATTGCGTGGTCAGGGCCGTCGCGGTCGCGATCGCGTCCTCGGGCGCCTGGCTGTGGCGGCGGCAGGCACGGAGAAAGCCCGCGGTAAAGCGGGAGCCGAACTGCTCGCGACCCCCCGCGCGCGGGGGAGCCTGCGCGAAAAACGGTCTGCCGAGAACCGCATCCACGACCGGCTGCAACACCCGCCCGCGCGCCGCGGTGCGCCCGTCCCGGTCGTACGGTTTGCCGAAAAGCTCCGTCATCAGTGCGTCCAACACCATATTGCCAGGGCCGGTGTCGAAAGCAACGGTTGCGCCGAGGCTGCGCCGTGGAGGCACGGCGGTCAGGTTGCCGATGCCGCCGATGTTTTGCAGCACGCGGGTTTTTCGCGCGTCGCGGTACAGGGCTGCGTCAAGCAGCGGCACCAGCGGCGCCCCCTGGCCGCCCACGACCATGTCGGCCGGGCGAAAGTTCGACACCACCGGCACCCCGGCCACCTGAGCCAGGGGCGCCACCTCGCCGATCTGCCACGTGCAGCGGAAGCGCTCGCCCGCGTAGCGCTCCGGCTGCGCCTGGTGGTAGATGGTCTGGCCGTGGCAGCCGACCAGGTCCACCGGCTCCCCGTGCAGGCTGCGCATCCTTTGGTACGCCTTTGCGTACGCCAGGCCCAGCCGCCAGTGCAGCCGCGCCAGCTCGGCGGTGGTGGTGCGCCGGGCGTCCTGCGCCGCCAGCACGCGCTCGCGCAGCGCCGGGGAAAACGGAAAGCCCCGGTGCGCGAGCAGTTGGAGCTGCAGGCCCCTCCGTTTGGGGCCGATTCGCACCAGGGCAATGTCAATGCCGTCCGCAGAGGTGCCGCTCATCAGGCCGGCAACGGTAAGGGCGCGCACGCGCTCCCGCACCCGGTTGATCACAGGAGCTCGCTCCGCTGGGCGCGCTCACTGGCCGCCAGCTCGGTTTGAAACAGGCGGAGCTCCGAGCGGATGCGAGCCAGCTGTTCGCTTGTCGGATTGCGCGGCAGCTGCGGGTTGAGCAGCTTGCCCTTGTGGGCGGCTACCCGGGTGTAGCAGCGCCGCACCAGCGAGCGAAAGGCCAGCGAACGCTCTGCCTCGCCCAGCACCGCCTCAAAGGCGCGAAAGATCAGGGCCGGGTCCTTGCACACCTCCAGCAGATTCGCGCCGGCCATCAGCGCTTCCACGGCCGCATCCTCGATGCGCATCCGGTTCAGCAGGCCGCCCATCTCCATATCGTCAGAAAGGATCATCCCCTCAAAGCCCAGCCGGCGCCGCAGCGTGTCATGGATCCAGAAGCGCGAAACCGACGCCGGCGTTTCACCCCCAGCACGCACCAACGGGTAGGCGGCGTGCGCGACCATGATGAAAGGCAGGCGCCGCAGGAGGTCGCGGTAGGGAGCGATGTCCTCATCCCACAGCTCAGCCCAGGTGCGCAGGATGCGCGGCGTTTCGAGGTGCGAGTCAAGGGTGCCGCCGCCCAAACCAGGGAAGTGCTTTGCGCACCCGAGCACCCGCTCGGAGCGCAACCCGTCAAGAAAGGGCAGCGCATAGCGGACAACTGCCTCGGGGGTGTCGCCGTAGACGCGGGTCCGCATCACCGGCTGCGCGGGCGGCAGGGCCAGGTCGAGCACCGGGGCAAAGGTGGTGTTGAAGCCGAGCAGGCGCGCCGAGCGGCCGATCAGCTCGCCGTGCAGCTGCGCGCTGCGTTTGCTCCCGGTTGCTGCCACGGTGGCGGCCGCCGGGCTCGGCCCGAGCAGGTCCCGCAGCCGATCCACCAGGCCGCCCTCGAGATCCAGCGCCCGGATGGCGGGGATGTGTTCCCCCGCACCGGCGGCTGCTTCCATTGCTTCCCGAAGCAGCGCCGCGGTTTGCGCTCCCTCCTGGATATTGCGCCGGAACAGGATGAACCCGCCCGGGCGCAGCAGGCGCAGCCAGGCGCGCTCAGCCCCGTCGAGCTCCGTGCCACCGAGGCCCACCAGGAAGAGCTGCCCCACCTGGTGACGAAGCGGCACGCTCATGCCAGTGCCTTGCCGGCGCGCAGCTCGTCCTGCAGCTCGCTGAGCAGCGTAAGGGCTTGCATGGGCGTCAGAGCGTTCGCGTCCACAGCCTCGATGCGGTCAACAATGCGCTGCGAAAGCGGGGTAAACATGGTCAGCTGCACGGGTTCGGCAGCCCCGGCACCGGGGCTGAGCTCGGCGGGGAGCTCGTGGCGTTCGGCGCGCTCGTGGGCCCGCAAGACTTCGCGCGCGCGAGCAAGCACGCGCTGCGGCACACCCGCCAGCCGGGCTACGTCGATGCCGTAGCTTTTGTTCGCGGCGCCGGGCTCGATAGTGTGGAGAAACACGATGCCGCCCGGCGCTTCCCTGACCGAAACGCGTGCGTTGCGCAGGCGGGGCAGCTGCCCGGCCAGCATGGTCAGCTCGTGGTAGTGGGTGGCAAAGAGCGTGCGCGCCCCCACGGTGTTGTGCAGGTGCTCAAGCGTGGCCCAGGCCAGCGCCAGGCCGTCAAAGGTCGAGGTGCCGCGGCCCATCTCGTCGAGCAGCACCAGCGAACGCGCTGTCGCGGTGTTCAGGATGGTCGCGGTTTCCGTCATCTCGACCATAAAGGTCGAGCGGCCGTGCGCAACGTTGTCGCTCGCGCCGATGCGGGTGTACACACGGTCGGCGAGCGAGAAGCGCATGCTCGCCGCGGGCACAAACGAGCCCATCTGCGCCAGGATCACGAGCAGCGCGGCCTGGCGCAGGTAGGTGCTTTTCCCACCCATGTTGGGCCCGGTGATCAGCAGAATGCTGCTTTCCTCGCTTTGGAGGTACACGTCGTTGGGCGTAAAGCGCTCCGTGCCGGCGCGCTCCAGCATGGCCTCGATGACCGGGTGCCGCGCCCCGGCTGCTTCAAGCACGCAGCCGGAGTCTTCCACCAGCCGCGGCTCCGACCACTTCCGTCCGGCCGCCAGGTGGGCGAAGTTCGCAAGCAGGTCGATCTCGGCAAGCACGGCACTGCTTTCGCGGATGCGTACGGCCTCGGCCAGCACCGTGCCGCGCAGCCCGGCAAACAACTCCCTTTCGATCTCGACCGAGCGCTCCTGCGCGGTAAGCACGCGGTGTTCGAGCTCCTTGAGCTCGGGGGTGGTAAAGCGCTCGGCGTTGACCAGGGTTTGCTTGCGCTCGTAGTCGGGGGGCACGTGGCGCAGATTGGACCGGGTGATCTCGAGGTAGTAGCCGAAGACCGAGGTAAACCGCACCTTGAGCGAACCGATGCCGGTGCGCTCGCGTTCCCGCGCCTCGATGGCCGCGATCGCCGAGCGGCCGTCGCCGGAAAGCGCACGCAGCTCGTCCAGCTCGGCGTGGACGCCCGCCGCGATCACTCCGCCCTCGGCCAGGGTAGCCGGCGGCACAGGGACAAGCTTTGTGGCGATCGCCGTGGCCAGCGCCGCCAGGGGCTCGCCTTGGGCGGCAAGCCGCGCGCGCAGCTCCGTCCAGCTCGTGCATGCCAAAGAAGCCAAGGCGCGGTCCACTTCCGGCAGAACCCGCAGCGAGCTCGCCAGGGCAAGGAGGTCTCGCGGGCCGGCATGTTCGAGCGCGACGCGCGAAAGCAAGCGTTCCAGGTCCAGCACCCCATCGAGGGCGCCCCGCAGCTCTTCGCGCGCGATCAGCCGGCCCACCAGCTCGCCCACCGCGCCGTAGCGCGCGCGGATCGGCGCCGGGGAGGCGAGGGGACGCAGAATGGCGGCCCGGAGCAGCCGCTTGCCCATCGGCGTCCGGCAGCAGTCCAGCGTATAGGCGAGCGTGGCCTCGGCGCCGCCCGAGCGAAACAGGGGCTCCACAAGCTCCAGGTTCCGTACCGACACCTGATCGAGCTGGAGATGGTCACTGGCTTCGAGGAAGCACAGGCTGTCGATGTGCGCCAGGGCGGTGCCCTGCGTGTTCTGCGCGTAGTGGAGCACCGCCCCGGCCGCGACCGCGGCGGCCATGTGCCCGGCCAGCCCAAAGCCCTCGAGCGACCGGGCGCCAAGCTGCCGCTCCAGCAGGGGCACCGCGTAATCGGGGGTAAACACCCAGCTGTCGAGCGAAGTCCTGGTGCGCACGCGCTCAAGTGCCCGCAGCGCCGGGTCCTCCTGCGCCAGCAGTGGATTGACGGCGGGGAGCAGGACCTCCGTGGCGCCGGAGTTGCCCAGCGCGTCTGCGCATTGTGCTGCCGCGTCAGGCCCGGTCCACTCGCTGGCGCGAAACTCGCCGGTCGAAAGATCAAGCAGCGCGAGCGCCGCGACTGGCACCGCGGTGCCGCCCCGGCCTCCCTTTTCGGTCAGGTGCAGGGCTGCCAGGTAGTTGTTGTCCCCGGGGGGAAGCGCGCGGTCGGCCGCAGTGCCGGGCGAAAGCACACGCGTCACCTCCCGGCGCACGATCTTCTTGGTCGCCCTGGGATCCTCCATCTGCTCGCAGATGGCGATGCGAAAGCCGCTGCGCAGCAGCCGGGCGATGTGCGCTTCGGCTGCATGGAAGGGCACGCCACACATGGGTACGGCACGCTCGCGATCGCGCGAGGTCAGGGTGATGCCGAGCTCGCGGGCCGCTACGCGCGCGTCTTCAAAAAAGAGTTCGTAAAAGTCGCCGAGGCGAAAAAAGAGCAGCGCATCCGGATGCTGCTGTTTGACGGCGGCGTACTGGCGCATCAGGGGGGTG
>CALMAN010000180.1:46765-47460 GCA_937859835.1 uncultured Acidipila sp. | reverse complement strand
GTAGAGGTCGGCGCGGGTGCCGGGGCCGTAGCGCGCCTCGACGACGAAGGCGTGGGTCGAGCCGCTGTCGAACCACACGTCGAGGATGTCGTCGACCCGTTCGTAGTCGTCGGGCGAGCGGCCGGGGCCGAACAGAGCGCCGATCACAGCGACCGAGTCTGCGCCTGCGGCCCAGACCGCGGCCGCCTCTGCGAGGCCGATGCCGCCGATTGCGACCAGCGGTTTCCCCGTAGCCGCGCGCGTGGCGCGCACGCCCGCGAGTCCTACGGCAGGCTGCGCGTCGGCTTTGCTTCGCGTAGCGAAGACCGGCCCAACAGCCAGGTAGTCTGCGCTGGTCTGGTCGCCGCCGGCGGCTTCCTCGAGCGTATGCGTCGAAAGTCCAACGGTGGCTCGCTCGCCAAGCAGCGCGCGTGCTTCCTCGGCCGGCATGTCTCCCTGCCCCAGGTGCACGCCGTCGAACCCGGCCTCCCGGACAAGCGCGGCGTGGTCGTTCAGCAGCAGGCGCACGCTCGAATCTGCCGCTTGGCGCATGGCTTCCGCGTCGCGCAGGATCCGCTCCCGCGAACTATCCTTAGCGCGCAACTGCAGCAGGGTGATCCCGGCGTCGGCCAGCTCGCACACGGTCGCTCGGATCCAGGCAGTGCGTTCCGGCTGCGCTTCGGGAAAGAGACGCGTGTCGAGGATCGGGTACAGCG
>CALMAN010000180.1:37716-46755 GCA_937859835.1 uncultured Acidipila sp. | reverse complement strand
CAGCGGGGGCAGGGCAAGCGTCATACCGCTACACTACAGCCGTTACCACGGCGCAGGGCGCGCGTGCCGATCCCCCCTGGCGCTGCTCCGCGAATTTGCCCTACCATCGAGGCGAGCCTATGCACACCACTGCCCACGAGCAAACCGAGACGCGCAGGGCACAGCGAGCCGGGAGACTGGCGGAGCCGCGCTGGCCCGCCATTCTCGCGTTTTTCGCGGTCGGCGCGCTGGGTCTCGCGCTGCCGGACCAGCTCTCGTTCGGCCCTCGCTGGCTTCTGCTGGCCATTGTCGCCATGTTTACCATCCCGGCAGCGCTGGCGAGGCGCCGGGGCCGCCATCGGCTCAATCAGCAGCTGGCCTTTATCGGCAACGGCCTGGTCACCGCCGACCTGGCCTGGTCGTTAGCGGTGCTGGTGCGCTCCCTGCCGGCCCATACGCTTTCGCCCAAGCAGCTGCTGCTGGTCGCCTCGGTGCTTTGGGTGTGCAATGTGCTGGTGTTCGCGTCCTGGTACTGGCGGCTGGACGGCGGAGGGCCGCATGCCCGCGAGTTGCGCGGCACCCACACGGATGGGGCGTTTCTGTTTCCGCAGATGCTGCTGCCAGCCGGCAGGGCTGCCGGCTGGAGCCCCGGCTTTGTGGACTACCTGTTCCTTGCCTTTAACACCAGCACTGCTTTCTCACCAACCGATGTGCCGGTTCTTTCACGCTGGGCAAAAGGGCTGATGATGGTGCAGTCGAGCATTTCGCTGATTACCATTGCGCTTCTGGCTGCGCGGGCCGTCAACATCCTGTAAGCGGGCGGGTGAGGCAAGGCAGCATGAGCCGGCGAACCCCAGGGCCGTGCCGGCACGGAGCCCAGCGCCGAGTCGCGCTCGTCCGCTGGGCAGCGCGTGGCACGTGCCGCCTCGCTACTTCTTGCCGGTGCTCTTTTTCGCTGCTTTCTTGACGGGCGCTGGTTCTTCCTCTTCTTCCTCCTCGCCGTCCTCGTCTTCTTCTTCGTCCTCTTCGTCTTCGTCTTCGTCTTCGTCGTCTAGCTCTTCGTCATCTTCCTCTTCGTCGTCCTCGTCCTCGTCTCCTTCGTCTTCCTCTTCCGAGTCCCCAAGGGCTTTCGCATGGACCGCTTCGGCAACCAGCGTCAGCTTTTGGTCCGTGCTTTTTTCCTCTTCCAGGGTTTGCCCGAGCAGGCTTGCGATCTCTTCCTGACCCAGCGCCCTGGCCAGGGTGGCGACGGTCCCGTAGGCGGCGATCTCGTAGTGCTCCATGCGCTGCGCCGCGCCGATCAGGGCAGCATCGCGAACCGGGCCAGGCTCGACCTCTTCGATCACTTCCTGCCCTTCTTCAATCAGGCCCTTCATGGCTTCGCAGGTCTTGCCGCCGCTGCGCTTTTCCAGGATCTCGAAAGCCCGGTCAAGCCGCTCGATCTGCCCTTTGGTTTCTTCCAGGTGCGCCTGCAAGGCCTCCTTCAAGTTTTCGGAGTCAATCGCCTTTGCCATCCGCGGGTAAACCCGCACCGCCTGCTTTTCGGCGGAGTACAGGTCCTTCAACTCATTCAAAAGAAGGTCATCTAGGGTTTCCACTGCCATTGCGGGTTCCTCTCGTTTGTTCGTGGTTGTCTTCCTCGGCTTGGATGCGTCCACGTGTTTGCGGCGCATCGCGATTCACACAACCGTGACACTCCGGCGGAAGAAGCCGGGCCGGGAAGGCGCTACTCGCTCGCGGGAAACAGGTGCGGGCCCTCGTCCCGGCGAGCTTGTTCCCGCTCAAAAAACCGCTCCATGAACTTGGTGTCGAACTCACCGCGGCGGAACTCCGGGTCCGCGAAGATGCGACGGTGCAGGGGCACCGTCGTGTAGATACCCTCGACAACAAACATCTCGAGCGCCCGCTCCATGCGCGCCATCGCTTCCGGGCGATCCTTGCCGTGCACGATGAGCTTGGCAATCAGGGAGTCGTAGTAGGGCGGCACCACGCCCTCGGCATACTGAGCCGTGTCCACGCGAACCCCGTTGCCGCCCGGCAGGTTCCAGGCTGTGATCTTGCCCGCCGAGGGGGTGAACTTTTCCGGATGCTCGGCGTTGATGCGGCACTCGATCGCGTGCCCGCGAATCACGACGGGATCGGGCACAACGGCCGCAAGCTTTTCGCCGGCTGCGATGCGCAGCTGCGCCTTGACCAGGTCGACGCCCGTGACCATCTCGGTGACCGGGTGCTCGACCTGGATGCGGGTGTTCATCTCGATGAAGTACAGCTTGCCGTCTTCATCCATCAGGAACTCGATGGTCCCGGCATTCTGGTAGCCCACGTCGAGCAGTGACTTGCGGATGGTCCTGCCGATCTCCTCGCGCAGCTTGGGCGTGACCTGCAGCGAAGGCGCTTCCTCGATCAGCTTTTGGTGGCGCCGCTGGATCGAGCACTCCCGTTCGCCGAGCGACAAGACCTGCCCATGTTCATCGGCAAGCACCTGGAACTCGATGTGCCGCGGCCTTTCTATGAATTTCTCCATATACAGGTCGCCGTTGCCGAACGCGTTTGCCGCTTCGGTATGCGCGGCATGGAAGAGCCCGGGCAACTCCGCCGCGGCGCGCACGATCCGCATGCCGCGCCCGCCGCCCCCGGCCACAGCCTTGAGGATGACCGGATAGCCGATGGACTTTCCCCACTCGAGCGCCTCGTGTTCATCCGCGAGGATCCCGTCCGAACCAGGCAGGATGGGCACCTTCGCTTTTTTCATCGTTTGCCGCGCCATGGACTTTTCGCCCATCATGCGGGTGACCTCGGGCGGCGGCCCGATGAACTTGATGTTGGAGTCGCGGCACACTTCGGCGAAGTTCGCATTCTCGCTGAGCAGGCCGTAGCCCGGGTGAATTGCATCCACGTCGGCGATCTCAGCCGCTGCAATAACCGCCGGCACATGGAGGTAGCTGTCCGCCGAACGTGGGGGGCCGATGCAGATGGCTTCATCGGCAAAGCGCACGTGCAACGCATTGCGGTCGGCTTCTGAGTACACGGCAACCGTGCGGATACCCAGCTCCTTGCAGGCGCTGATGACGCGCAGGGCGATCTCGCCGCGGTTGGCGATCAACACTTTTCCAAACATAGGTTCCGAAACCCCGGAGAAACACTTTCTGCGGATTTGCCGGTCGCGCCAGCGACAGCTTTACCGCGGGCGCACCGCAAAAAGCGGCTGGCCGTATTCAACCGGCTGGCCACCCTGCACCAGCCGCTTCACAATCTCTCCGGCGACATCGGACTCGATCTCGTTCATCAGCTTCATCGCTTCGACGATACAAAGCGGCTGCCCGACTTCGATGGGATCGCCTTCGCGGACAAAGGGGGGAGAACCGGGCGAGGGTGACTCGTAAAAGGTGCCGACGATGGGTGACTTGATGGTGTGCAGCACTTCCTCGGCACGTTCCCCCGCCGGCGCCGGCAGGCTTGCGCCGGCGGGGGCTGCTGCCGTGCTCGCGGCTGGGTGAGCCGGCGTGCCGGCGCCGCCCATGAGCCGGGCCAGCAGCAACGGGTCCATCGGCCCGTGGTTCGCAAACTGGCTGGCGAGCTGGCCTGCGCTGGCCGCCGCCACAAGGGCTGCTTGAAACTTCAGTTCCACCTTGAGCTCGCCGCGCTCCAGGCGAAACTCACCGATCTTTTTCTCCTGCAGAAACTCGATCAGGTCTTTCAGTGCTGCGATCTCTTCCGGGTTCATCTAGCTTTCTTCCTCGACGTGCCTTCCGTGCTCGGCAGGGCCAGCAGTTCCCGACTGGTCGTCGTCAACACGCGCGCCTTTTCTGCCCCTACTGCGACCATGTCCTCGATGCGGATGCCAAAGCGGTTGGGCAGGTACACACCCGGCTCGACCGTGACCACCATGCCTTCCGCAAGAACATCTTCTGATTTCGCGCCCAAGCGGGGACCCTCGTGAATCGCAAGCCCAACCCCGTGACCGGTGGAGTGCGCAAAGTAGCGCCCCAAGCCTTTCCGGCGCAGGGCCGAACGCGCCGCCTGGTCCACCGCCGCGCCGGTTACGCCCGCGCGCACCGCCGCCACGCCCGCCTGCTCGGCTGCAAGCACCGCCGCGTAGGTTTCGCTTTCTTCCCGGTTTGGCGTGCCGAGGAACACAGTGCGCGTCATATCCGAGCAATAACCCCTGAGCATAACACCGAAGTCCAGCGTGACAAATCCCCGCCGGGGCAGCGGCTCGCTGCTGGCGGTGCCGTGCGGCAGCGACGAGCGCCTGCCGCCGGCTACGATCGTCGGAAACGACATCCCTTCGGCGCCCATGCGACGCGCGGCGTATTCAAGCTCGGCGGCGACTGCCTGCTCTGGAACGCCCGGTCGCAGATGCGCAACGGACGCTTCGAAGACCCGGCAGCCCAGCGTGGCGGCTTCCTCCATGCAGCCCAGCTCGCGAGCGTCCTTGCGCTCGCGCAGGGACGCCACGGGCGACACCGGCAAGGGCACAAAGAACCGTCGCCGCGCGGCTTTCCCGTAGCCATCGGGCAGGCTCGCTTCCAGCCGTTCCAGGGCCGCCACGGTGGTCTGGCTCGCGTCGTAACCGACTGCGCTCGCGCCGGAGCGCTCGAGCAGGGCACACGCGGTCGGGAGGAGTTTTTTGGCAATTACGACCCGCACCCGCGTGCCGGCCGTCTCGTCGCGCGCCTGCGACGTGTAGCGGCTGTCCGTCAGGAGAACAGTGCTGCGGGCGAGCACGAGCAGCAGGGCGTTGGAGCCTGTAAATCCGCACAGGTAGCGTACGTCGGGCGCATGCGTCAGCAGCAGGGACTCGGTCCCGTTTTTGCGCATGCGAGCGCGCAGCTGCCGTAAACGCGACTGATGATCCATATCCTTTTGACGATATAGGATGGGAGCGTCCTGCCTCCCGGCCCGGGCTTTCCAGGGCTCGCAGCGGAACTATCGGGGGCGACGCGGGTTCTGATAGCCGAGGCAGGTTGCACCAGGCACTGCGATGTCCATCGAGGGAAGCAGGCCGTGAACCGCGGCAGATAAGAGGAAGGTCATGAGCGATACACAAAGCAAATGGCAGAGGGCGAAAGGCAGCAGGATCTCCTTGTTTGAAGACGGGTTCTTCCGTAACGGGTCCGTGCGGGGCGCAGGGCGCCGTGCGCAGCAGGCCATTGCCGGCGTGCTGGCCGCAGCCATGCTGCCCATGAGCCTCGGCACTGCCTGGGGCCAGGATGGTGCCCCTCCGCCGCCCCCCGATTACGGCAACCAGGGCTATGACAACCAGGCGCCTTCCAACTACCAGCCGCTTGCGCCCGAGCAGATCAACCAGCTGGTCGCCCCGATCGCGCTCTACCCGGACTCGCTGGTGGCGCAGGTCCTTGCCGCTTCCACCTACCCGGCGCAGCTGACCAGCGCCGAGCAGTTTGTTCAGGCCAACGGCAACTATCCGCCGGATCAGCTGGCGCAGCTTGCCGACCAGCAGCCCTGGGATCCGAGCGTTAAAGCACTGGTCGCCTTCCCTCAGGTGCTTTCTGATCTAAACCGCAACATGGGCTGGACCACGCAGCTTGGAAACGTTTACTACAACCAGCCCCAGGATGTACTGGGCGCGGTGCAGACCATGCGGCAGCGCGCATACGCGGCGGGCAATCTGCGGTCCACGCCGCAGCTGGCCGTGAACTACGATCCCGGCGACATTGTGATCCAGCCGGTCAGCCCCGCGGTGGTGTACGTGCCCTACTACAATCCGTGGGTCGTTTACGGCGCTCCGGTACCGGTATACGCGGGCTACTATTACGGCGGACCGCCGCGCGGCATCGCATTTGCCGCAGGCCTCGCGATTGGCTTCGGAGTAGGGATCGCGATTGGCGCGTTCACGCACTTTGGCTGGGGCTACCACAACTGGGCCCCGAACTGGGGTTCGCGGACGGTGGTCTTCAACCACAACACCTACATTTCGCGCAGCGTCACCGTCGTCAACCACGGCTACTACGGCGGCTTTGACCGCAATCCGCAAGCCCGCGCCTTTAATCAGCAGCAGGCCATCCGCTACGGAGGGGGAAGCCGCACCATCAACAACGTCACGATCAACCGCGGGGGCAACACCTACAACGGCGGCAACACCATCAACCGTGGCGGGAACACGTTGAACAACGGCGGCAACACAATCAATCGCGGAGGACAAACGTATAACAGCGGAGGCAACACGCTGAACCGCGGCGGGCAAAGCTTCAACAATGGCGGAAACACCGTAAACCG
The DNA here is from genome assembly GCA_937859835.1 of uncultured Acidipila sp. Taxonomy (GTDB): domain Bacteria; phylum Acidobacteriota; class Terriglobia; order Terriglobales; family Acidobacteriaceae; genus EB88. The sequence goes on along the minus strand of CALMAN010000180.1, from coordinate 40,536 downwards.
CGGGGTTCAGCCCTACAACAACGGCGCGAACACCGTAAATCGCGGGGCTCAGCCTTACAACGGCGGTACCAATGTGCCAAATCGCGGAGTGCAGCCCTACAACGGCGGCGGGACTAGCTACAACCGGGGCGCGGCGCCGGGCGGCAACCAGCAGTTCAATCGGGGTAACTACACAGCGCCAAACGGCGGCGGGGCGCGCCCAAACACCTACGCGGCGCCGCAAAACACAGAAAACCGGGGCGGCGGCCAGAGCTATCAGCGGCCGGCGGCTCCGCAACAGCAGCCGCAGCATAGCGCGCCCAGCGGCAACCACAACAACGGTGGGGGTGGCGGCGGCAACCACGAACATGGTGGCGGCGGTGGCCATGAGGATCACCACCGCTGAATTGCCGTCCTCGACGGAGCCGGGCGGTCCGGGATGCGGCGTCTTGATGGTTGCCGCATCTCGTTCGACCGGCTTTCTTCGTGATGGAGCTTGATGGTTCCTGATGGAGCCTGCCGAGAAGGTGCGATGGAACCGTGGGTCCGTACCGAGATCCGAGGCCGAGGAGCAAACACCGCCCGGAGCCGCTCCGCCCAGGGTTCAGCGCGCCGCGCGAATCGGCTTCTTCTCCCGGCCCTGCACAGCCTTGTCCGTACCGGCCCCGCTTTGCTCGTCCATCCAGTGGTCCAGGCGCGACTTCTTGAAGCGCCAGCGGTTGCCGAGCCGGAATCCGGGAATAGTGCCCTCCGAAGCATAGCGATACAGGCTGTCGGCGGAGATCCCCAGGTAGGCGGAAGCTTGCCGGATGTCCATGACTTCGCGCGCCGCTACCTCCGCGGTACCGCTTCCCGCCCTGTCCTCAACCCGTACCGGTCCATTTCGCATGGCCACCTCTTCCCGAGCTTATATCCCCTTCCGCCCTGTGCTTCAATCCCTACTTCGTGTTACGGGCCGGGACTTAGCTCGCTTCCCCTTTGCTGAACATGGCTGCAATCTCGTCCCGGTAACGCTCGAGCAGCACCCGCCGCTTCAGCTTCATGGAAGGGGTCAGCTCGCCGCCGTCGACCGACCACTCGTCCGGAACCAGGGCAAAGCGCTTCAGCAACTCGAAGTCGGCCAGCGACCGGTTCACCTCCTTGACGGTTTCCTTGAAGCGCGCGATGACCTCCGGATGCTCCACCAGCTCCTTGCGCGTCCCCGCGATCTTTCGCTCCTTTGCCCAGGGCTCCAGCATGGCGAAGTTCGGTGAGATCAGGGCGGCGACGTACTTTTCGCGGTCGCCTACCAGGGCCGCGTGGCCCACAAAGGCGTCTGCTTTCAGCCGGCCTTCGATCGGCTGCGGCGCCACAAACTTTCCCGCCGAGGTTTTGATCAGCTCCTTTTTGCGATCGGTGATGCGAACGAAACCATCCCGGTCGAGTGCGGCGATGTCCCCGGTCCGGAACCAGCCATCCCCGTCAAAAGCCTGCTCGGTAAGCGCCCGGTTCTGCCAATAGCCGGCAAACACGCTTTCGCCCTTGACCAGCAGCTCGCCATCCGCGGCAAGGCGGATCTGGACGTTGGGCAGGGGCTTGCCGATGGAGCCGAAACGGTAGGCCGGCGGCGTGTTAACACCGATGACGGGCGAGGTTTCGGTCAACCCGTAGCCCTCCAGGATGCGGATACCAACCTGCGCGAACCAGTGCGCTGTGTCGGGCCCGAGGGGCGCTCCGCCTGAGATGTAGTACTGCACTTCCCCGCCGAAAACGGCGCGCACCTTGCGGAAGAAAAGCCGGTCGGCGAGCTTCCACGCCGGCGACCAGGGCTTGCGCCCGGCGAGAACCGTAGCTTCGTGGCGCTTGCCGACGCCGAGGGCCCAGGCAACCACCGCGGCACTCAGCTTGGAGCCGCGCGCGCGCCGTTCCACTTCCTGCCGGACCCGCTCAAAAACCCGTGGCACGGAAACAATCAGAGTCGGCTTTACGGTGGAAAGCGCTCCCATCAGGCGCTCCATGGAAGGGCAGTAGGCGATCGAAAAGCCAAGCGAGTAGAGCGCGTAATCCGCGTGGCGCGCCGTGACATGCGAAAGGGGCAGAAAGGACACGGTGCGCTGCGGACCGGAAAAGCTGAACTCCCGCAGAGAGTAGCTGACGTTCGAGGCCAGGTTGCCGTGGGTCAGCATCACGCCCTTGGGCTCGCCGGTGGTGCCCGAGGTGTAGATGATCGAAGCCAGGTCGCTCGCGCGAACCGAACGGGCTTGCGCATCAAAGCCGGCGTCGCGCGCCGAGTGCTGCCCGGCCGGCACCCCTTCCAGCAGGGCCGAAAACGCAATCGCCCCCTCGCCCGCGGCTGCGTCGTCCATGACCACGACCCACTCGAGGGCGGTCGCGGAGCGAATGGCTTCCACCTTCTTCAACTGTGCCGCTGTCGACACAATGGCGACGCGCGCCCCCGAGTGCGCGAGCGGATCCTCGAGCTGCGCCGCCTGCAGGGTCGGAAACAGGGGGACGTTGACCGCGCCCAGCGCCAGGGTGGCAAAGTCGCTCACCGCCCACTCCCAGCGGTTCTCGCTGATAATGGCGACGCGATCGCCCTTGTGGAGCCCGAGGCGCGTCAGCGATCGGGCGAAGGCGCAGACCCGGGAGTAGAGCTGCGCTGCGGAAAGCCGCTCCCAGCTGCCGTCCTTTCCCTGCACCCGGATCACATCGTCGGCGCCGGCATCAATCACGGCAAACAGGATATCGTTGACCGTTTGGTACAAGGGGGCGTTCTGGCTAGCCATACACCCACACTCTACCCGAGGGCGGAAGTGCAAGGCTATCCCTCCCGCGCAGGGGGGCGGCAGCCTCCTGTTGGGT
>CALMAN010000180.1:35097-37616 GCA_937859835.1 uncultured Acidipila sp. | reverse complement strand
GAAGCGGGGAGCAGCGCGCCTAGCTTTGCGGTAAGGGCGTAAGCCGGACGAGCCTGGGCGCAAGCCTTTCCCAGTTGCCGAGCAGGGAGGCGGCGCGCGTGCTGCCGGTCTTTTCCCGGTGAAGCGCCACCAGTGCGCGGATCGCCTCCCGCGGCTCCGCGTCGAGGGTTTCGTACGGCTCCGGCCGGAGAAAGGCCCCATGGTAGCGCCGGTCCTCGAGGAAACAACCATCCTCGTCGAAAACCCAGGCCACGCCGCCAGTCATGCCGGCGCCGAAGTTCATGCCCGTGCGCCCCAGCACCGCCACCGTGCCGCCGGTCATGTACTCGCAGCCATGATCGCCAACGCCTTCCACGACCGCCACCACCCCGGAGTTGCGGACGGCAAAACGCTCGCCCGCGCGCCCGGCGGCAAACAGGGTGCCGCTGGTGCCGCCGTACAGAGCCACGTTGCCCAGGATGACGTGGAGCTCACTTTCCCGCGCCGCGCGCCCTTGCCCGCGCAGAATCAGCTCGCCCCCGCACAAGCCCTTGCCGACAAAGTCGTTTGCCAAGCCTTCCAGCACCAGCGACAGCCCGGTCGTCGCAAAAGCGCCAAAGCTTTGCCCGGCGACGCCGGTGAGCTCAAAGCGCAGCTCCGGGTGCGCAGGGTCGCCGCCGTGCTGGCGCCGTGCCTGCTGCAGCGCGAGCTCGCCCGAAAGCCGCGCGCCCAGGGTGCGGTCCTTGTTGCTGACACGCCCACGCCACACGTACGGCTGGTTGGCCGCGTAGGCAGCCAGGGCCGGCGCAAGCCAGGCATCATCGATCGGCGCTTCCTCGGCCGGCGAAGGCCGGTCGTTGCGCCCGCCCATCCAGTGCCGCTCGCCCGCGCCGGGCGCCAGGAGCATCGGCCGCAGGTCCAGCCCGCCGGACTCCCGCACCTGTTCAAGCAGGTCCGTACGCCCGATGGCTGCTTCAATCGAGGGCAAACCCAACCGGGCCAGCAGCGCGCGCACATCCCCGGCCAGCTCTTCGAAGAAGCGAATAATGTGCTCCGGCTTGCCGCGAAACTTTGCCCGGAGGTCTTCCCGCTGGGTCGCAATCCCGACCGGGCAGGTATTCAGATGGCACTGCCGGGCCATGTCGCAACCGATTGAAACCAGCACCGCGGTGCCAAAGGCAAACTCGTCGGCCCCCAGCATGGCCGCCGTGACCAGATCAGCCGCCGTGCGCAGCCCGCCGTCGACCCGCAACCGCACCCGGCCGCGCAGCCCGTTGCGGATCAGCGTTTGCTGGGCATCGGCCAGGCCCAGCTCCCAGGGCGAGCCGGTGTGCTTGATGCTTGAAAGCGGCGAAGCCCCGGTACCGCCGGAGTTGCCGGCGATCACCACGTAGTCGGCATAGGCTTTTGCCACGCCGGAGGCGACCGTGCCCACCCCAAACTCCGCAACCAGCTTGACCCCCACCGTAGCCCCGGGATGGACGCGCTTGAGGTCAAAGATGAGCTGGGCGAGATCTTCAATCGAGTAGATGTCGTGGTGCGGCGGGGGTGAGATCAGCGTGACCCCGGGCTGCGCGTGGCGCAGGCGAGCGATCAACCCGGTGACCTTGTGGCCGGGCAGCTGGCCGCCTTCGCCCGGCTTGGCGCCCTGGGCGATCTTGATCTCGATCTCTTCGGCATTGCGCAGGTACTCGGCCGTGACGCCAAAGCGGCCGGAGGCAATCTGCTTGGTCTTGTTGTTCAGCAGGCTTGCCGGAACCTTGCGGCCCACCAGCTCCAGCTCGGCATCGGCCTGGTAAACGGCGCGATCTTCCCCACCCTCGCCGGTGTTTGACCGCGCGCCCATCCTGTTCATGGCCGCCGTGACCGTCTGGTGTGCTTCCGGGCTGAGCGAGCCGAGCGACATCGCGCTTGCGAGACAGCGGCCAATGATTGCCGGCGCCGGCTCGACCGCGTCGAGCGCGAGCTCCCGGGCGGCGGGCCGGAACGCGAGCAGGTCGCGCAGGTTTGCCGGTTCCCGTTCGACGGCCTGCGTTGAAAAGGCAGCCCAGGCAGCGCCTGGTGCGGGCGGGGGCACAACCGCGCGGGCGGTGGAGCCGGCCACGGTTTGCAGCAGCCGCACCGTCGAGGGTTGCCAGCTGTGCGGTTCGGCGCGCTCCCCCTTGCGGAAGCGGATCCAGCCGAAGTCCGGCAGCTCCTTGGCGGGCGCCGCCGCGGCAACCGCCACGCCGACCGGCACACCCGCCATATCAGAAACCGGAACGCCGTTCTCCGGGACCCCGTTCTCCGGGACCCCGTTCTCCGGAACGCCATTCTGAGGGACCCCCGGCACGGCGCTTGGCGCTCCCGCTCCGCCGGCTGCTGCCTGCGCCGGCGCGTACCCGGCCCAGTTGGCGCGCACGCTTTTTTCAAGCTCGGCATACCCCACCCCGCCCAGCGGTGCCGGCGTGCCAAAGAAGCAGTCATCCATCACCTGCGCGTCCAGGCCGAAGGAGTCGAACAAGTGAGCGCCCCGGTAGCTGTCGAGCACGGAAATGCCC
>CALMAN010000180.1:13430-35087 GCA_937859835.1 uncultured Acidipila sp. | reverse complement strand
ATCTTCGACATCACCTTCGCGAGCCCCGCGTCGAGCGCGCGCAGCAGATTCGCTTCGCCGGTCTCGCCGGCGGCCTTTGCGGTTTGAAGCGCGAGCCAGGGGCACACCACTCCGGCGCCCATGCCCAGCAGCACGGCCACATGGTGGACGTCGCGGCAGTCGCCCGCTTCCACGGCCAGGCCGACGCGGCTGCGGATACCCTCCCGGATGAGCCGGTGATGGACGGCCCCGAGCGCCAGGGCCATTGGTACCGGCGCGTGGGCCGCGTCTGCCCCGCGATCCGACAGGAGCAGCACCGCCGCGCCCCCGCGGACCAGGTCCGTCGCCTTAGTCGCCAGCTCGTCAATGCACTCGGCAAGCGTCGAGCCGGGGCCGAGCAGGCACTCGAGTACGGCTTGCGGCAGCTCGTCGCGCAGGCTGTGCTGCCGGGTGCGCAGCGCTTCAGCCTGGCTCAGCGAAAGAATCGGCGACAGGAGCGAAAGCCCGGTAAGCCGGGCCTTGTTGTCGAGCAGGTGAGGCCAGGGGCCGAGCCGGGTGTGCAGCTGGATCACAACCGCTTCCCGCAGCGAATCGAGGGGCGGGTTCGTCACCTGGGCAAAACGCTGGCGAAAAAAGGCGTACACCGGCCGGGGCGCGCGCGCCATGGGCGCCAGGGGCGCGTCGTCGCCCATGGACCAGACTGCGTCCTTGCCCTCGGCCATCATCGGCGCCAGCACCATGCGCACGTCTTCGCGGGTGTAGCCGAAGCCGAGTTGCAGCCGCAGCAGCTCCCCTTCCCCCAGCGGCGGCACCGGGGCCACGTTGTCCAGTGTGTGCTCGTTTAAAAGCGCTTCGTACTGGGGCGCGCGCCCGTCAAAGATCTCCTGCACCGCGTCGTTCTCGTACAGCTTGTGTTCTTCGAGATCGACGCACAGCATCTGCCCCGGGCCCAAACGGCCCGAGTGCACCACCCGCTCCGGATCCAGATCCACCAGCCCGGCTTCCGAGCCGACCACCAGGAGCTCGTCCTCGGTCAGAAAGAACCGGCACGGCCGCAGCCCCACGCGGTCCAGCGCCGCCCCAACCAGGCGGCCATCGGTAAAAACAACCGCTGCCGGGCCATCCCAGTGCTCGATCGAGTCCTGGTTGTAGGCGAAAAAAGCCGACTGCTTGCGGTGCTGCGCCGGGGGCAGCATGAGGCGGATCGACTCGGCAATGGAGCGGCCGTTATGCGAAAGCATTTCCGCCACTTCATCAAGCGTGGTCGAGTCCGAGCCGTCCGCGGTGAAGATCGGTTTCAACTCATCGGGCAGGGTCGCGGCGCGGGCATCCAGGCGCGCACGATTGCCCCAAACGGTGTTGATCTCGCCGTTGTGCGAGATCGTGCGCAGCGGCTGCGCGCGGTCCCACGAGGGCGCTGCGTTGGTGGCGTAGCGCTGGTGAAAGATGGCGAACGGAGTCCGGTAGCGCGCGTCCTGCAGGTCGAGGTAGAAGTGCGGCAGCTGCCGGCCGGAGCACATGCTTTTGTAAATAATGGTCTGCGAAGAAAGCGAGCAAACGTAGCCGCCGCTGAGCCGATCCCCGGCCCGGCGCTCAAAATCCTTGCGCGCCAGGTACAGCCTGCGCTCGACCCCTTCCGGGTTGCCGGTAGTGAGCAGCACATGGCGGATGACCGGCATGGTCGACAGCGCGATTTTGCCCAGGACTTCGGGCCGGGTCGGCACGTTTCGCCAGGCGAGGACGTCAAAGCCCTGATGGGCAAGTGCGTCTTCGAGATGGAAGTGCGATTCGGCGCCGGCGGCCGGGAAAAAGACGACGCCCACTGCCAGCGGTTTTTCAGGAGCGAGCTCGATACCCGCCGAGGCGAGCAGCAGCTCACGCGGAATCGCCGTGCAGATGCCGATGCCGTCGCTCGAAAGCCCATCGGCAGCAATCGCGCCCCGGTGCGCCAGCCGTCCAAGGGCTTCAAGCGCCTGCTCCAGGATGCGATGCGAGGGCACGGCGGTCAGGGTCGCCACAAAGCCAACGCCGCAGCTTTCGTGCTCGAAACGTGCGTCGTACAGGTCGCGGGGGCGAGCCTGGGGATGAGATTGGCGGCGGGAGCGGCGATCCATGCCCAACTATACGTCTCCTCTTGTTCCATTCAAGCTTCTTCTGCAAACGATTGCGCCCGGGGAAAAGCCGCGCGCGGCTGCACAGTTTTAGGTGCAGTCTGGCTGTTCCGGATGGCATGCGCTGCTGGAGCCCGGCCGGGGAAAGCGATCCGGCCCGGCGGGCGCTCCCGCCCCTTGCATAGTTATACAACGAAGCGTATTTTTATGCAGTGCCCCCGAACGCCGGGTGACAGGATGGAACCAAGTGGCCGCTTCTGAAAACAAGACCGAACGGCACTCGGCGATTCGCGAGCTGCTCCTCGCCTCGGCCATCGCGAGCCAGGACCAGCTGCGCAAAAAGCTGGCGCGCCGCGGGTACCGTGTGACCCAGGCCACCCTGTCCCGGGACATCCGCGAACTGGAACTGCTGAAAGGGCCTGACGGGTACGCGTTGCCGGCCGGCAACGGAGCCTCCGGAGCGGCCGAAGGCGACGATGAAGACGAGCTTCCGTCGCTGGGCGAGCTGCTGCAAAGCTTTGGGCTGCGGATCCAGCAGGCGCAAAACCTGCTGGTCCTCATCACCGTCATGGGCAGCGCCCAGCCGGTTGCGGCCGCGCTGGACTACGCGGGAATCCCGGAGGTCATCGGCACGGTAGCCGGGGACAACACGGTGCTGATTGTGTGTGCAGACAAGCGGCGCTCGGGCGCCCTGTGCGAGCGGCTGCGGGCGCTCATCGGTTGAGCACGACCCTTGCAGTCCCGAACGCTGTGCAGACTGCCGTGGTTGGCGCGCGCGGCTATGCCGGCCAGGAGCTGGCGCGGCTGCTGCTGGCCCATCCCCGGCTCCGTGGGCTGCCGCCGGTGTTTTGCGGGCGCGAGGCTGACTCGCTGGCGGCGGTGCACCCGGCCCTGCGCGGGCTCGCGCCCCCGAGCGCCCTTGCCGTGCACCCGTTCAGCTGGGAACTGCTGGAGGAGCGGGCGGTCGACACCCTTTTCCTCGCGACCCCGCATGAGCAGTCGCGGGCGTGGGTGCCGGAAGCGCTTGCGCGCGGGCTCCGCGTCATCGACCTGAGCGGCGCCTGGCGGCTGAGCCACCATGCGGACCGCGCCGTGTACGGCTTCCCGGACAGCGAAGCGCCCGAGGCTGCCGCCGTGCAGGCGCAGGCAGTGTATGGGTTGCCGGAGCTGCACCGCGACCGGATCGCCCGGGCGCGGTTGATCGCCAACCCCGGCTGCTATGCGACCTCGATCATCCTGGCGCTTAAGCCCTTGACGGCCGCCTCCACGGCCGCAGGGGGACTGCTTGATCTTGCCTGTGGCATCATTGCGGACTCGAAATCCGGCGTGTCCGGCGCGGGCCGCGAGCCTACCACGACGACGCACTTCATGTACGCAGCCAACAACCTTTCCGCCTACGGCCTGTGGAAGCACCGGCACGCAGGCGAGCTGCGGGAGCAGCTGGGGCTTGGGGACGCGGCGCTGACCTTTACCCCGCACCTGCTGCCGATCCCGCGCGGCATCCTGTCGACGGTCTACGTGCGCTTCCGCGAACGGACGGCTTTGGACGCGGTGGAAGCCTGCTTCGCGGCCTTTTACCAGGGGCGCCGGCTGGTGCGGCTTTTCCCGGCGCCCGAGCTGCCGCAGATCGCGTCGGTGGAGCGCACCAACTTTTGCGACCTGGGCTTTTCGCTGGCCCCCGACGGGCAGCGCCTCATCCTGGTCAGCTGCCTCGACAACCTGCTCAAGGGCGCGGCAAGCCAGGCCGTGCAGAACTGGAACCTGATGTGTGGCTGGCCTGAAACGGAGGGACTGCTATGAGATACGTGGTCAAGCTGGGCGGCGCGACGCTTGAAGACGCGGCACTGCTCCGCTCCTGCGCGCACGCGATCGCCGATTTGCAGCGCGCGGGCAATCAGGTCGCGGTGGTTCACGGCGGCGGGGTGCAGCTGACCCGCACGCTGAGGCAGCTCGGCAAGCAGAGCGAGTTTATCGGGGGGCTGCGCATCACCGATGCGGAAACCCGCGACACCGCGTTGATGGTGCTGGGAGGCGCCGTGAACAAGGCCCTGGTGGCGGCGCTTGCGGCCCAGGCCGTGCCGGCGATGGGGCTTTCAGGCGGCGACGGCATGGTCTTTCGCGCGCGAAAAAAGCGCACCGCGCCGGACCTTGGCTTCGTCGGCGAGATCGCGGCGGCCGACCCGCGCTGGCTCCAGGCGATCTGGAAGATGGGCGGCGTTCCCGTGCTGTCCAGCATGGCGCTGGGCTTTGACGGCGAATACTACAACATCAACGCCGACGAGATGGCGGCAGCCTGCGCGGTGGCCTGCGGAAGCGACGCGCTGGTGTTTTTAACCGATGTGCCGGGCGTGCGCGGGGCCGACGGGAGCGTGATGCGCTGGCTGTCGACCGGGCAGATCGCCGGTCTCACGCGCGACTCGATCATCACGGGCGGCATGCTCCCCAAACTCCACGCCTGCCGCGAAGCGCTCACCCAGGGCGTCAAGCGGGTCCGGATCCTCCCGGCAGACCGGGTCTCGCTGCTGCCGGATCTGCTGTCTTCCCGCGTGCCAGACGGAACCGAAGTGCTGGTCGCCTGAGACGTTCGACCGGCCGCCCGATGGAGGCATAGCTACCTTAGACGCCACCGCCCCGGTTGAAAGACAAGGGGCAGAGCTGGAGACACCATGACGTTGAACGAGCTGCAAGCAGCGGAAAAGACTTTCCTCCTGCCCACCTACGAGCGCAACCCCCTGCTGATCACGAGCGGCGAGGGGGTCTACCTGTGGACCGGGGATGGCACGCGCTACCTGGACCTGCTGAGCGGTATCGGGGTCAGCGCGCTCGGCTACGGGCACCCGGCCATTGCCAGGGCGCTTGCCGAGGGTGCGGGCTACCCGCTCCACATCTCCAACCTGTTCTTCCACGAAGGCCAGGCGGAGCTCGCGCTGCGCCTGACGCAGGTCAGCGGGCTTGATCGCGCCTTTTTCGCAAACAGCGGTACCGAGGCCTGGGAAGCAGCGCTGAAGCTGGCGCGCGCCTACAGCACGCTGCGCCGCTCGGAAGGCGCGGAGCTTGGAACCCGCTTTCTCGCGCTGGAAGGCTCGTTCCATGGCCGCACCATGGGCTCGGTCGCAACCACGCACAAGCTCAAGTACCGCGAACCCTTTGCGCCGGTCATGCCCGAAGTGGACTACATCCCGTTCAGCGACGTCCACGCGCTCGAGAACGCCTGGTCGCGCGAGTACTGCGCGCTGCTCATCGAGCCTATCCAGGGAGAAGGCGGTATCCGGCCAGTTTCGCAGGCGTTTATGGACGCGGCCCGGCGGCTGACGCGCGAAACCGGGGCGCCCCTGGTGCTTGACGAAGTCCAGGCCGGCTTCGGGCGGACGGGCAAATGGTTCGCCTACCAGCACTACGGCGTCGAGCCCGACGTGACAACGATCGCCAAGCCGTTGGCCGGGGGCCTGCCGCTTGGGGCGGTGCTGTGCACCGGGGAGCTGGCGCGCGCCATCCATCCCGGCATGCATGGCACCACCTTCGGCGGGGGTCCGCTGGCCTGCCGGGTCGCGATCGCGGTTTTTGACGAGATCGAGCGCACGGGCCTGCTCGCGCATGTTCACAAGGTAGGGACCTACTTCCACGAGCGGCTTGCGGAGCTTGCCCGCCGCCACGAGATGGTCACCGAAGTACGCGGCGTGGGAATGATGCTGGCCATCGAGCTTAGCGATGCCGCGCATGCCAAGGCGGCGCTTGAAACCATGATGCACACGCACCACATTCTGCTCAACCGCACCAGCGAGACCGTGCTGCGCTTTCTGCCGCCATATATTCTCGAGCGCACCCATGTGGACACCGCGGTGGCCGCGCTCGATGCAACGCTGGCAGGCCTGAGCGCTCCGCAGCTGGCGGCTCAAGCAAACACAGGAGGCAAAATTGGCGACTAGGTCCTTGCTGGAATCCCCGATTACCGACGCCGCGTTCGCGGAGGCGCAGCTGTCGCTCGCCGGGCGCGACCTTTGCTCCATCGCTGACCTGTCCACCGACGAGGTCGCGGCCATCCTGTCGCTTGCACACCGGGTGAAGCGCGACCCGGCAGCCTTTCGCCACGCACTCGACGCGCAGCAGATGGTGATGTTCTTTGAAAAGCCATCGCTGCGCACGCGTCTTACCTTTGAGGCCGCAATGAACACAACCGGTGGCTCGGCGATGTTTGTCGACCAGACGCAGTCGCCGCTGGGAGAGCGCGAGTCGCTCGCCGACATGGCGCGCAACGTCGAGCGCTGGGTGCAGGCCATCGTGCTCAGAACCTATGCGCACGAAACCATCACCGAGATGGCGCAGTACGCAGCCTGCCCGGTTGTGAACGCGCTGTCGGACCAGGAACACCCGTGCCAGGCGCTGGCCGACTTCATGACGGTCGAAGAACGCTTCGGCGGCTCGGCGCGCGGCATTCGCTTTGCGTACCTGGGCGACGGCAACAACGTGTGCCACTCGCTGATGCTGCTTGCCGCGCAACTGGGCGCGCACTGCACGGTGGGCACCCCGCGCAACTACGCGCCCAAGGCCGACGTGGTTGCGCAAGCGCGCGCCATCGCCAATATGACCGGCTCTGAAATCAATCTCCTGCAGGACCCGGTCGCGGCCGTCGAAGGTGCGGACGCGGTGTACACCGATGTGGTGACCAGCATGGGCTTTGAGCACGAAGCCACCAAGCGCGCGCCCATCTTCAAGCCCTACCAGGTGAACGAGGCCTTGATGGCGCACGCGCACCCGGATGCCGCGTTTATGCACTGCCTGCCGGCGCATCGCAACGCCGAAGTGACGGACGCGGTCTTTGACGGGCCCAACTCGGTTGTCTTTGAACAGGCGGAAAACCGCATGCACGCGCAGAAGGCACTGCTGCTGCTGCTGCTGGGCGCAAAGCTGCCGTCGTAACTAGCGACGGGAGAATCAGGAGAAACAGAATGGCAAACGAAAAAGTAGTGCTCGCGTACTCCGGCGGTCTGGATACCTCGATCATCATCCCGTGGCTGAACGAACACTACGGCCTCGACGTGATCGCGATGGTCGCGGACGTTGGCCAGGCTGAGGACATCGACGCGGTTGTCGCCAAGGCCTACGCCACCGGCGCAAAAAAGGTCATCGTGCACGATTTGCGCGAAGAGTTTGTGCGCGACTACATTACGCCCACCGTGCAGGCGGGCGCGCTCTACGAAGGCAAGTACCTGCTCGGCACCTCCATCGCGCGGCCCGTCATTGCCAAGGCGCAGGTTGAAACCGCGCTCTCGGAAGGAGCCACCACGGTCGCCCACGGCTGCACCGGCAAGGGCAACGACCAGGTCCGCTTCGAGCACGCCTACCAGGCGCTCGCACCCGAGCTGCGCATCATCGCGCCCTGGCGCGAGTGGGATCTCCAGTCGCGCGAGGACTGCCTGGACTATGCCGAGGCGCACAACATCCCGGTGGCCGCAAGCCGCACCAAGATTCACTCGCGCGATCGCAATCTTTGGCACGTGAGCCACGAAGGGGGCGAGCTCGAGGACGCGAACAACGCTCCCTTTGCGTCCACCTGGACGATGACACGGTCCCCGCAGGAAGCACCCGACCAGGAAGAAACGGTCACCATCGGCTTTGAGCGCGGCGTGCCGGTTTCGGTGGGCGGCAAAACGCTTGAGCCCGTGCAGCTGGTCGAGCTGCTCAATGAGATTGGCGCACGCAATGCCATCGGCCGCATCGACCTGGTGGAAAACCGCTTTGTCGGCATCAAGAGCCGGGGCTGCTATGAAACTCCGGGCGGCACGCTCATCGTCGCCGCCCACGCAGAGCTTGAAGCCCTTTGCCTGGATCGCGAAGTGAAGCATTACAAGCAGCAGGTCGGCCTGCGCTACGCCGATCTGGTCTACAACGGTCTTTGGTTCACACCCCTGCGCGAGGCGCTTGACGCCTTTGTCGCGAAAACACAGGAGCACGTCACCGGCTCCGTCACCCTCTCGCTGTACAAGGGCAACATCGCCGTCGCCGGCCGCACCAGCGAGTTCTCGCTGTACTCGAATGAGCTTTCGTCCTTCACCATGGGCGACACCTACGACCAAAAGGACGCAGCCGGCTTTATCCGCATCCTCGGCCTGCCTGCGCGCACGCAAGCGCGTTTGCGCGAGCTGCGCGAGGGCAAGGTGGTCGCGAAGTGAAGATGTGGTCAGGCCGCTTCCGCGAGCCGCTCGACGATGTTTTCGACCACTGGCAGCGCTCCATCCGCTTCGACCGGGTGCTGCTCGAGCACGAGCTCGAGGCGAGCAAAGCGCATGCGCTCGCGCTTGCCGCTGCCGGTGTGCTGACCGGGTCCGAGCAGGGGCAGATTGCTGCTGCTCTCGACGCGATTGGGAAGCGCTTTGCCGGGCCTCGCACACAGCAAGACCACAACGGCGGTGACCAGGTCGGCATGGATGTGGATGCGGAAGACATTCACCACTTCGTCGAGATGCAGCTGGTCGCGGCCGTCGGCGAACTTGGACGGAAGCTGCACACCGGCCGCTCGCGCAACGAGCAGATCGCGACCGATCTGCGGCTTTACATCCGGCGCCGCATCCACGTTCTGCTCGTCCATGTAGCAGCGTGGGTCGCGCAGCTGATTACGCAAGCAAAGGCTGCCGGCGAGGCCCCCATGCCCGCCTACACGCACCTGCAGCGAGCCGAGCCGGTGCTGGTCGCGCACTGGCTGCTCGCCTATGTGGAGATGCTGCTGCGCGACGCTTCCCGCTTGGAAGACTGCGCGGCGCGGATGAACTACTGCCCGCTCGGCTCAGGCGCTGTTGCCGGGGCAACGCTTGCCCTGGATCGCAGGATCGCCTCCGCGGAGCTCGGCTTCACAGCGCCTACCGCGAACAGCATCGACGCGACCAGCGACCGTGACTTCGTGCTCGAATACCTGCAGGCGCTCACCATCTTGGGCGTGCACATGAGCCGCTTCGCCGAGGAAATCACGCTGTTTTCCACCGCGGAGTTCGGCTTTGTCGAGCTTCCGGAGGCGTTCTCAACCGGCTCGAGCGCCATGCCGCAGAAAAAGAACCCCGACCTCACCGAACTCGTCCGTGCCAAGGTAGGCCGCATCTCGGGCGCAGCCCAGACCGTGCTGCTTACGCTGAAAGGGCTGCCGCTGGCCTACAACAAGGACATGCAGGAAACGCAGGAGCCGGTCTTCGCGGCCACCGGCGCCGTCCACCTCACGCTGTTTTTGCTGGCCCGCTTTACACGCGCGCTGCGCTTCCGCTCCGACCGCATGCAGGCCGCCTGCGAGCGGGGATATCTGAACGCGATGGCCGCCGCGACCTACCTCACCGGCAGGGGCCTCCCCTTCCGCACCGCGCACGAGCGTATCGGCGCGGCTGTGCGCCTGGGGCTTGAGGGCGGCCGTGAGCTCGGCGAGCTTTCGCTCCCTGAACTCCAGGCCATCGACCCGCTCTTTGCCGAGGATTTCTACGCGGCCATCACGCTCGAAGCCACGCTCGACTGCCACGACGTCGTTGGCGGGACGGGGAGAGCCCGCGTGCGGGAAGCGCTCGTTGACGCTCGGCAACGCGTGCAGGCCCTCATCGACCGGTACGGCTCGGTCGATCTCGAAGAAGCTGAAGCAGAGCAGGAGGAGCCGGCCCATGCGGGTACGTAAGGCCCGGCTCCAAGACGCAACCGACATCTACGAGCTCGTCAACTCGCTCTCGCACGATGGCACGCTGCTCCGGCGCGTGTTCGCTGAGATCTGCGAAAACGTGCGCGACTTCACGGTCGCTGAGTCCGACGCGGGCGCCTTTCTTGGCTGTGGCGCGCTGCACCTTTACGGCCCGCACCTGGCCGAGGTGCGCTCCATCGTGGTGAAGCCCGAGGCCAAGGGGCAAGGGGTCGGCGGCAGGCTGCTGGCGGCGCTGCTGGAAGAAAGCGAGGAGCACGGCATCGGCTGCGTTTGCCTGTTCACGCGCATCCCGGAGTTTTTCTTCCGGCACGGGTTTCGCGAGGTGACCGAGCGCGCCGCGCTCCCCGACAAGATCTACAAGGACTGCCAGAACTGCCCGCGCCTTTTCCGGTGCGACGAGGTTGCCATGGCGCGCGGCCAGGTGCCGCGGGTCTCGATCCTGGGCACACGCGCCGAAGCGGAGCAGCTGGTGCAGATCGGCGCGTAGCCCTCCTTAGCGCACCAGGCCGACCCCATCTGCCGGCCAGTAAACAAAGGCCGCCTTTCCGTAGATCAGCTCCCGCGGTACCGGCCCAAAATCCCGGCTGTCGCTTGAAATCGACCGGTGGTCCCCCATGACCCAGTAGTTGTCCGGCGGAATGGTTTCCTCAGGCGCCGAGCGGCCGTCTTCAAATTGCGTCGGCACATAAGGCTCCGCCAGGCGCAGCCCGTTCACATACACGCTGCCGCCCTCGATCCGCAGGTCATCGCCCGGCAGGGCAATCACGCGCTTGATGTAGCTCTTCGAAGGGTCTCCCGGGTAGTGGAACACCACCACATCGCCGCGCTGGATGCTTTCAAAGCGGTAAACGAACTTGTTGATGAAGAGCCGGTCGTTGTCATGGAGCCGCGGCTGCATGCTGGTGCCTTCCACGCGGACCGGCTGGTACAGGCACGTGATGATCAGCACGGAAGCGCCGAGGGAAACGGCAAGGTCGCGCAGCCAGTTGCGCACCTGATGCGCCCAGGCGCTTGAGCGCGCTGCTTCGCTGCTTCCGTCCCCTCGCCCCCTCACCGATGCACCATGCCGGCGGCTCTAGGAGCAACCCAGGCTGCCCGGCGGGCAAAACACACCCGGGCGAGCCGGCTTGGGCAAGGGGCGCTGCGCCGAAGGCTGCATGGACGTTCCTGGTTCCGTGGCCAGGTTCACTGCCGTCAAGGTTAGCGGCCGCTGCAGCACCATCTCCACGGTTTGCCCTTGTTCCAGATTCACATCGTTGCCGCGCGTCAGCAGCGTGTACACCAGGCCGGTCACGCCGCCCGCGATGGCGCCGTACCCTGCACCGGAAAGCGGCGTTCCGCCGATCGCTCCCCCGATAGTGCCGATCGTCGCCCCGGTTTCGGCCGCCCGGGCGATCGTGCCTGCGTCCTTCCCCTTGGAGCCATTCTGCTGTACATCGCCTTCAGCATTCTTGACCTTGGCGTCGGTGGCCCCGGGCAGGCTGTCAAGCGCTCCCGGGATGGCCACAACGCTGCCATTGGCAAAGATCATCGTGGTGAAGTGCATACTCACTTCAGCCCGGCCCTTGATGCGCCCGGCGCGCTGCACCCGGTCCACCACCCCTTGCACGTACACGCCCGCCGGAATGGCTACGCGCGTGCCCACTACCACTGGAAAGGTTGAGGAAAGATAAACCCCGTCGCCTGGCTGTGCCGAGCGTGTGTTGACACCCGAGCGCAGCGCCAGCAGGACCTTGGTGCCGGCCGGTACGCTCAGGGTTTCCGGCGCCTGGGCATGGAGGTTGGCCGGCATAGCCGCGGCTGCAAGGAGCGCGGCGACCAGCATGCTGGGGGCTACGCGCGCCCACAACGGAAAGCAGCGCCGCCGCAAGCTGCATCTTTCCTGGTTCTCCATCCTGCCTCCCACGTTTCCAGCGCGCCTTTGGCTCCCAAGGCGGCATTCAAAAAGGTAGACTCCCCCGGCTGCCACTCCGTCACCCATTGCCCAGCCGTTTTCACCATTGTCGCGCTCCCCCTGTAAGCGCGGCAAGCTGCTGATGTAAACCCGGGCCGTGCTTCCGGCATCTGTAGCAGCCGTGTACAGCCCACCGAGCAACACGCACCCGCCAGAAAACACGACGCTGGCTCAAAACCGCCGCTTCGCTCGGACGGTTGCGCTGCTGGAAGAAGCGAGGCAGGACGGCGTGTTTCCGGGCGCTGCCTGGGGGGTGCTCCACAAGGGCACAGTTCTCGCGATCCACGCTTGCGGGGGGTTTACCTTCTCGCCGCAAAGCCCCCGCATCACCCCGGACACCTCGTTTGATCTCGCCAGCGTAACCAAGGTGCTGGCAACAACCGGGGTGGCCATGCTGCTCTGGCAGCGCGGCACCCTCGCGCTCGACAGCCTGCTGGGCGACCTGCTGCCCGCTTTTGTGATCGGCGCAGCAGCGGGGCAAGGCCAGTGGCGCCGCCGTGTGACGGTGCGCAACCTGCTTGCCCACAACAGTGGCCTGCCCGCACACGCGGCGTTCTTTGAAACCTGCCGAAGTCCCGGCGAGATCCTGCGTGCGGCTCTGCGCCTCCCGCTCACCGGGGCGCCGGGCGAGCAAAGCGCCTACTCCGATCCCGGCTTTCTTCTGCTGGGCAAAGCCCTGGAAGTCGTTGCGGGCGAGCCGCTCGACCGCTTCTGCCGGCGCGAGGTGTTTGTGCCGCTCGGCATGGCGCGCACGCGCTTTTGCCCCCCTGCCGCCGAGCGCGGCCAGATTCCCCCGACAGAAGAGGATCCGGTGTTTCGCCACCGGGTCGTGCAGGGTGAGGTGCATGATGAAAATGCGTTTGCCCTGGGCGGCGTGAGCGGGCATGCCGGCCTGTTTGCGCCGGTTGGCGACGTCCTCAGCTTTGCCGAGGCCACCCTTGCGCCGCTGCGCGCAGGGGGAGCGGCGGCGCTGTTCTCGCCGGAAGCGGTCCGGCTGTTTACCAGCCGCGTCAACATCCCGCCAGGATCCTCGCGAGCGCTTGGCTGGGACACGCCCAGCGGCTCGCCCTCCTCTTCCGGAGACTTTTTCAGCCCTCTTTCCTTTGGCCACCTTGGCTATACCGGAACCTCCTTGTGGATTGATCCGGTCGAGGACCTGGCCGTGGTGCTGCTTACCAATCGCACTTTTCCTACACGTGAAAACAAAAAGATTCAAGAGCTCCGGCCCCGTTTTCACAACTCGGTTGTCGACCAGCTTTAAGGCTGTCCTGCGGAAGAACAGCGTCCCACAAAGATGCAGCGCAACGTCTTCCGATAGGTCTACAATCACTGGTGCACGTAGGCGAAGAGAAAACGATGGCAACGACGAGTCCAGCACCGATAGACGCGCAGCAGGAAGTCAGCGAAGAATCCACCTTCCATCACCTCACCACCGAAAGCTCCAACGAAGCGTCTCAAGGGTTTGACACCAAATCCGCGCTTGAGATTGCACGGATCATCAATCACGAAGACGCGAAAGTAGCAGCGGCTGTGAAGCGGGCGCTGCCGGAGATCGCGCTCGTCATTGATGCTGTAGCGCGCTCCCTGCGCGAAGGTGGCCGGCTCATCTATATCGGCGCGGGCTCCTCGGGACGCATCGCCGCGCTTGACTCGTGCGAGTGCCCGCCCTACTTTTCAAACGATCCGCACTCCATTCAGTACATCATGGCCGGCGGACCCAAGGCGCTGGCCTCTCCGGTAGAAGTGAACGAGGATTCTGAGGAGCTGGGCCAGCGCGACATTGCGCGCCGCCGCCCTTCCCGCAAAGACGTCGTCATCGGATTGTCCGCGAGTGGGCGCACGCCCTACGTAGTCGCAGCGGTCGCCTACGCGCGCACGCAAGGCGCGCGGACTGCCTGCATCACCTGCAACCAGAACACGCCCATTGCCAACGCTGCCGACATCGCCATCATCGCCGACGTAGGCCCGGAGGTGATCTCCGGATCGACGCGCATGAAGGCCGCCACCGCGCAAAAGATGATCACCAATATGATCACCACCGGCGCCATGACGAGGCTCGGCTACGTGTACGAGAACCTGATGGTGCACGTGCACATGCAGAACTCGAAGCTGGTCGAGCGCGGCATTTCGATTTTGAAGCGCGCCTGCGGCGTAGGCCGCGAAGAGGCGGTCAGCGTGATCAAGAGCGCAGGCCGCAGCGTGCCCATTGCGCTCGTGATGCTTAAGGCCGCCGTCGACAAGCAGGAAGCAGTGCGCCGGCTTGCACGTTCGGACGGCAACGTCCGCCGCGCGATCGAAGACGCAACGATGGACCTGTGATCGCTTTCTGATGACGGGGCGTGAGACCGCTTCACGATGACCGGGCGCGGCCAACTGGATGAGCTCGCGCCCTGTTTGCAGCGGTGACGTCAGTTCCCACTTTGCGACTCAGTTCTCTTTAAGACTTTTAAGTTCCACCCCTTCACACACTAACTTCCGTCGCTTCCCTTTCCGGACCACCCCAAGCGCGCATGCGACTTCTTCTGCCGGCACAGCTCGTCAGCACACTGGCTATGTTCGGCGTGATCTGGTTTGTGCAGGTCGTGCACTACCCGTTGTTTCTCGAGGTCGGCGCGAGCCAGTTTGCGGCCTACGAAGCAGCGCATGCCAATCGCACCAGCTATGTGGTTGCGCCGCTGATGCTGCTTGAGCTCGCAAGCGCCTGCCTGCTGCTGCTGCCGCGTCTGCGACCGCCTTTCGTTGTGGCCGCCGAGGCCTGGGCCGGCTTTGCGCTCGTCGCTCTCATCTGGCTTTCCACTGCGTTCGTGCAGGTCCCGCTGCACAATCGATTGCACGCCGGCTTCTCGGCCCCGCTGATCGGGAGGCTGGTGGCCACCAACTGGATCCGCACCACGGCCTGGACCGCGCGCGCAGCCCTGGTTGTGCGCTGGGCTTTGCGCGCAAGCGCCTGCGGCCTGTTACTCTCTCGATGATCTCGCCTCGAAAGGGTCGTGCAGTGTCCAGAGTAGTGTTCCTTCTAGCAATGTTCTTCGCCTCCCTGGCCCTTGCGCAGCACCCGCCCGAGGCGGCGCACCCAGGCCTTGTCCGCGTGACGGTTGCGTCGTCGCTCCCGGGCCCGGTGAGCGGCCGCCTGCTCCTGTTCATGAAGCACGGGTCCCAAGACAAGAGCGTGGACATCGAGGAGTTTCATCCCGCCGACACCTGGGTCGCCGCCCAGCAGGTGTACGATCTCGCGCCCGGCAGCTCCATCGAGATGGATGCCAACACCGTTGCGTACCCCCGGCCGTTTGCGCAGGCGCCGGCGGGCACCTGGGAGATGCAGGCGGTGCTCGACGGGGACGGCAGCTACAACTATGGCGGTCGCGATGGAGAAGACTGGGAAAGCGCGGTCAGCTCCGTGACGCTGGGCGGCACCGCCGCGGAACCGGTGCTCGCGATCGATCACCACCCCCAACCAGACTCGCACGCAGCCTCTGCCGCGGCGACCGGAGCCAGAACTGGGGTCGCGGAAGAAGTTGACTTCGAAAGCCCGGTACTTTCGCGCTTTTGGGGCAGGTCCACCGCAATCCGCGCCTGGGTCATTCTGCCGCCCGGCTATGACCCGCATGGAGGAGCACACTACCCTACCGTCTACTGGACGCACGGCTTCGGCGGCAACCTCGGGTACTCGTTGCGCACGGGCATGGGCCTGCGCGCGCGCATGGAGCAGAAGCAAATGCCGCCCATGATCTGGGTGATGCTCGACGAATCCATTCCCCAAGGCACGCATGAGTTTGCCGACTCGGTGAACGACGGCCCCTGGGGTACCGCGCTCACGACCGAGTTCATCCCGGCGCTTGAGCGCAAATACCGCATGGACGCGCGCCCCAGCGGGCGCCTGCTGAACGGCCACTCGAGCGGCGGCTGGGCCACGCTGCAGCTCCAGGCAAACTATCCCCAGGTGTTCGGGGGAACCTGGTCCACCTCACCCGACCCGAGCGACTTCCACAACTTCACCGGCACCGACCTGTACGCGCCGCACGCAAATGTTTACCGCAAAGCGGACGGCACAGCGACCCCGATCATGCGCGCCGACGGCAAGGTCGTCGCGACCTTTGAACAGTTCGCAAAGATCGAGCAGGTGCTTGGACCCTACGGCGGCCAGGTCGCGTCGTTTGAGTGGGTCTTCTCGCCCAAGGGACCGAGCGGCGCGCCGATGCCCATGTTCGACCGCGTGACTGGTGACGTTGATCCGAAAGTCGTCGCATACTGGCACGACCACTACGATCTCGCGCACCTCGTCGAAGCGCACTGGCAGCAGAGTGGGTCGCTGCTGAAAGGCCGCATCCACCTGCTTGTCGGCACCGCCGATACCTTCTATCTCGACGGCTCCGCGCACCTGCTCGACGCGCGTCTGCGGAAGCTAGGCGCGGACGCGCACTTCACCTACATTCCCGACCGCACCCACTTCGATCTGTACAAAGTAGGCGCCGACCACTACGGCTTATTCGATGAGATTGCCGCGGAGATGTACGCGACCGCCCGCGCTGGAAGCGCTCGACGCTAGAAACAAGAGGCTCAGGCATCGGCCGCCACGCGTGAACCCAACGCCCTCGCCGTCCAGTCATCGGCATTACGTATCCAGCTTCGCCAGTCTCGCCAAAGCAGTGCGCCTTTGCCTTCGTCCAGGCTGCCTAGATGAGCTTGCGACACGATGCCCACGCAGGTCGTTCGCCCGCTTTCGGTAGCCATGTGCGCGATCGCGCTTGCGTTCTCTTCCGTGGCGACTCAAACCGAAACCAAACGCCCACTACTTCGTCCAGGCCGACTGCAGAAACAGAAACTGGTCGCGCAGCGGGTCTTTATCCGCGTGCGAGGAGGGTTGGTTCAGATACAGCACCTTTGAGCCCGAAGCCGGCGCGTACGCGGGCCACGGCGCGAGCCCCCCGCCGTCCGGCGTCCCTGTTCTCGCAAAGTTGGTCCAGTACGTCATCATCTGCTCGCTCATCGCGTAGTCCTCGGGCCGCCACACAATCCCCTTGCGCGAATCGAGGTTGCCAAACACGTATTCGATGTCGTCCGAGTGGAACACCCCAAAACGCCCTGGCCGCGCCGGGTCTGGCGGCGGCACCAGGTCGAACTCGTAGCGGTACGCGGGCGCCTTGCCTGTCCCGGTCTGCGCTTCCAGCCACGCCCATGTCCCATAGGCGATGAACCGGTCGGTCGCGTACTGCTGCAGCCGTGTCAGCGCTTCGGCGTCGGTGGAGGCTGGGAAGGCTGTGAGGAACTCGCTCGCCTGCGCGCCAAAGTCCTTTTGCGCCGCGTCCTTCAAACGCCCGAGATCCCCCGGCGCCGACTCCGTGGATCCGCTGCTCGAGCCGCCAGTCGGCGTGAAGGTGGTCGCTTTGCCGTTGCCGCCTTCGTCGTGGTTCCAGCCCGCGATCATCGGCACGTCATTCTGCTTGCCCGCCGCAAAGATGGCCGCGGGTGTCTGCGCGATGAAGGAGCCGTCCACATCCGGTCCAAAGCCGTGGCTCGACTGCGGCTTCGGCGGGTACACAGCTGCCAGCAGTTGCTCGGCAGGCATGGCTCGCAACGCCGCGAGCGAATCCGCATGGAGCGTCGTGCGTGCCCAATCGGCGTCGCGCTCCCCCTGCTCCGCCGCCGCATGGAAGCGCTGCGTGGCGCCGCTGAAGGCCCCTCCGCTTTCGCCGATGGCACGCGCAAAGAGCCCGTGCGCGAGCGGCGAAACCATTAGGAAACTGACTGCAAACGACCCGGCGCTTTCGCCAAAAATCGTCACGTTCGCCGGGTCGCCGCCGAACGCGGGGATGTTTGCCTGCACCCACTTCAGCGCCGCCACCGCGTCGAGCAGCCCGTAGTTGCCTGCCGCATGCTCGGGCGACTCCGCGATCAGGTCGGGATGCGTGAAGAAGCCGAAGATGCTTTCCCGGTAGTTGAACGAAACAACGATGACGCCCTTGGTCGCCAGGTGGGCCCCGTCCTGCCGCGGCTCCGACGTGCTGCCGGTTGTAAACCCACCTCCGTAAATCCAGAACATCACCGGCAGTTTCTTGCCGGGCGGCGTGTTTGCGGGCGTCCAAATGTTCAGGCTGAGGCAGTTCTCACTCTGCCCGGGATCGCGAAAGAACATGTCGTCATAGAGCGTCGGCTGCATGCAGCGCGCGCCAAAGCTCCTCGCATCCCGCACGCCCGTCCACTTCGCAGGGGGCGCGGGCGGCTTCCAGCGTAACGGCCCGACCGGGGGCGCCGCGTAGGGGATGCCGAGAAACGCGTGCGCAGGGCCGCCTTTCGTGTCTTCCGTTTTTCCCTGTACCGTGCCTGCCGGGGCCTGCACCGTCAAAGCGGGCGTTTGTCCGTACGCGTTGGAGAGCAGGAGCGCTGCTGCAACAAGGGTGATCGTGTGGGTCAGCATCGCCGCACAGTGTACTCCTTTGCTCCCTCCCCGCGCTCGCAACCCGCGATGGCAGCCCCCTGGCAGGAGCCGGACAGCTACACTGAGAGCCGAAGGAGTAAGCAAGAGCACCCATGGACAAGTTCGTCATTCGCGGCGGCAATCCGCTGCTCGGCACCGTGCGCGTGAGCGGCGCAAAAAACTCAGCCCTGCCCTGCATGGCAGCCGCCATCCTGACGGCCGAAGAAGTGGTACTTGAAAACATTCCGCAGGTGCAGGACATCGAGACCGAGCGCAAGCTGCTGGTCTCGATGGGCGCCGAGGTTGAGCTTGGCTACGGCCGCGCCCAGCACCGCACCACGGTTTGCTGCGCGGTGCTTTCGGACCCGGTCGCGAAGTACGAGATTGTGAAGACCATGCGCGCGTCGTCGCTGGTGCTTGGACCCTTGGTCGCGCGTACCGGCCTGGCGCGCGTGGCGATGCCGGGCGGCTGCGCGATTGGCGGGCGGCCCATCGACCTGCACATCAAGGGCCTTGAGATGATGGGCGCGAAGATCGGCTACGAACACGGCTACATCGAGGCCCGCGCCGAGCGCCTCAAAGGCGCCGAGATTATCTTTGACAAGATCACCGTCACCGGCACCGAAGACTTGCTGATGGCGGCCGTGCTTGCCGAGGGCGACACCGTGTTTGAGAACTGCGCGCGCGAGCCCGAGGTCGTCGATCTGGCTACCATGCTCACCGGCATGGGCGCCAAGATTGAAGGCGCGGGCACGTCGACCATCCGTGTCACCGGCGTCGACAAGCTTCATGGGGTGCGTCACCGCATCAATCCCGACCGCATCGAAGCCGGGACGTTTTTAATAGCGGGCGCAATCACCGGCGGCGACCTCAACGTGACGGCCTGCAACCCCGAGCATCTTCTCGCCGTCATCGACAAGCTGCGCGAAGCGGGCGCGCGCGTGGAGGTGAACGGCAAGGATGCCATTCGCGTCCGCAGCGAAGGCAATCTCCAGGCCTCGGATGTTTCCACCCACGAGTACCCCGGCTTCCCAACGGATATGCAGGCGCAGTACATGGCGCTCGCCACGCAGGCCGAGGGCACTTCGCTGGTGGTTGAGAACATCTTCGAAAACCGCTTCATGCACGTCGGCGAACTGCTGCGCATGGGCGCGAACATCAAGCTGGACGGCCGCACGGCGACGATCACCGGCAAGACGCCTTTGTCCGCGGCCGCTGTGATGTGCTCGGACCTTCGCGCTTCGGCTTCGCTCGTGCTTGCGGCGTTGGTCGCGAACGGCGAGTCGATCCTCGACCGGGTGTACCACATGGACCGGGGCTACGAAAACATTGAGGAAAAGCTGCGCGGGGTGGGCGCGCAGATCCGCCGCATGGGCAAAGTCTTCGGATAAGTGTCGGGCCGGACGCGCAGCGATGCCGCGGCGTGGAAGGCGGCCGCATCTAAACTAGGATGGCCATGGACGAAGAACAGCTCAGCGCGTTGCGCACCCACCTCGCCGCACTGGTTCGTGGGCGCGGCGCGCACCTTGATGCCGAAGCGGTGTTCGGCGGCGTGCGCGACGAGCACTGGGGCGCAAAGCCGGACGGGGCGCCGCACACGCTCTGGCAGCTGCTCGAGCACACTCGCTTCACGCTCGACGATCTCCTCGTGTTTTCAACCGACAGCCACTACGCCGCACCCCAGTGGCCCGAGGCGTACTGGCCAGGCGGCGAGGCTCCGTCGAGCCCGCAGGCAGCCCGGGACTCGCTTGCGGCCCTCCAGAGTGGGATCGAGGCCATGGTCGCGCTCCTTGAGGATCCGGCGACCGATCTGCTTGCCCGCATCGCCTGGGGTGATGGGCAAACGATTTTGCGCGAAGCCCTGCTGGCCGCCGACCACACCAGCTACCACCTGGGCCAGGCCATGTTTCTGCGCAAGCAACTGGAAGCCTAGGGCTACTCCCAGCTGACGGCAAGGTGCCAGCGCAGGCCGTGGCTGATGGTTTTCTCAAGCACGCGCTCATACTCGCGCAACTCGTCGACCATGGCGCCCGTGCTGGAGCCAAAGCTTGCCGGATGCTCTTCAAGATGAGCAAGCAGCGCGTTCACGGTTGCGAGCCCGTCATTGGGCGTAAACCACTGCGGGTCCGGCAGCGAGCGCGTCCACTCCGGGTCGCCCGCGCCCTGCTCCAGCAGCATCGCCATGGAGTTGCGATCGGCTGAGAAAAAGTCCAGCAGAGGGCGTACGTGGAGCGAAGCGGCCAGCTGCTCAAGCTCTGCTTCGTGCCGCGCCAGCGCCTGCCCGTTGACAAAGATGTCATAGCCGGGGTCCTCGCCTTCTACCACGATGTAGAAGCACGCGCTCATGGAAAGCAGTTTACGCAAAACCGTGCACGATGCAAGCGGTCTAGCGAACAGAAGCGTCGCCCAGGCTGATCCGGGTGTCGGGCTGGGCACGCAACACCGCCCCGGTACAGCCCATCAGGCACACTCCCGCGAGCAGGACCGGCACCGGCGGCCGCGTGTGGGCAACAAGCGCGCTCTCCCCGGCAGCGACCAGCAACTGCAACCACTGCGCCGTCGCGATCTCCACGGGCTGGAGCACCGGCCCGGCAAGCAACCAGTACAAACCGGCGTACGGCAGCACGGTGGCCAACGCGGCCAGAACACAGGCGGCAGCGATGGAAGCGGCCGGCCACTGCCCAACGGAAAGGATGCGCGGCGCGTGGTCGCACGCGGCGCTTGCAGCGGCGAGCACGGCAGCGGCCAGTGCACACTGGACCGCAAGGCTGCGCAGCACGATGCGAATCGGCCAGCCGGCCAGCGTCCGCGCCGCGTAGCGCAGCGCAAAGGCCTGCAGCATCACAGCGCCCAGCGCCGGCACGGCCCAGCCGAGTTTAGCCGCGGTAAAAGGAACGGTCCCGTTGAGCAACACCAGCGCCGCCCCCGGAGCGCACACCGTGGCCGCTGACCAGCCTTCAAGCGCAGCAAACAAGGGCAGCAACGAGTACAGCAGCGGCACCCCTCCGGAAACCCCATGCTGAGCGGCAAGGAGCAGCAGCGGCAATGGCAGGGCCAGCATGGTCGCGCCAAGCACCACAGTTGCGCGCTTGGCATGCGCCGGAGAACAAGGCACGAGCCCGAAGGGCGCCAGGAGCAGCCCAGCGAGCGCAAACAGGAGAGCAGCCCCGGCAAACGGGGCCGTTGTTTCCGCCAGCAGCGGAGCCAGCATCCATCCCGACCCCCACAGCAGGCTGATCCCGAGGAGCACAAGGATAGGGCGCGTGCGCACGCTCTACTCTACCGGATACCGGGAGCGGGAAGCGGGAAGAAAGGCGCGAAAGGCTCCCAGGGAGTCGCCGAAGGGCAGCGTCCAGGATCGCGACAAAGCCATGCCGGCAAAAAGAAAAGGGGCCCCGCATCGCGGGGTCCCTTTCTGCTGACGAGAGCGCGCTTTTTTCTCTAGCCGCGATTGCCGCCGCCGCCCTGCCCCGGGCCGCGACCACCCCCGTTGCCACCCGGCCGGCCTCCGCGACCACGTCCACGCCGCCGA
>CALMAN010000180.1:0-13420 GCA_937859835.1 uncultured Acidipila sp. | reverse complement strand
CGACGCTGGCCTGCTCCGGCGCCGCCGCCTGCGGGCCGCTCCCCGGCAACCGCACCCACAGCCGCGCCTTCGCGGTTGAAGTTCGGCTCTTCACCTTCTTCACCCTCGTCGGTGCCGTCGAAATCATCGAACTCTTCGCCGCCCTCGATGGTGATCGTGCCGTTTTCGCTGGGCTGCTGCTCGGCACGGGGTGCGCTGACCGCAGGCGCCTGCGCCCGCTCGCTGTGCGTGCCTTCCGAGCTGCCCGGCAGGGGAAGACCCAGCTTTTCTCGCTGCTCCCTCAGCAGCGCTTTGCGGGAAAGCTTGATGCGGTTGCCGTCCAGGCCAATCACCTTGACGAGCACCTGGTCGCCTTCCTTCAGCTCGTCCTTTACGTCCTTGACGCGGTGCTCGGCAATCTCGGAAACGTGGAGCAGGCCGTCCGTGCCAGGGAACAGTTCAACAAAGGCGCCGAACTCCGCAAGCCGCACCACCTTGCCGAGATAGGTCTTGCCTACCTCGGGTACGGCGGTCAGATTGTTGATGATTTCAAGAGCCTTCGCCATGCCTTCCGGATCGCTCGATGCCACGTTGACCCGGCCCGTATCTTCCACATCGATCTTGACGCCAGTCTGCTCGATGATGCCGCGAATGACCTTGCCGCCCGGCCCGATCAGGTCCCGGATCTTGTCGACAGGGATCTGCAGGGTGTGGATCTGCGGCGCGTGCTTTGACTTGGCCGTTCGCGCGGTTGCCAGGTGCTCATCCATGATGTCGAGCAGAAACAAGCGCCCGCGGCGTGCCTGCTCCATGGCCTCGCGCATGATCCCGGAGGTGATGCCGCCGATCTTGATATCCATCTGCAGCGCCGTGATGCCTTCGCGCGTGCCCGCGACTTTGAAGTCCATGTCGCCGTAGTGATCTTCCGCGCCGGCAATGTCGGTCAGGATGGCGTAGTCCTCGCCCTCCTTCACCAGGCCCATCGCGATTCCCGCGACCGAGCCCTTGAGCGAAATGCCCGCATCCATCAGCGCCAGGCTTGCGCCGCACACCGACGCCATGGAGGATGACCCGTTCGACTCCAGGATGTCGGACACGATGCGGTAAGCGTAGGGGCTTTCCTCCTCGCTCGGCAGCACTGCCGCGATGGCCCGCTCGGCCAGCGCGCCATGGCCGATTTCGCGCCGCCCTACCCCGGTCATGCGCCCGGTTTCGCCAACCGAGAACGGCGGGAAGTTGTAGTGGAGCATGAAGCGCTTTTTCTGCTCGCCTTCAAAGGTTTCCATGCGCTGCGCATCGTCGCCGGTGCCCAGGGTGCAGGTAACCAGCGCCTGCGTTTCGCCGCGTGTAAACAGGGCCGAGCCATGGGTCCGCGGCAGCACGGAGGTTTCTATCGAGATCGGCCGGATCTGGTCAAACGCCCGCCGGTCGGGCCGGACGCGCTCCCGGGTCACCTGCTCGCGGAAAATCTGCTCGCGCAGCAGCTCGTAATAGTGCGACAGCTTCTTTTTGGCTGCGCCCTGCTCGCTTTCGGCGAGCTCCCTGATCTCGGTTGCGAGTTCGTCCTTGATGCTCTTGACGAGCGCGTAGCTTTGGGTCTTCTCGTGCTTGGCGGTGTCGAGCGCATCCTTGAGCCGCTCGCCCACTTTCGCCTTCAGCTCCTCGAGGTACGCCGCGTCCACCTCGACCGGCGCGACCTGCCGCTTCGGCTTGCCCGCAAGGCCGACCAGCTCATTGATCTTGGCGACAATCTTTTTGATCTCGCCGTGGGCGAAATCGATCGCGCCCAGCACCACGTCCTCGTTGACGCCCGTGGCCCCGGACTCGATCATCACGATGCCCTCGGCGGTGCCGACCACCGTGATGTTGAGCAGGCTTCCCTTCCGCTCGGCATAGCTCGGGTTGATCAGGTACTCGCCACGGACATGGCCCACGCGCACAGCGCCGACCGGCCCGTTGAACGGGATATCGGAGAGGGCCAGCGCCGCCGATGCGGCGTTGATCCCAATGATGTCCGGGTCGTTCTCCTTATCGGCTGAAAAAACGAGCGCAATGACCTGCGTCTCATTGCGAAAGGTTTCCGGGAAGAGCGGACGGATCGGTCTGTCGATCTGCCGCGAAGTCAGCACTTCCTTTTCGCTCGGCCGTCCTTCGCGCTTGATAAAGCCCCCCGGAATGCGACCGCCGGCATAGGCGTACTCCCGGTAGTCGACGGTAAGGGGAAAGAAGTCGATCCCTTCCTTGGGGTCCGGTGAGGCCACGGCGGTGGCGAGCACAACGGAGTCGCCTTCGGTGACGAGCGCGGCGCCCGAGGCCTGCTTGGCCATCCGGCCTGTTTCCAACGTAAGCCGCTTGCCACCGGCAAGTTCGACTGTAACTTCCTGCTTCATACGGACCTCATTTCAGTGTGTGCGGAGGGAGAGGCGCCGGGGACTTGCGGGGCTGCGTGGAGGCAGGCAGAGTGGTCCTTGGCGTTTCTGGCTCGAACCGCAGTGGGACGTGCGGGAGCGTGGCAACAGGGGGCGGTTGCTGCCCGCACCCTCGTCGCGGTCGCGGTGACGTACAACGGTTGCTACTTGCGTATGCCGAGCTTGCCGATCACTTCGCGGTAGCGATCCGTGTCGCTGCTCTTCAGGTAGTCAAGAAGGCGGCGACGCTTGCTGACCAGCATCAGCAGGCCCCTGCGCGAGGCGTGGTCCTTGCTGTGCGTGTCGAAGTGTTGGGTCAGCTCGCCGATGCGCTCGCTAAGGATAGCGATCTGCACTTCAGGGCTGCCGGTATCGCTCTCGTGCGTACGATAGCGGGAGATTATCTCGGTCTTTTTTGCGGGTGCCAGCACGACGGTGCGTTGCTCCTATGGCGTTCGTTTTTTGAGTTGATCCACTTCCTAAGTGTATGCAAGGAGGATACCATGCAGGGTTTCCCGGTTGGCGGTGCATCCCAGCCCTCGATGGCGATCGGGGAGCCGAGACAGCGAACGGACGGGCGGGTGAAGGTCACCGGGGCAGCCCGTTACGCGGGAGACTTCGGGGTGCCCGGCATGGCCCACGCGACGCTCGTGCAGGCGCCGATCGCGCGTGGGTCCATCCAATCGATGGAGGTCGAGGACGCCCGGAGCTGTCCAGGGGTTCTGGCCATCTACACAGGCCCGGATTTCGGCAAAGCTCCCGACGGGCAGGAACTGCCGGCGCTTCGCCCGGCGCCCGAAGCGCTCACGGCGGACTTCCCTGCCGAGCGCCGTGCGCCGCTGTCTGACAACGTGGTGCATTACGCCGGCCAGCACGTCGCCCTCGTGGTTGCCGAAACCCTGCTTGCCGCCCAGCACGCCGCGGCGGAGGTGCGGGTCGTCTATCAAATGGCCCCCGCGGCCCTGACGCTCGCGCCCGATCTGCCCGGAGCCTACCGGCCGGAGCACTTCGCCACTAACTTTCAGGAAGACCTGAACACCACCCGCGGCGAGCCGCCGGCAGCGCCCCACGTGACGATACGGGGCGAGTATCGCACCCCGGGGGTCCACCACAACCCGATCGAGCCGTCGGCCTCCCTTGCCGTCTGGCAGGGTGACGAGCTGACGCTCTACGACTCAACCCGCTGGGTGCAGGGCAGCCAAAAGGTGCTGGCGCACATGTTGGGCGTGCCCACGGCCAAGGTGCGCGTCTGCGCCCCCTTTGTGGGCGGCGCGTTTGGCTCCAAGGGCTTTCTGTGGCAGCACGTGGCGCTGCTGGCGCAGGCTGCCCGCGCGCTCGGCCGGCCGGTCAAGCTGGTGCTGACGCGGCCGCAGATGTTTACCTCGACCGGCCACCGGCCCGAAACCATCCAGCAGGTTAGCTTAAGCGCGGATGCGGCCGGCGTGCTCGGTGGGGTCGAGCACGAGACCCTTTCTGAAACTTCACCGGTGGGCCACTTTGTCGAGCCCTGCGGGATGACCGCGCGCAACCTGTACCGGACCCCCTACGCGCGCATCGCGCATACCGTTGCGCCGCTCAACCGGGCGACGCCCTGTTTTATGCGGGCACCGGGCGAGTCGTCCGGCATGTTCGCACTCGAGGTCGCGATGGATGAGCTCGCGGAGCGGCTTGGTCTCGACCCGGTCGCGCTGCGCCTCCACAACGACACGGAACAGGACGAGCAGGATGAGCGGCCTTTCAGCAGTCGCCATTTGCACGCCTGCCTCGAGCGCGGCGCCGCCCTGTTTGGCTGGGACCGGCGCCCCGCCCGGCCGCGATCGGTCGAGCGAGGAGGCAAACGGGTGGGCTGGGGCATGGCAACGGCTGCCTACCCGGCGCGGCGTTCGCCAGCGGCGGTTCATGCCGTGCTCTCGGCCGATGGGGACGCAGTGTTTACGGCAGCGACCCACGAGCTCGGCGGCGGTACCGCGACCGTCATGGAGCAGGTAGCCGCCGATGCCCTGGGCTGGCCGCTGGACCGTGTCCACTTCGAGCTGGGCGCCTCAGCCTACCCGCAGGCGCCGGTTGCCGGGGCCTCGCAAACCGTCGCAAGCGTCGCACCCGCGGTCGAGGCCGCCGCGCAGCAGCTGCGGGCAGCGCTGATCGGGTGCGCGGTTGCCGACCCGCGTTCCCCCATGTTCGGCCTCGCGCCCGCGACCGTGACGGTTGCAGCCGGGCGCCTCCATGCGGGCGAGCGGGTTGAAGACTGCCGGGCGCTGCTGCGCCGCCTGCCGGGCGGAGCCCTGGCGCGTGACTCGCGCGCCGAGCTGGGCGCGGGCGCAAAGCAGAACTACACATTTCACTCGTTTGGCGCGCATTTTGCCGAGGTTACCTGGGATCCCGACGTTGCCGAGCTGCGCGTGACTCGCTGGGTGAGCGTGCTCGATTGCGGCCGCGTGCTGAACCCGAGGACCGCGCGCTCGCAGATCGAGGGCGGCGTGCTTTTTGGCCTGGGCATGGCGCTGCTCGAAGCAACGCACTACGACCCGGCGACCGGCCGCGCGGTCAACGACAACCTGGCCGAGTACCACCTGCCCACCTGTGCCGACCTGCCCGCGTTTACAGTCGAGTTCCTGGAGTATCCCGACCTGCGCTTCAACCCACTGGGCAGCAGGGGCATTGGCGAGATCGGGATCACCGGGGTTCCCGCTGCCCTGGCCAACGCTGTGTACCACGCCACCGGCGCTCGCATCCGGGAGCTCCCGCTTACCCCGGACAGGATTCGCGCCGGCGAGTCAGGCTGCCCCGGTTGATGCGAGGGCTGCAGGCTTCTCAGGGATCATCCCCGGAACCATCATCGGAACCAACCCCGGAACCAACATCGAAAAACACCGGGAGAACACCGATGCCCAAGCCGGACCAGCGTCGAAGCCTCTTACAGGCTCTACCCAGGTCAGAATAGCTGGAAGTTGACCTCAATGTTGATTTCAACCGGCACCGCCTTGGCGCCCATCATGGCGGGCTTGAACTTGTACTGCCGCACCGCCTCGATCGCTTTCTCATCGAGCCCCATGCCCAAAGCCCGCACGACGTGGATACGCTGGGGATTGCCCTGCGCGTCCACAATGATCGACAGCACCACGACGCCCTGGTATTTCTGCCGGCGCGCTTCGTCCGAAAACTCAGGGTCAACCGAGTAGATCAGCTTTGGCGACGAGATACCGCCGCCTGGATGGGCGTACCCACCACCGGTAAGCCCGCCTTCGCCCGGTCCCAGCCCGTTGCCGCTGCCGATGCCGAGTCCGCCGCCATGGCCGCTGCCGATACCGGAGCCGCCGCCGCTGCCAGCCGACAGCGTCACCGCTGCCGCCTGCGGTATGCCCACATTCGGCATGTTCGCGTCCGGCATCTTCATCTGCGGCATCACGATGGTTTCAGGAACCGGCAGCTTGGGATGGTCGATCTTGAGCACTTGCGGAGGCGTCACCTGCGTTTTAGCAAAGTCCGGCAGCTTGCCCTTGGTGGGCGGCACAATCTCATGCGCGCCGCCGCCGCCACCGCCGCCCGCCGGCGCGGTCATGCGTGTCTTCGGGAGATAGGCCGAAACATCCAGGGGCGTGAGCTTGGCCTGGATGACCTGCGGGAGGTGCTTTTTGGGGAAGAAGATGATGAGCAGAACCAGCGCGACGTAGAAAAGGATCGCGAGCACGCTCGAAAGCGGCGAGCGCTTCTCGGCAAACGGATCCTTGACCGGGATGGGGGTGGAAGTCAGCTCAAGCGGCGGCAGCTTGGCTGGGCGAAACACGTCGCGCACGTTGGCGACCAGCGACTCCCAGATGCTGCCGTCCGCGCCAACCGGCATCAGCTCGGTGTGGTCCAGCCGCCGGGCGGGCTCGCCGGCAACTACGTCTTCTTCCGGTGCAGTCAACAGCTCATTGCTCATCGCGATATCCGTCTCAAAGGTGCCGGCGTTCTGCCCCAACCCTGGGCTTTTGTGGAAGCATCCGCGGGGCAAATCAGTCTTTCTATTATCACGCTTCCGGCCGAAGCCTGTCTCCCGCCCCGGGCCGCCCCAGCTGAAATAGACGAAGGCGGGGCCGTGGAAGTTACCGGACGATACAATCGACTTTCACTGAGTCGCCACCGAAGCTCGGGCGAACCAACGCCCAAGCGCAAGGGAAAGTTTGGAAGCGAATGGCTGAAAAGAACTCCCCGGCTCCCGGGAACGGCTCCGGCACGGGGCCGAAGCCGGTCCCTGAGCTCAAAAAAACGCTGACCCTGCCGGAAACCCTCTTTCCCATGAAGGCCAGCCTCCCGGAGAATGAGCCGCTGCGGCTCCAGCAGTGGGCCGCAAGCGGGCTGTACGAGCAGATCCGCGCCGCGCGGCAGGGCGCCCCCAAGTACATCCTGCACGACGGGCCACCCTATGCAAACGGGCCGATCCACCTGGGCCACGCGCTCAACAAGTGCTTGAAGGATTTTGTTGTGAAATCAAAAACAATGGCCGGCTACGACGCCCCCTACGTGCCTGGCTGGGACTGCCATGGGCTGCCAATCGAGATCAAGGTAGATGAGCAGCTGGGCCGGCGAAAGCTCGACATGCCGGCCGGCGACTTCCTGGCCGCCTGCCGGGCGTACGCGCAAAAGTATGTGGACCTCCAGCGCTCGCAGTTTGAGCGGCTGGGCGTGTTTGGGCAGTGGGACCGGCCTTACCTCACGATGTCGCCCGGGTACGAAGCAGCCACCCTTGCGACCTTTTACCGCTTCTTTGAGCGCGGCTTTGTGTACAAGGGCTTGAAGCCCGTGTACTGGTGCCTCCATGACCGGACCGCACTGGCCGATGCCGAGATCGAGTACGAAATGCACACCTCGCCCAGCGTGTACGTGCGCTACCGGCTGCTGAGCGATCCGGGCCTCCTGGACCCTGCGCTGGCCGGGCGAACCGTGTGGACCATCATCTGGACGACGACGCCCTGGACCCTGCCCGCCTCGCTGGCCGTCGCCTTTCACCCGGAGTTTCCGTACGTGGCGGTCGAAACCGCGGGCGGCGACGTGTACCTCGTGGCGTCGGCGCTGCTCGCAAGCGTGGCCGAGGCCTGCGCTCTCGGCACGCTGCGCGAGCTGGCGCGCTTTCCCGGCGCCCGTTTGGAGCGCGCCGTCTTCCGGCATCCGTTTCTCGACCGGACCGTGCTGGGCGTGCTTGCCGACTACGTCACCACCGACCAGGGCACGGGCGCCGTGCACACCGCACCCGCGCACGGCGCGGACGACTTCCTGACCGGCATGCGCTACGGGCTTTCCGCCGCGTGCAACGTGGACAACCAGGGCCGGCTGCGCAACGGGATCGAACTCTGGGAAGGCAGGACCGTTTTTGAGGCCAACCCGCTCATCATCGACTTCCTGCGCGAGCGGGGCGCGCTGCTCGGCCAGGCGGCCATCTACCACTCCTACCCGCACTGCTGGCGGTGCCACAACCCGGTGATCTTTCGCGCCACCGAGCAGTGGTTTATCGGGATGGAAACCGCCATGCCGTACGCCGGGCGCGCCCAGGCGCTGGACTCGGAAGACGAGGGGGGCGACCGGACCTTTCGCGAGCGCGCGCTGGAGCAGATCCGGGCGGTGGCCTGGGACCCGCAGTGGGGCGAGGAGCGCATCGCCAACATGATCAGCACCCGGCCCGACTGGTGCATCTCGCGCCAAAGGGTATGGGGCGTGCCGATTGCCGTATTCCTGTGCGGGCAGTGCCACGAGCCGCTGCGCGACCGGGCCGTGCACGAGCGGATCGTTGCCCTGGTCGCCGAGCGCGGAGCCGCGGCCTGGCACCGCTGCTCGGCCGGCGAGCTGCTGGGCGCGGACCGCCCCTGCCCACGCTGCGGCGCCACCGGCCGCTGGGAAAAGGAGCAGGACATCCTCGATGTTTGGTTTGATTCCGGTTCAAGCTGGCGCGCGGTGCTCGGGCAGGACCCCGCGCTGGGGGTGCCGGCCGACCTTTACTTTGAGGGCGGCGACCAGTACCGGGGCTGGTTTCACACCTCCCTGCTGACGGCCGTGGGCACGCGCGAGGATGAGCAAGCGCCCTATCGCAAGGTGGCCACCAGCGGCTGGACGCTCGATGAGCAGGGTCGCGCCATGTCCAAGTCACTCGGCAACGGCGTGGACCCGGTCGAGATCGCCGACCGCCTGGGCGCGGAAATCGTGCGGCTGTGGGTCGCCTCCGTCGACTTTCGCGAGGACGTGGCGGCGAGCGAAAACCTGATGCAGCGCGTGGCCGATAACTACCGCAAGCTGCGCAACACCTTTCGCTTCTTACTCGGCAACTTGGCCGGCTTTGTTCCGGCCGAGCATGCGGTGCGGGATGAGGACTTGGTACCGCTCGACCAGTACATGCTCGCCCGCACGCGGAGGTTTGTTGAGGAAGTCACTGCATGGTACGAGAGGATGGAGTTTCACCGCGTGTATCACGCCGTCAATGAGTTTTGCATTGTCGATCTAAGTGCCTTGTATCTCGATGTGCTGAAAGATCGCATGTACACGCTTGCGCCGTCGAGCCTCCAACGCCGCTCCGCGCAGACCGCGCTTTGGAAGATTGCCGAAGCCCTGGCGAAGCTGGTCGCGCCCATTCTCAGCTTCACTGCGGAAGAGGTGTGGACGTATCTGCCAAAGCACAAGGGCTGGGAGCCCAGCGTGCACCTGGCTCTTTTTCCAGAGCCTTCTGCTATTTCGCCCGGTCTTTCCGCTGCCGAAAGTGCCCGGTGGCAGGCTATCTTCCGGTTCCGCGAACAGGCCATGCGCAAGCTTGAAGAGTTCCGCAAGGACAAGAAGATCGGTAAGTCGCTCGATGCGCACCTCCGCGTCTCGTCCGGTCCCATGGACCGGGCTCAAAAAGCGGAAGCCGAGTCGTTGTTCAAGGAATTGCTGAATGTGTCGAGCTTTGCCTATGTGGAAGCGCCGGCCGGCGCAGTTGAGGGAGCGATTCACTTGATTTCGCCCCAAGCCGCGAAGTGCAGCCGCTGCTGGACCTATCGCGCCGACGTAGCCCCGTACGGCCCGTGGCCGGAAGTCTGCGGGCGCTGCGCCGAGGCGCTCGATGCCATGGGCTACTCGCGCGCAACGGGCGAGCGGGAAAAGGTGCACGCGTGACCACTCCGCCCGCCACTGGCCCGGGCGGCAGAGCCCGCGACTGGCGCCCGGCCTGGTTTTTGATCGCGCTGCTGGTGATCGCGCTCGACCGCGTTTCCAAGCTGTGGATCAAAAAGCACATCGAGGAGGGCACCAACATCCCGGTCATCCCGCATGTGTTTCGGCTGTCGCATGTGCTCAACGAGGGGGCCGCGTTTTCGCTCTTCAACGACGCGCCCGCGAACCCGACCCGCTGGGGGCTGACCGCGTTTTCTCTCCTGGCCGCCATCCTGGTTGCGGTGCTGCTGGTACGCAGCGGCCGCCGCTACTCCTCAACCGCGCTGGGTTTGGCGCTGGTGCTGGGCGGCGCCGTCGGCAATGCCTGGGACCGCATCCAGGACAAAATGGTCACCGACTTCCTGGAGGTCAGGATCTACCACTATCACTGGCCCGACTTCAACCTGGCCGACTCGGCTATCGTGGTCGGCGGCATCCTGCTCTTCTTTGGCGCCCTGTTCACGCCCTCGCTCGGGGCGGCCGAGACCGCCGGGCGGGAAGCACAGCGCGGAGCAAACGGGCCCTTATAATCGAGCTTCGGCGTGTACCAGGGAACCTACGCCAGGGCGAAGCAAAGGGCGCAGCGCTTGACCGACCAGATCACACTCCGCGGCGTGCGGGTCCACAACCTTAAAAACATCGACGTCGATCTGCCGCACGGCCTGCTCACGGTGGTCACGGGGGTGTCGGGCTCGGGCAAAAGCTCGCTCGCCTTCGACACCATCTACGCCGAAGGGCAGCGCCGCTACGTGGAGTCGCTGTCGGCCTACGCGCGGCAGTTTTTAGAGCGCATTGAGAAGCCCGATGCCGACCTGATCGACGGGCTCGCGCCGGCGATCGCGATCAAGCAAAAGAACACGACCCGCAACCCACGCTCGACCGTGGCCACGGCAACCGAGATCTACGACTACATGCGCCTCTTGTATGCCCGGTGCGGCACCGTGCACTGCACGGTGTGCGATGGGGTGGTCAAGCGCGACTCGGTCGATGAGATTGCCGGGGCAGTGCTGGCCCTGGGCGACGGGACGCGGCTCCATGCGCTGTTTCCAGTAGCCGCGGCCGGCCGTGCGCAGCCGCCGGTCGAACCGGTGTCGCCCGAGCCCGTGGCGAGGGTATCGCGGCGCGGCAGCTCGCAGGTGGCGCTCAAAAAAGCAGCCGCAGCGAAGGCGGCGCAGGCCGAAAGCAAGCCGGGCGAGCTCGCGCCGGCTATGCGGGAGCGCCTGATGGACCTGCGCGGACGCGGCTTCAACCGGCTCTACCAGGGCGGGGCGACTTATGAGTTTTCGCAGCCGGAGTCGCTGCTTGCCATCGACTTCAACCTGCCCGTGTATGTGCTGGTCGACCGCATCGCGGTGTCGGCCGAGGCACGGACGCGCATCGTGGATGCAGCCGAGATCGGCTATCGCGAGTCGGGCGAAATCCTGTTTGAGATCGTGCGGCGCGCCGGCGAAAGTGAAGCGCCCGCGGTGCCGGAACGGCTGCGGTTCTCACTCGCCTTTGAGTGCAAAACCTGCCACCGGGGCTACGCGGAGCCCGAGCCGCGCTTGTTCTCGTTCAACAACCCGGCCGGTGCGTGCCCGCGCTGCCAGGGCTTCGGCAACACCATCGACTTTGACCTGGACCTGATCCTGCCGGACAAGAACAAGTCGATCGACGGAGGCTTGGTGGACCCGTGGACCCGGCCCAAGTACACGAGCTACGGGACCGAACTGCGGCGCGCCGCAAAGCAGCACGGCATCCCGACCGACCTTGCCTGGTACGACATGACGCCCGACCAGCAGGCGTTCATTCTGAACGGGGCCGGCAGCTTTCTGGGCGTGCACCGCTTTTTCGCGCTGATGGAAACCAAGAAGTACAAGCTCCATGTGCGCGTGATGCTGTCGAAGTACCGCGGCTACGCGGTGTGCCCGGAGTGCAAGGGCCAGCGGCTGCGCGCCGAGGCCCGGGCCGTTCGGCTGGGGCGCGCCGCGGAAGCGAAAAACATCTGCGAAGCCGCCGGGCTGCCGATCGCCGCGGCGCACGCGTTTTTCGACGCGGTGGAGCTGACGCCGATGCAGGCCGAGATCGCCGGGTCGATCCTCAAGGAGGTGCAGCAGCGGCTCAGCTTTCTCGACGCCGTGGGGCTGGAATACCTGACGCTCGACCGGTTGGCCTCGACACTGTCGGGCGGCGAGGCCCAGCGCATCCAGCTTGCCACCTCGCTCGGCTCCCAGCTGGTGGGCGCGCTGTATGTGCTCGACGAGCCCTCGATCGGACTCCACAGCCGCGACACGGAAAAGCTCATCCGCATCCTCAAAGCGCTGCGCGACCTCGGCAACACGATCCTGGTGGTTGAGCACGATCCGGACGTCATCGAGGCCGCGGACTACCTGCTCGACATGGGGCCGGGCGCGGGCGAGTTTGGCGGGCGGCTGCTGGCCGCAGGCACGGTCGCGGAGGTAGCGCGCAATCCCGACTCAACGACGGGCCGGTACCTGAGCGGGGCGCTGACCATCCCGGTGCCGAACAAGCGGCGGCCTGCCCCGGCGCCCACCAGCAAGGACTGGCTGACGCTGCGCGGGGCGCGCGCGAACAATCTGAAGGGCATTGACGTACAGATCCCGCTCAACCTGCTGTGCTGCATCACCGGGGTCAGCGGGTCGGGCAAGTCGACGCTGGTGCATGAAGTCCTCTACAAGGCGGTCGCGCACGAGCTGGGGCGCACGGAGGGCGGCGACCCGGCCCGGCTGTATCGAGAGCTGCGCAACGCCGACCGGCTCAACGACATCGTGCTGGTCGACCAGAACCCGATCGGGCGCACCCCGCGCTCCAACCCGGTGACGTACATCAAGGCTTTTGACGCGCTGCGCGAACTGTTTGCGGCGCAGCCGGAAGCCGAGCGCCGCGGGTATGCGGCGGGGCACTTCTCCTTCAACGTGCCGGGCGGCCGCTGCGACGTGTGCGACGGCGACGGCACGGTCACGGTCGAGATGCAGTTCCTCGCCGATGTCGAGCTGCCCTGCGAAGAGTGCGGGGGCACGCGCTACAAGGCAGGGGTGCTCGAAGTGAAGTACAAGGGCAAAAACATCCACGAGGTGCTGGGGCTGACGGTCAAGGAAGCGCTGCGCTTCCTGGCCGGCAACCCGAAGATCGTGGACAAGCTCGCGGTCCTGGATGAAGTGGGGCTTGGCTACGTGCGGCTGGGGCAATCGGCGACCACGCTGTCGGGCGGCGAAGCACAGCGGGTCAAGCTGGCCTCGCACCTGGCTGCGGCGCGTACAGCGCCCCAGGGCCGGATCAAGACCGGCGGCAGTCGCGTGCTGTATATCCTCGACGAGCCGACGACGGGCCTGCACTTTGATGACGTCAGCAAGCTGCTGATGGCGTTTCGCAAGCTGATTGACGGCGGCGGATCGCTGGTCGTCATCGAGCACAACCTGGACGTGATCAAGTCGGCCGACTGGGTCATTGACATGGGCCCGGAGGGTGGGGCGGGCGGCGGCCAGGTGGTCGCGGTCGGGACACCGGAAGACATCGCGGCGAGCGAGCTTTCGCACACGGGCCGTTGGCTGGAAGCAGCCCTGCAGCCAAGGAGGCTGCTGCGCGAGGCGGTAACGGAAGGGGCGGCCTGAGTGCGCGGGCTGCTGTTGCTGGCTGCGCTGCTGCCTGGGGTGGCAGGCGGGCAAACCGCCGCGCTGCCGCCGGGGACCAGCGGCGCCGTGGACGCGGCCCCCGCGCGCCCGGCCCCCGCGCAACTGGGCAATCCCCTGAGCGAAGCCGAGAGCAAGCTGGCCGAGGGTGACTTCCGCGGAGCGCGAGCCCTGCTGGAGCCGTACCTGTCCGCGCATCCGGAGGACGCTCGTGCGCTGTTCGACCTCGGCTTCGCCGAAGACGCGAGC
>CALMAN010000179.1 GCA_937859835.1 uncultured Acidipila sp. | reverse complement strand
CACACTTCACCACGGCGCCCACCGCTGGAACGGCGCCGATTCCTATCCACTATTGCAGGGGCCCGAGCCTGTTTACGCTGAACCTGCGGCCGAGCAAGACCTGGGGCTTTGGGCAGCGCTTGCAGCAGGAAGGCGGCGGCGACCAGGGGGGTGGTCCTCCGGGAGGTGGACGCGGCGGCCCCAGGGATGGTGGACCAGGGGGCGGCGGCGGGCGCGGCGGTCCGGGAGGCGCATTTGCCGGCGGCAATACCGGCAGGCGCTACAACCTGACTTTGAACGCGCAAGGATTAAACCTGCTCAACATCATCAACTATGCGCCGCCTACCGGCGACATCGACTCGCCGCTGTTTGGCCGCTCGAACCAGCTTGCGGGGCAAATCTTCTCCTCGCCTGATGGCTCTGCGGCGCGGCGTATCTTTCTCCAGGCAACCTTTGCATTCTGAGGAAAGCGGGAGCGGGGCGGGCGATTGACGGCCGCACCCGGGCCTCGTATCGTCACACTATGCGGCGCCCACTTTTGCTTTCTGCAGCTTGTACCCTGCCCGGACCGGTGCGCTGAGAGCAGGCAGGAAGAACGATTCCATGCAACTCAGCCCGCCTGGCAGCACGCGCCGGCGGGTTTTCCGTTTCTCCTCCCCCCAATCCCCCGAGGGTCATATGGCTGACGCGCACTCCGCTTCTCCGGCAAAGGAAACCAAAGCGCAACGCATGGAGCGTTTGAAGCACGAGGCGAACCCATGGGAGCTTTTTGACGAGGTGCGCCGGTTTGCGCGCGAGGGCCGGTCAAGTGTGATCCCCGAGTGGGCGTCCACGTACCTCAAGTGGTGGGGCGTGTACACGCAAGGCGACGGCGCGGGCGTCACCGGCGGCAAGGCAGGCGAAGGGCTGGCAACCGAGTACTTCATGATGCGGATCGGCGCGCCCGCCGGGCAGCTTAGCTCAGCGCAGCTGCGCGTCATTGCCAGCCTGGCGCAGATCCACGCGCGCAACATCGCCGACATCACGGTGCGGCAGAACATCCAGCTGCACTGGCTTACCATCGAGTCTTTGCCCGAGGTTGTCGATGCGCTGGATCGCGTAGGGCTTTCGCCCAAGGGCGCCTGCGGGGACGTGGTGCGCAACGTTACCGCCTGTCCACTCGCAGGCATCGACGCCCGGGAGGTGTTCGATGCTTCAGAGGTGGCCGTTGAGATCGCGGAAAAGCTGATCGGCAACTCCGCCTTCTATAACCTGCCGCGCAAGTTCAAGATCTCCGCGACCGGCTGCCCCCTCTGGTGCTCGTACCCGGAGATCAACGACATCGGCCTGACTGCGACCATGCGCACTTCAGAAGGCCGCGACGAAGAAGGCTTCTCGTTGCGCGTCGGAGGCGGGCTTTCGAACGAGCCGCACCTGGCGATCAAGCTTGATGCCTGGGTACCCAAGGCCGAAGCCTTTGAGGTCGCGCGCGTCATTACCGAGATCTTCCGCGACCAGCAGGGCCTGCGGGAAAGCCGCGATCGCGCGCGCATGAAGTACCTGTTCCTGAAGGAAGGCTGGACAGCGGCAAGCTTTCTCGCCGAGGTAGAGCGTCGCCTGGGCCGCAGGCTGCCGCCCCCTGTGCCGGAGCACGTACCCGATGACGTCTTGCGCGACCACGTGGGTGTGCATGCGCAGCGGCAGCCCGGGCTTAGCTCCGTAGGGGTTTCGGTGCTGCGCGGCCGGCTTACCGGCGACCAGCTTGCCGCTGCCGCCGAGCTGGCCGAGCGCTACGGCTCGGGTCATCTGCGCACCACGGTTGGGCAGAACCTCCTGTTCGTCAACATCGATACGGCGCGCGCCGCCGAGTTCGTCCGCGAGCTTGCGCGTGTGGGGTTGCGCGTCGAGGCTTCGCCGTTCTGGCGCGGCGCCGTTGCCTGCACCGGCACGGAGTTCTGCAAGCTCGCCATTACGGAAACCAAGGGCTTCACGCAGTGGCTCGTCGATGAGCTCGAAGAGCGCGTACCCGAGTTCGACCAGCAGCTGCGGCTGCATGTCACGGGCTGCCCGAACAGCTGCGGCCAGCACTGGATCGCGGACCTGGGCATCGAAGGCAAGAAGATCAAGCACGAGGGCAAGCTGGTCGACGCCTACTACTTCTGCGTAGGCGGCTCGGTCGGCGAGTTTGCGGCGA
Source organism: uncultured Acidipila sp. (assembly GCA_937859835.1). Lineage (GTDB taxonomy): Bacteria > Acidobacteriota > Terriglobia > Terriglobales > Acidobacteriaceae > EB88. The sequence goes on along the minus strand of CALMAN010000179.1, from coordinate 25,714 downwards.
CCGCGCGCCCGGTCGGCTACCGGATTCCGGCTACCGAGGTGCCGGAGGCCATTGAGCGGCTGTTAAGAACCTACCAAGGCCGGCGCCTGGGTGAGGGCGAAAGCCTGCGCGCTTACTTCGCGCGCCATACCAATGACGAGCTGCGGGCGCAGCTGGCCGGCGAGGCAGTGGCGCCGCCGCCAGTTTCGCGCGACGCGGGCGACGCACCGGCAACGATCTCGGCAGACATGTAGCGAGGATGTGAAGATGAGCCTGCTGCCGATTTTTCTCAAGCTCGCGGGGCGCTCGTGCCTGGTAGTCGGCGCGGGCGAGGTCGCGTCCGGCAAGATCGAAAGCCTCGTTGCGAGCGGCGCGCAGGTCACAGTGGTTGCTCCCTGGGCCAGGCCGGAGATCGAGCGCCTGGCCGAGCGCGGAGCCGTCACCTGGCACCCTCGCGCCTTCGAGGACAGGGATGTGCTCCATGCAGCCGAGCGGCCGTTTGTGGTGATCGCCGGCACCAACTTCGCCGCCGTCAACCAGCATGTGTACCGCTTGTGCCTTGCCGCAAAGATCCTGTGCAACGCGGTCGACGACATCCCGCACTGCGACTTTTACTACGGCTCGGTGGTCCGCCGCGGCGACCTCCAGATCGCAATCTCCACCGCGGGCGACAGCCCTTCGCTCGCGCAGCGTCTCCGGCGCGAGATCGATGCGCAGCTGCCGCAGGATCTTGGGCCGTGGCTGCACACCATCGGGGAGATTCGGCGCGAGGTGCTTGCGGCCGCGCCCTCGACCGAGGAACGCAAGCTGCTGCTCGGCAGGCTCGCCGGCCGTGAAGCGTGCAGCGCGGCGGAGTGCCCGTCGCGGCGCATGGCCCTGCCCGCCGCGCACCTCGTGGCGCCGCCCCCCCTGGCGCCGCCTGTGCCCGAGTTTGTCGCGCAGCAAGCATCCGTGTACCTGGTTGGCGCGGGTCCGGGCGACCCCGACCTGCTCACCGTTAAGGCCGCGCGCCTGCTTGCAAGCGCCGACCTGCTGCTCCATGACGACCTGGTGCCGGAACCGATCCTTGCGCTCGTCCCGGCAACGGCCGAGGTGGTCAACGTGGGCAAGCGCTGCGGCGCGGCAAGCATCACGCAGGAGCAGATTCACGAGCTTATGCTGCGCGGCGCGCGCGAAGGTCGCTCAGTCCTGCGCCTCAAGAGCGGCGACCCGCTTCTTTTTGGCCGCGCCGGCGAAGAGATGGATGCGCTCCGCGCCGCGGGTGTGCACTTCGAAGTTGTTCCCGGCGTGACCGCTGCGTCTGCCGCCGCGGCTGCCATCCCTTGTTCGCTTACCGATCGCCGCGCTGCCTCGGGCGTTCACCTTTCCACCGCGCACCACGCTCCGGGAGAGGTGGTCAACCCTGAGCCGACGCGCGTCGTATACATGCCTGGGCGCGATCTCACTGGGATCGCTCGCGCATGGCGGGCGGCTGGCCTACCGGGCGACTACCCTTGCGTTCTGGTCTCGCGCGCCGGTCATCCGGACCAGCAGGTCCGCCGCACCATCCTCAGCCTGCTCCACGTTTCAAGCCCCGGACCGGCGCCTGTTTTGCTCATGGGTGGCGACGTATTTCGGGCGCGCGAGGCAGGGGAGGTGGAAACGGATTACCTGCCTCGGTTGCAGCCCGCGGAAGAGCCGGCCCAGGAGCAGCGCTAGCTCCTGTTCACCGCCAGAACGGCGACCCCCACGCCCGGCATGGTGAGACGCCCCTCCTCGACGGTGATGCCTCCATCGGATCCGAGCAGCAGCGTGACATGCTCCTCCAGGCCCGCCGAGTAGCCCTCGCTGTCCAACGTAAATACCAGCACAATGCTTCCGCGCTGCATGGTGAACCACTGGTCTTCCTCATCAAAGTCGACGTCGACCTGCTCGAGCGCGCCATCGGTCAGCTCGGGCCGCGACCTGCGCAGGGCGATCAGCTGCCGGTACCAGCCGAGCATGTCCGCATGGGGCGCCTGGTCCAGCTCGTCCCACCGCAGTTTGGAAGCTTCATAGGTGGATGCATCCTGGGGGTCGGGCACCTCGGCCGGGTCCCAGCCGAAGGCGACGAACTCCTTCGTGCGCCCTTCGGAAACAAGCCGGCCCAGCTCCGGGTCTTCGTGGTCGGTAAAGTACTGGAACGGCGAGCTGGCCGCCCACTCTTCGCCCTGCCACAGCATGGGGAGAAAGGGAGCCAGCAGCGTCAGCGCGGCCGCGATCTTGGCACGCGGTGCGTCGGTCAGGTGGACCAGCCGTTCGCCCTTGGCTCGATTGCCCACCTGGTCGTGATTTTGTGAGTAGCCCAGAAAGTGCCAACCCGGCAGGTTGACCACCGGACGCCCGTGCATGCGGTCCCTGTGCTCCGAATACTGGCCGTCGTACACAAAGACCTGGGTCAGCGCCTTGCCGAGCTCGGCAAAGCCTCCGAAGTCGGCATAGTAGCCGCTGGTATCGCCGGTAAGCAGCGCGACGATGGCGTGGTGAAAGTCATCACTCCACTGCGCGTCAAAGCCGTAGCCGTACGCCTCCCTGGAGCGGACCAGCTGCGGGTCGTTCAGGTCGCTTTCGGCGATCATCAGGTACGGCTTGCCGGTTTCTGCTTCGAGCGCGTGGACTTCCGTGTTGATCTGCTCCATGAAGTTGATTGCAGAGCGATCGACGTAGGCATGCACCGCGTCCAGGCGCAGCCCATCCAGGTGGTAGTCGCGCAGCCACATCAGCGCGTTGTCACAAAAGAACTGCCGCACCTCGAACGAGCCCGCGTCCTCAAGATTTACGGCGTCACCCCACGGTGTCTTGTGCGCGTTGGTGAAGTAAGGACCAAACTTGCCCACGTAGTTTCCGGCGGGACCGAAGTGGTTGTAGACCACGTCCATGATGACGCCCAGACCCTTGCCGTGCGCTCGGTCGACCAGGCGCTTGAGCCCGTCCGGGCCGCCGTAGGCCGCGTGCGGTGCAAACAGGTCGACGCCGTCGTACCCCCAACCGTGCGCCCCGGGAAACTCGGCGAAGGGCAGCAGCTCGATGTGGGTCACGCCGAGATCGCGGAGGTAGTCGAGCTTGCCGATGACCCCGTCACAGGTGCCGTCGGGTGCAAAGGTGCCGACATGGAGCTCGTAGATCAGTGCGCTCTGGTAAGCGGGCGCGCGGAAGCCCCCATCGGTCCATGCGAAAGCACCGTGATCGACGACCTGCGAGGGCCCGTTGACACCGCGAGGCTGAAACGCCGAGCGCGGATCGGGAAGCTCCTGCTCGTCGCCGTTGAGCAGAAAAACGTAATCGGTCCCTGGTCCTGCTTCCTCGACGGGGCCGTTCCACCAGCCGTCTTCCGTGCGCCGCATGGGGTGCTTCTGTCCACCTACTTTTACGTCGACCTGCTCAGCCTTTGGTGCCCAAACCTTGAATGTATGCATGCGTACTGCCGGCTCCCTATCTGTCACCTTGCTGTGTGTTGACCGGCCCCGGCTCTTGCGCACCGGTATCCCTCGTGTTCGAGAAGGGGTTGGACGGTTGTGGATCAAGCTCGGGGGTGCTGCCCGTGTCCTTTGGGCCGGGGGCGGGATGCAGCCCGGGCGCCGAGCGAACGGTGCGTTCGTGCCGGGCGCGCAACGGCGTTTGGCCTTCCAGGTCAAAGATGGCGTTGACCATGGCGATATGCGAAAAAGCCTGGGGGAAGTTGCCCACCTGCCGCTTCTTGGCCGTGTCGTATTCTTCGGCGAACAGCCCCAAATCATTGCGCAGCGACAGCAGCCGGTTCATCAGCGCGCGCGCATCGGTTTCGCGGCCGATCAATTTCAGGCAGCTCACCATCCAGAACGAGCAGGCAAGGAACGCGCCCTCGCCGGCCGGCAAGCCATCCCCTGAGCCCGTCGTGTTGTAGCGCAGCAGCAGCCCATCGTGCATCAGGGTCTTCTCTATGGCTTCAATCGTGCCCTTGACCCGCGGGTCGGAAGGGGGAAGAAAACCCACCTGGGGCATCAGCAGCAGGGCCGAGTCGAGCTCCTCGCCGCCGTACACCTGCGTAAAGGCGCCAAGCTTTTCGTTGTAACCGCGGGTGCACACCTCGGCATGCACCTGCTCGCGCGCGTGGCGCCACTTTTCCAGCGGTACGTCGCTGCCGGTGTGTTCGGCGATGGTGATTGCCCGGTCAAGCGCCACCCACACCATCATCTTCGAGTACACAAAGTGCTGGGGGCCGCTGCGCGTTTCCCAGATGCCCTGGTCCGGCTGCTGCCACACGGTAAGCAGGTGCTCGGTGAGCAGCCGCTGGAGGTGCAGATCAACCCGCCGCGGCACCTTGATCCCGGCCAGGGTATGAAAAAAAGCGTCCATGACCTCGCCGTAGATGTCGAGCTGCAGCTGCTCGGCCGCGGCATTGCCGACGCGCACCGGTTTTGAATTTTCGTAACCGGCAAGCCAGGGAACTTCCCACTCCAGCAGGTGGCGCTCGCCGCTGATCCCGTACATGATCTGGACCTGCTCGGGGCTGCCCGCGATGGCCCGCAAAAGCCAGTCCTGCCAGGCTTCGGCTTCCTTGAAAAAGCCGCCGTTCATCAGGGCCAGCAGCGTAAAGGTCGAGTCCCGCAGCCAGCAGAAGCGGTAGTCCCAGTTGCGTGGGCCGCCCAGCGATTCGGGCAGCGAAGTGGTGACCGCTGCGACGACGCCGCCGGTAGGCCGGTAACTGAGTGCCTTGAGCGTGATGAGCGAGCGGACGACGGCCTCGGTATACGAACCCGCCGGCGTGCACTTAGAGGACCACTCCGACCAGTAGCGTTTCGCCTCCTCAAGCTCAACATCCGGGTCAATAACCGGCGGCTCTGCCTGCGCAGACCGCGCGTAGGAAAGCGTGAACCAGAGATACTCGCCTTCACCCACGGTAAAGGTGCTTTCGGTCTTCTTGTCCTCGCCGTGGGTTTCGAGGTTGGTGCGCAGCAGCACCATGTGCGGACCCGCGATCGCGCGCAGGGTGTGCTCTTCGCGCGTGACCCACGGGATGGAGCGCCCGTAGTCGAAGCGCAGCACCAACTCCATGAACATGGCCGCCTGCCCCTGCACGCACTCGACCTTGCGCGCGATGTGGGAGTGGTCGCCGCGAGACGGCATGAAGTCGGTGACGCGCACAATGTCCTGGTCGCGGGTCCACGTGGTTTCAAGCACCAGGGTTTGCGGCAGGTAACGCCAGCTTGCCTGCCAGCTGCTTTCGCCGGGCGCGGCCGCGACCGGGGCGACGAGCCAACGCCCGTTCTCTTCATTGCCTAAAAGAGCCGCGAAGCAAGCGTCGGAAGCAAAGTTCGGCCAGCAGAGCCAGTCGATGGAGCCGTCCCTGCCGACCAGCGCTGCTGTTTCGCAGTCGCCGATGACGCCGTAATCCTCGATCCGTGATGCCATAACCGTATATCTTCCTGGGAAAAAGTGGGCACTCGCTGGGACCCGGAGAGCTGTTTATGACAGCCCGCCCGCCATGTCGTCAGGCAGTAGGATGCAGGGTGCCGTAAAGATCAGCGCGGGGCCGGCTGCGCTACTCCCACTCAATGGTGCCGGGCGGCTTGGAGGTGATGTCGTACACGACGCGGTTGATCCCGCGCACCTCGTTGACGATGCGATTGGAGATGCGGGCCAGCAGAGCGTACGGAAGCTGCACCCAGTCTGCGGTCATGCCATCTTCCGAGTGGACGGCGCGGATGGCGCAGGTCGCGGCATAGGTGCGCTGGTCGCCCATGACGCCCACGCTCTTGACTGGCAGGAGAACGGCAAAGGCCTGCCAGATTGTTCCATAAAGGCCGGCCTGCTTGATCTCGTCGACCACGATCTCATCGGCCTGCTGCAGGATCGCGACCCGCTCCGGGGTGACTTCGCCCAGGATGCGCACGGCCAGCCCGGGGCCGGGGAAGGGCTGGCGCCCAAGGATGTCCTCCGGCATGCCGAGTTCGCGGCCGATCCGCCGCACTTCGTCCTTGAACAGGTCGCGCAGGGGCTCGATCAGCTTGAGCTTCATGGTTTCGGGCAGCCCGCCGACGTTGTGATGGCTTTTGATTGTGTGCGAAGGGCCGTGGACGGACGCCGACTCGATGACGTCCGGGTACAAAGTGCCTTGCACCAGCCAGTCCACACCGCCGGTCTGCTCGGCGATGCGTGCTGCTTCATCGTCGAAGACCTCGATGAACTCGCGCCCAATGATCTTTCGCTTTTGCTCCGGATCGCTTACCTCCGCGAGCCTGGCCAGAAAGCGACGGCTTGCGTCGACGGCGACCAGGTTCAGTCCCAGCGCCCCGCGAAGATTCTGCTGCACCTGGTGAAACTCGTTCCTGCGGAGCACCCCATTGTCGACAAAGACGCACGTCAACTGGTCACCGATGGCGCGCGCCACCAGCACGGCCGCGACCGAAGAATCCACACCGCCCGAGATCGCGCAGAGGGCGTGGCCGTTGCCGACGCGGGTGCGGATCGAAGCGACGGTTTCCGTGATGAAGTGCTCGGGGGTCCAGTCCGGGGTCGCGCCGCAGATGCGGAGGGCAAAGTTCCGCAGCAGCTCGGCTCCGTAGCGGGTGTGGGCGACCTCGGGGTGGAACTGCACCGCCCAGATGCGCTCCTGCTCGTTGGCGATGCCGGCCAGCGCGTTGGGGCTTTCTGCCGTGATGTGGAAGCCGGGCGGCAGCTCCAGCGCTTCGTCGCTGTGCGACATCCACACGCGCTGGGCGCGGGGCAGCCCCTCAAACAGCGGCGTTTCCGCGCCCACCCGCGTGATCTCCGCATCGCCGTACTCGCGCCGCGCAGCCGGGCGCACCGTGCCCCCCAGGTGATGCACGATGAAGTGCAGCCCGTAGCAGATGCCGAGCAGGGGCAGGCCCAGGCGCAGAATGGCAGGGTCCGCCCTGGGCGCATCGGCGTCGTAAACCGAGGAAGGCCCGCCCGAAAGAATCAGCCCGCGCGGGCGCAACGCCTCGATCTCGGCAACCGAGGCGGTGCACGGCAGCACCGCCGAGAACACATGCAGCTCGCGGATGCGCCGCGCTACCAGCTGTGTGTACTGCGAGCCAAAATCCAGGATCACGATGGAAGAAGAAACGCGCGTATCCACGGACCCAGTTTACGGCCTGGTTGCCGGCGCCCCTGCTCGCCCACCCAGCCGGGCCCGTTCTTCAAGCCCCTGCACGATGAGCAGGAACGCGCCCAGCCGCCACGCGTCGGTGACTGCGAGCGAGGGCAGGGACAGTAAAAGCCACCAGGCCAGCAGGCGCCAGCCAAAGGGAAACGGGTCGGGAACGAGCATCAGCAGCAGCCCCGTGGCGAACAGCAGCAACCGGATGCGGCGGATCACGCGACGGAGCGGCCGCACGGCTTCGGCACGGAGCAGCCGCAAGCCGCGCATCCACACCCCGCGAAAGCTGACCCCTTCGGTCAGGGCCAGGGCGGTGGCCATAAACATGGACCGGCGAAAACCGATCCAGGCCGGCAGCGCCACCGCGCTTGCCAAGAGAACCAGCGCGCCATACCCGAGCACGTGGGGCGTGTCGCCGCCCATCAGCCAACGGTAGGCACCATGGTTGGCGGCTGCCCAAAGACCCAGGATCCCAGCCTGCCCCGCCACGCGCCAGGCTTCGGCTTCGGCCAGCAGCCAGGTGCGGCGGGGCAGCGCCGGGTCGTAGTGCGCCAGCACCGCCGAGCGCCCCAAGGCAAAGGCCCCAACCCAGCAGAAAGCGGCCAGCGGAGCCAGCCCCAGGCAGGCCCGCGCCACCGGCGGCCACAGCAGCGAGAGCGCAGCCTGAAAGCTCGTGAGCAGTCCGTCAGGGTCCTGGATGAGGGTATCGGGTGTGACCGCAAGCACCCCGGTAGCCTGCAGCGCCGGCAGGAGGGCAGTCCATATCCGCGAGCCCTCGTAGCAGGCCAGCAGCAGCAGCAGTCCGCCGCACCCCCAGCGCCAAAGCAGCTCGCGCAGCAGCAGCCCCGGCCTTTGCCGGAGCTCAAAAAGCAGCGAGGGCGCCCGCAAGTTGTACGGGGGCGACGAGGTGCTCACCGGTGGTTCCTCCCTTCTGCCAGCCTTTGCTGCGGTTCGGTTTAGCGCACCACCACGTTGACGAGCTTACCGGGAACCACGATGACCTTGACGACCTCTTTGCCATCGAGCGCCGCCTGGATCTTTTCATCGCCGAGCGCCGCCTGGCGCAGCGCCGGCTCCCCGGCATCGGCGGCCAGCCGTACCACCGTGCGGAGCTTGCCGTTGATCTGCACCGGCAACTCCATCTCGTTTTCCCGGGCCAGCTCGGGGTCGAAGACCGGCCAGGGCGCACGGAGGAGACTCCCCTGTTTGCCGAGGCTTTCCCACAGTTCGCTGGCGAGGTAGGGCGCGAACGGGGCGAGCAGCAGCACCAGGTTCGTGAGGACCTGCCTGGTCACCGGTGGGGAGATGACGCCGCCGGCGAACTGCTCGTCGGTAGCCGACAGGGTATTCATCAGCTCCATAATGGCCGCGATCGACGTGTTGAAGTGCCAGCGGCCACCGAAGTCTTCGGTGATCTTGCGGATGGTCTGGTGCAGTTTGCGCAGAACCGCCTGCTCGGGCGGCGTGCTGCCCGCGCCATGCCACGCTTCGGCGTTTTCCGCCGCCGCCGCGGCATGCCGCAGGACAAAGCGGTACACCCTGGCCAGGAAGCGCGACACCCCGGCCACGCCGTCCTCCTGCCACTCCAGGTCGCGGTCGGGCGGCGCGGCAAACAGCGCGTACATCCGCGTCGCGTCGGCCCCGTAGCGGGCGATCATCTCGTCGGGCGAAACGACGTTGCCCCGGGACTTCGACATTTTCGCGCCGTCCTTGATGACCATGCCCTGGGTAAAAAGCCGCTCCGCGGGCTCGCTGTTCCCGATCAGCCCCATGTCGCGCATCACCCGGGTCCAGAAGCGCGAGTAAATCAGGTGCAGAATCGCGTGTTCGACCCCGCCGATGTACTGGTCGATCGGGAACCAGTACGCGGCCGCCTCCTTGCTAAAGGGCGCTTCGCTGTTGTGCGCGTCGATGTAGCGGTAAAAGTACCAGCTGGAATCGACAAAAGTGTCCATGGTGTCGGTTTCGCGCCGCGCCGCGCCGCCGCACCGGGGGCAGGTGGTGTTCACAAACTCCGGCAGCTGCGCCAGCGGCGAGCCGCCCTGCTGCGTGATGGTGACCTCGTCGGGCAGAAGCACCGGCAGCTGCTCTTCCGGGACCGGCACAATGCCGCAGCCCTCGCAGTAAAGCATGGGGATGGGCGTACCCCAGTACCGCTGACGGCTTACGCCCCAGTCCTTGAGCCGGTAGGTCACGGTTGCGCGGCCAAACCCGCCGCGCTCGGCTTCGGCGCTCCCCTGCGCGCGCGCTTCGGCGCACCCGAGGCCGGACCACGGGCCGGAGCTGACCAGCACCGCCCCCTGCTCCGAGTCGGCGAGGACGGGCAGCGTGTTTTCCGCGCCCGACACCGGATTGGGCACCTCAACAACCACCCGCACCGGGAGCCCGTACTTGCCCGCAAACTCCCAGTCCCGCTCATCGTGCGCGGGCACGCTCATGATGGCGCCCGTGCCGTAATCGGCCAGGATGTAGTTGGCGATCCAGACCGGCAGCAGCTCGCCCGTAAATGGGTGGCGTGCGTAGTGGCCGGTAAAGGCCCCATGCTTGTCGAGCGCGGCCAGGTCGCCTGCTTCCCGGGCTGCGCGCTGCTGCTCCAGCATGGCCTCCACGTGCAGCAGGAGGGCCGGGTCCGCGGCCGCCCAGCCGGTTACCAGCGCGTGCTCGGGCGCCAGTTGGAGGCTGGTTGCGCCGTAGATCGTGTCCAAGCGCGTCGTAAACACGGTGATCTGCTCGCCCGTGAGCGTCACGCGGCTTTCCGGGAGGATCGTTTTCCCTTCGTCGCCCGCCATCCGTCCGCCCGCCACCACGGCAAAGCTCACCTCCGCACCGTCCGACCGGCCGATCCAGTTGCGCTGCATGGTGCGCACCTTTTCAGGCCAGCCGCCCAGCTCGCCGAGCCCGTGGAGCAGCTCCTCGGCGTACTCCGTCGTCCGCAGGAACCACTGCTCGAGGCTGCGCAGCTCCACGAGCTGGTCCTCGTGGCGCCAGCAGCAGCCGTCCACCACCTGCTCGTTCGCCAGCACGGTCGCGCACTGCGGGCACCAGTTCACCTTGCTTTGCTTCCGGTATGCCAGCCCGCGCGCAAACATCTGGAGAAAAAACCATTGGTTCCAGCGGTAGTACTCGGGCAGGCAGGTGGTTACCTCGTTGCGCCAGTCAAAGGCCATGCCCAGCCGGCGGAACTGCCGCTTCATCTGCGCAATGTTGGTCAGCGTCCACTCGCGCGGGGGCGTATTGTTCTTGATCGCCGCGTTTTCGGCCGGCAGCCCAAAGGCGTCCCAGCCCATGGGGTGCAGCACGTTGAAGCCCTGCATCCACTTGTAGCGGGCCAGTGCGTCCCCGATCGCGTAGTTGCGTACGTGGCCGATGTGGAGCTGCCCGGATGGGTACGGCAGCATTTCGAGCACGTAGTACTTCGGCTTGCCGGAGCCGGCCGGCTCGGCTGCATACAGCGCCGGGTCGGCAGCCCAGCGCGCGGCCCACTTTTCTTCAACCACCGCGGGCGTGTAGCGACCATCCCGTTGCTCCGACGGTGTTTTTCGCTCGTCCTGCATAGACATAGCTCCCTATTGTAGGAGGACGCTGCTCCCTCGCGCGGGTTCAAGTTTCATCGATCCTTCGGTACGGGCGGCGCGCACAGGCCGCCAAGACACGTTCGTTTGCGACAACGCGGCCGCAAACGGGGGGAGCGCTATTGCGGAGCCGCGCTTCCGCGCGAGTCCTGCGGCTGCCCCGCCGCGTACAGCCCTTGCAGCGCCCGCACGTTCTTTTCGATGTCGCCCGGTTCGTCGACCGGCGTTTCGGCAACGAACGCGCAGTGGTCGAAGCGGGCGTCATTGAGGAGGCGACGAAAAGGCCCGGCGCCGATCATGCCTTCGCCGATATGTTCGTGCCGGTCGAGCTTGGACCCGCGTGCGGCCTTGGCGTCGTTCATGTGCCAGACGCGCACGTTCTGGAGCCCAATATGCTGCTCGATTTGGGCCACGGTCTCCTCCCAGCCCGTTTCACTCACAATGTCATAGCCCGACACGTGGGTGTGGCAGGTGTCCAGGCAGGTGCCGACAGGCAGGTGGGTCCGCAGCAACGCGATCATCTCGCCGACCTGCTCAAAACTGCCGCCCAGCGAGAAATCCGACCCGGCGGTGTTTTCAATGAGCAGTTGGAAGGTCTGCCCGGCGAAGTCCAGCCCTTCCACAGCATGCTCAATGGCAAGCGCAGCCCGGCGCAGGCCCTCGTCCCGGGACAAACCCTTCCACGAGCCAGGATGGAGCACCAGATACTCCATACCTAGGGCAAGCGCCCGCTGCACCTCCCCGCGAAAGGCAACGGCTGACTTTTGAAGCACGTCCTCATTCTGCGAAGCCAGGTTGATGAGGTAGTTTGCGTGCACCACGCCCGGGCCAATGTCATGCTGCGCGCGCAGGGCACGCATCTGCGCGGCATGGGCCGGGGCGACGGGAGCGGCGCGCCACATGCGCGGGCTCGAGGTAAAGATCTGAAACGTGTTGGCGCCTACGGCCTGTGCGCGCTCCACTGCGGTGTGCGCGCCGCCGCCGGTTGCCAGATGGATCCCGATCCGTTTTTTCGCTTGCCTGCTCATCACCTCTGATTCTAGGCGCGAACACACGCGTGTAGAGTTTGGGCATGGCTACGCTTACCCTCAGCGCCTCCTACCTGCTCGACGAGGGAAGCATACTGGTTGCGGACCCTGTGCTGCAGCTGTACCGGGAAGGATTGCCGGACGAGCGCCACCACTACGAAGGCGCGACCCTGGCGCCTGCGTTTCTCGATGTACACACCCACGGCTGCTGCGGGCGCGACGTGATGGAGGCCAGCGCGGACGCGCTCGACGCGATGGGCGCGTTCCTGGCCCGCCACGGGGTCGGGGCGTACCTGCCTACCACCATAACGGCGCCCAGAGACGCGACCTTGCGCTCGCTTGCCGGCCTGGCCAGGCTGCTGGCGCGCCCGGCCGTACCCGGCCAGGCCCAGCCGCTTGGGCTTCACCTGGAAGGCCCGTTTCTTGCGCACGCCAAGCGGGGCGCTCATCCCGCCCAGGATCTGCTCGCGCCCTCGATTGCGTTCTTTGACGCCATGTGGGACGCTGCCGAGGGCCGTGTGCTGCTCCTGACGCTGGCGCCCGAGCTGCCTGGCGCTCTCGACCTGATTGCGCATGCAGTTTCCCGGGGCGTTCGCGTTTCGATCGGGCACAGCGACGGCGCACGCGAAGACGCCGAAGCCGCGGTCGCGGCCGGCGCCGTTTCGGCCACGCACACCTTTAATGCCATGCGGGGGCTCGGCCATCGCGAGCCCGGGCTGCTGGGCGCCGTGCTTACCGAGGACCGGCTGTATGCCGAGCTGATCTGCGACGGCCTGCACGTGGACCCGGCCATGGTGAAGCTGTTTGCCCGCGCCAAACCACGCCGCAAGGTGCTTCTCATCACCGATGCCATGTCGGCCACGGGCATGCCCGACGGCACCTATAAGCTCGGCGAGCTTTCGGTGCAGGTGGCGGGCGGGCGGTGTATCACGGGGACGAATACCCTGGCCGGCTCAACGCTCACGCTCGACCGGGGAGTGCGCAACTACGTGCGCTTTGCGGAAGTTTCCCTCGCGACCGCCTTGTGCACGGTGACGCACAATCCGGCGCGCATGCTGGGGCTCCCCGTTCCGGCCGGCTACGCCGTGCTTTCGCCCGCAGGCGACTTGCTGGCCACCTACCTCGACGGCCGTTTGCTACCGCATGAGTAAGCCGCCGTTCACGTCGAGCGTGTGCCCGGTAATATAGCCTGCCGCCGGCGAGCAGAGAAACGCGACCGCCGCTGCCACTTCTTCGTCGGTGCCGGCGCGGCCCAGGGGTACGTGGGTCAGCATCGCGCTCTTTTGCGCTTCGGTCAGTCCCTCGGTCATCGCGGTGGTGATGTACCCCGGAGCGACGGCGTTCACCGTGATCGAGCGCGACGCAACCTCGCGCGCCAGCGAGCGCGTAAACCCCAGCATCGCTGCCTTGCTGGCCGCATAGTTGACCTGCCCGGCCTGCCCGGCTTCCCCAACCACGCTCGCGATACTCACGATGCGGCCCCAGCGCGCCTTGACCATGGCGGGCAACAACGCTTGTGTCAGCAGAAAGGTGCCGGTCAGGTTGGTATTCAGCACGTCGTCCCAGTCGGCCCGCTTCATGCGCATCATCAGAGCGTCGCGGGTGATGCCGGCATTGTTGACGAGGATATCGACCGTGCCGTGTACCGCCAGGACGGAGCTCGCCACCTCCCGGATTGAAGCTTCGCGGCTGATGTCGAGCGTGTGTGCGTGCGCCTGCCCGCCGGCCGCCTGGATCTCGCTTTGGACGACGTTGAGCTTTTCCGTGTTCCGCGCCGCAAGCGCGACGTGCGCGCCGTGATGGGCAAGCAGCAGCGCAACGGCTCGGCCGATCCCCTGGGAGGCCCCGGTCACGAGCGCGGTTTTGCCGCCAAGCGGCTGGTGGGCTGCGGCGAAAGAGTTTGGATCTGTCAAGGCTTTGGGAGCTCGCTTTCTAGGGAGATTGCCGTTCGCGCGACACCACCGGGCTGCCGACCGGGGCAGCCTGCACCGCGTGCTCAAGGGCCAGGCCGTGGCCGGCGCGCTCCAGCGACCAGACGTACACAAGCAACTCGCGGGAATAATGGAGGACGGGCGCAATGCCGGGCAGACGGAAGCCGTGGGCGTCCGGAAGCTCGTTGCGCTCAAACTCGGCTTCCGCGCGCTCCAGCGGCCAGGGCAGGTGATGGATGTCGCCACGGAGCAGTGTGCCACCCCGGCCGACGGTGTACAAGGCGTACCGGGCAGTCAGGAAGTGCTCCAGGGGTCCCTGGGCCAGCGAGCCCAGTCCCCGGTAGCGGGCCCGGAAGTGGGCCGGGTGAGGGGCCAGGAGCCGGCGGCTGCTGTAGCGGACCTCCGCGGTAACCCCAGGCTCCGTCCCGGAGTGCATCTGCATGTTCGCCCAGTAATAGGGAAGGCAGAACACCGTGCGGGCGATAGCCACGGCCAGGGGGTTGCTCGCGTCGAGCGAGTAGAAAAACACGCCGGTGCGATTGGTGCGGCGCTCACGCACATACGTGCGGAGGTTGAGCTCAGGAAAGGCGCGCGCGCCGGGCACGCTCGGCAGCCCGCGAAAGGCAATGCGATCCATCCCAAAAGGCACCACGCCGAGCCAGGCCGAACCATCAAAGGTGTCTGTCAGCAGTCCGGGCGGCAGGGTTTGCTCGATGGCCGCGGCCGGCATCGGCCAGTGGGCGAAGAGCAGGTCATTCCAGCGCTGCTGCATGGTCCAGGGGCGGCGCGGCAACGGCAGCGGGCGATGCTCCACCGCGCGCAGAACCGCGGCGCTGGCATCGACTTCCCGGCCGCTTTCGGGCGCGCTGTTTGCGGGCATGCGCTTTATTTTCTCCCAACCGGCCCCCAACAGCCGCCCATTCTCTCCAAGGTATCCTAGGGGCGATGGATGAACCCCAGCAGCCAGCCATTACTGAAGTGTACGCAGTCCATGGAGCCGACCCGGAAGTACTGGCCTACGCGATGGCAAAGTACTCCCGCTCCGCGCTTTCGCTCAGGGAATCGCTTCGTGAGATCAGCGCGCAACGGGCCGAGCAGTTTTTGAACACCTTCTACTTTCAGTACGGGCATCGCTCGATTGCCGATCTGGCGCACCTGGCCTTTGCGGTCGAGCGGCTTTCTTTGCTGGCAGCGATCGTGCTGGTCGACGAGCAGCGCTGGGACGGGCAGGAGCGCTCCACCCGCTACCAGGATTTCGAACACAGCGGCTGGTACACGCCGGCCTTTGACAGCGCCGCGGATCACGCCATCTATACGGGCGCGATCGGGGCCCTGCTTGCGAGCTACCGCCGCGTTTCCGATGGAGTGTTTGAAGCCCTGCGCGCCGCGACAAAGCGTCCGGACTCGATGAAGCCGGAAGCCTTTGACCGCACCATCCGTGCACGCGCCTTTGATGTCGCGCGCTACCTGCTGCCGCTCGCTGCAAACACTTCGCTGGGGCAGATTGTGAACGCGCGGACGCTGGAAACGCAGGTAGCGCGGCTGCTGTCGCACCCGCTTCCGGAGCTGCGCGCGCTCGGCGAGCAGCTGCGTGCCGCTGCTTCCACGACGGCCTGGAACCCGCACGCCCGGGAGCTGGAACGCGCGGCCGCGGCGCTGGATGGAGCAGGGGAAAGCGGCGCCTTTTTGCGGCGCCAGGTTCGGGTTGCGCCTACGCTTGTCAAGTACGCAGTGCCGAACCGGTACGCACTCGAGACCCGCCGCCTGCTGACCGAGGCTGCCGCGGCGCTGCTCCGAGGGGTCCCGGTAGCGCCCGCGCCCCTGGTCGACCTCGTCGAAGATGCCGACACGCTCGAGATTGATCTGGCGGCGAGCCTCCTCTACTCGGTCTGCCACTACCCGTACCGGCAGCTGCGTGACCACGTCACCGGGCTGAGTGAAGCGCAGCGGCAGGAGATCATCGATCTGGGGCTGCGGGAGCGTGGCCCCCATGATGAGCTGCCGCGTGAGTTCGCAGCCGGCCATCGCCTGCGCTTTGACATCCTGATGGACCTGGGCGGGTTTCGTGACATGCACCGCCATCGACGCTGCGTGCAGCTGCTGCAAGGCTTTACCGGGCAGCACGGGTGGGAAACGCCCGAGGGTCTCGGTGCGCTTGCACCCATCTTTACCGGAGCGATGGAGCAGGCGAGGGCTGCTGCGACCGAGCTTGCGGAACACGGCCAGCCGGCCGCAGGCACTGCTCCCTACCTGCTGCCGCTGGGGACGCGGACGCGCGCGCTGTTCCGGATGGACTTTGCCGAAGCGCTCTACATCGCCGAGTTGCGCTCGGCCCCGCAAGGGCACTTTTCCTACCGGCGCGTCGCCTGGGAGATGTACCAGGCGGTGGCGCGACAGCATCCTGGGCTGGCGCGGCACTTCCGCGTGACCGACATCGCGGTACCGGTGGACCTGCTGCAACGCTAGCGCGCTGCTGTCTCGTTTGAAGTTGGAGGGGCGAGCGGATGCGCCTGTCCTTGAAGGAAAAGCTCTCACCCTCCGTAGCTTCGCAAACATCTGCCAAGGTGGAGGCGCTTGGCGAAGTGCAAGCAAAATCGCCGGGAAGCCATGACTTTGGTGTTTGCATTTTCTTCGCCTTTTTTGGCGCATCGAATGGTACTCTGTGCATAGCCTCTGTACCGGTTTGGGACAGTCCTTAGAAGGCGCTCGCTGCTGCAGGCAGACCGATGCGGGCCGGTATATGCGGATGGGGGAAACAAGCGTGGCAGACGATCGGTCCCGGGCAATCGAAGCAGCACTTTCTCAGTTAGACAAGCAGTTTGGCAAGGGCTCGGTGATGCGCCTGGGAAGCCGCGACAAGCTGGAGATTTCGGCCATTTCTACCGGCTCGATCTCCTTTGACGCAGCGCTTGGCATTGGTGGCTTTCCCCGCGGTCGCGTGATCGAGATTTTTGGGCCGGAATCGTCCGGGAAGACCACCATTACACTGCAGGTCATTGCGGAAGCGCAAAAGGCAGGCGGGCTGGCGGCCTTTGTCGACGCCGAGCATGCGCTCGACCCGGTATACGCCAAGAAGCTGGGCGTGGATACAGACAACCTGCTGGTTTCGCAGCCGGACTATGGTGAGCAGGCGCTCGAGATTGTGGAAGCGCTGGTGCGCTCGAACGCGGTGGACGTGCTGGTAGTCGACTCGGTTGCGGCGCTCGTGCCCAAGGCAGAGCTGGATGGCGAGATGGGCGACTCCCACATGGGTTTGCAGGCGCGTCTTATGTCGCAGGCCTTGCGCAAGCTAACCGGCACGGTGTCCAAGTCGCGTACCTGCCTGATCTTTATCAACCAGATCCGCGAAAAGATCGGCGTCATGTTCGGCAATCCGGAAACAACCACCGGCGGCAAGGCACTCAAGTTCTACTCGTCGGTGCGGATCGATATCCGCCGTATCGCCGCGGTCAAAGAGGGCGACGTCGTGGTTGGCTCGCGCACCAAGGTCAAGATCGTGAAGAACAAGGTTGCGGCACCCTTTCGTGAGGCCGAGTTTGACATCCTGTACGGCGAGGGGATTTCGCGCGAGGGTGATGTGCTCGATCTGGCGGTCACGCACAATGTCGTCGATAAGTCGGGTGCGTGGTACAGCTACGCGGGCGAGCGCATCGGGCAGGGGCGCGAGAACGTGCGGCAGTTCCTAAAGGACAATAAAGAAACGTTTGCGCGCATCGATGTGGCCGTGCGCGGCAAGCTCGGGATTGCCGGTGCCACGGGCGCTGCGGAAATCCCGCCGGTGCCGGTCGATGGACCCATTCTCGCGCAGGAAGCCGTGCGCACGGCGCGGCGGCAGTAGGGGTAAGTCGCCTCAGGCCCGGGCGCAGGGCTTGAGGGCGGTGCGCTCTTCGGAAGTTGAGAATGTTGTGGGTCGGGCGCAGGGTTGACTTCACGGAGGAGGGTCCGCCCGATCGGCAACCCTCCCCGGCAACCTTTCCAGGGCCCGCGCGGCGGCATGCTTCCGAGTTTCGTCATCATGCGCAGGATAGCCTATCCTTCCGGCAGCTGCAGGGATAAATGCCCCGCAGACCAGACCTGAAGGGGTTTCGGTTGCGCAAACACGAAATAACCTTTTCCCGCTCAGCACAGCACTCGCTTATCTCTTCCTGCTCCTTGTTGCAGAGAAGGCCCCCGCGCAGGATTCTCGTCCCGTCGACCCCGAGACGGGAACCAACTACTTGACCTGGCAGGCCGGGCTCGTGCGCCAGTATCGCGGCCCGGGCCAGTTCATCATGCCTGATTACGCGGGTGTGATGCGGGGGTTTCAGCGACGAGCAGGAGATCATCAAAGCCATGGCCATCGTCGCGGTCAACCCCTACCACGGCACCCAGGACCACATGGACGGCGTGTCGGATTCGGAGGTTGGCGACTTTGCCCGCTCGCTGAAGCACACGAACTACTGATCACCAAGACCAACGCGCAGACTACCAACTGGACGTCCTCCTACCAGTACCCGCCGTATGACGGGCAGCTTCCCTTGAACGTCTACACGCATCCATCGAGTGGGCCAACATGGTCGGGTATTGGCACTGGGCTTCTGTCGACACCGGGCAGGAAACCTACTGAAAAGGGGTGCTGTCGCGCGATCTCGAGTCAAACCGAGCGTACGCCGAGGTGCAAGCAACGGCAAAGGAGTTGGATCGCATCGGCAGCCACCTGGGCAACCTCCAGGTACACAATGAGGTTGCCATCCTGTACAGCACCGATTCCTACAACGCCATCGAGCTTTATGCCGTTCACGCACACCGCGCCGCAATGGTCCGGCAGCCATCCGACCGAGGACTACAGGTCCCTCCTCAGCCAACTCTACAAAGTGCTCTACACGCTGAACGTCGGTACCGACTTTGTCTTTCCAGACACAACGGACTTATCGCAGTGCAAGCTGGTCATTGTTCCCGCCCTGTACGTGGCCGATGACGCGCTCCTCGAGCGCATCTCGAACTACGTCAAGGGCGGCGGCCATGTTCTGATGACGTTTCAAAGCGGCTCTACAAATGAGAACTCCGCCGTGCGCTCCGAGGTGGCTCCGGGTCCGCTGCGCGAGGCCGCGGGCTTGCACTACCAGGAGTTCTCGAATCTGGGAAAGCCGCTTGGTCTCGAAGGCGACCCCCTGGGCGCCGGCGAGGAAACAAGGTAAGCGACTGGGCTCAGTTCCTCATGCTTGACCATGCGGAAGCGCTGGCCTACTACGACCATCCCTTCTTTGGCCGCTGGCCGGCAATCACACGCAACAGCTTCGGCCGTGGCTCGCTTACCTACGAAGGCACGTACCTGTCCGACAGGTTGCAGCAAAACATGCTCCGCCGTGAGCTTGAGCAGGACGGCCTCCCGGCAGCCGGCCCTGACTTCCCCAAAGCGGTGCGGGTGCGGGCTGGAGTGAATGGGATGGGCCGCAGCGTTCACGACTATCTGAATCTATCCTCGAGCGAAGTCAGCGCGCCGTATCGCTACGGGGCGGGAACGGAACTACTCGCGGGAACGCCGGTCCGGCGCGACGGACGGCTCAGGCTTGCGCCCTGGGGCGTGGCGATTGTGGAAGAACAGGCGACGTCGTCAGAACGGTAGGTGCGGCGCAGCACTGGAGCCTTTGGCCCCGGTACGCGGCAAGCTTCGGGACGCGACAGGATCGGGCAGCATCGCGGCCGGGATCGCACTGAGAATCTCCGAGAGAACGCTCCCGGACGGAAACTCATGGAGGACCGCTCCGGCGGCCGTCTCCCACTGCCGCCGTGCCCGCGCGAGCACGCAACTGCGAACCTCTTCGGACCGAAGCTCGTCGAGCACGCCGGGAGCGAGGCCTCCGCGAAGGCTCAGCACCGAGGCTGCCGCAGCGCGCGACAGCATCCCGATCGCATCGAGGACCGGGGACGTACACAGCCCCAAAGCCTGATCCCGCTCCACTTCCTTGCCGGCGGTTCGCTGGTCTCCGTAGAGGTCCAGAGTGTCGTCCAGGTACTGAAAGGCCACCCCAAGCTCCCGCCCCAGCAGGTGAAGCCGGTTGCTTTGTGCGAGATCGCTCCCGAGCAGCCGGGCGGCGCTTAGCACGAGGCCAAACAGCTCTCCTGTTTTGTCGGCAGCAATCGACCGCGCGTGCTCACGCCTGGCGCCAAGGGTGCGTTGCGTGGGCATGGCAATCTCGCGAGCTTCCCCGGCCATCATGCGCTGCGAACAGGTTGCGAGGGCTTCGCCGAAACCGGGGTGCAGGCTGTACGCCGCGCGCAAAGCTTCGGCCAGCATCCAGTCTGAGGCAAGCGTGGCGAGCTGTGGCGTATAGCTGCAGTGGAGCGCCGGTTGCCCCCGGCGTACCCGGCTCTCGTCGAAGATGTCGTCCTGCACCAAGGTCGCGGCATGCAGCAGCTCGACACAGGCTGCGGCCCGCAGCAGCGTGCCGGGCTGCAAGTTGCTGCCTTGCCCCCCGGCAAGCAGCAGCAGCGCGCGTGAGCGCTTTCCCCCGGCAAGCGCCTGGCAGATGGCCGGCCGCAGCGGCGGCTCAGCACGGGCGGCCAAAAACCGAAGATCCTGGTCGACGGCTTCATGCCTCACTGGTAGCTCCCCTTCCCGCACCTGCCCGGCGAAGTTCATTCAGTGCCATGTGCGGCACGGTAAGCGCGCTCAGAACGATAAAGATTGCCGCCCGGTACGAGGCAAGCGCGTGGCGACCGGCCAGCAGTACCGCGGCAAGCAGAACCAGCGACAGGAGCCAGGGCAGGAGACCGGCGCGCAGGTTGAGCAGGACACGGAACCGGAGCGAGTCCTGCGCCTCGAGCGGTCCGGCCGTGGACAGCAGGTGCTCGGGCGTATGCCAGCAGCAAAAGAAAACAGCGAAGGCGAGAAACGGGTCGCACACCGCAAACAATACTCCCGTCAGCGTCACGCTGGCGATCAGTTCGCAACGGACGGCAGCCCGGCGGCCCAACTGTCCGGAAACGATCCCAGCCGCGGCTACCGCCAGCACCGGCCAGCAAAGCCGGGACAGCACCTGCGCGAGCACCGGGGCGCTTCCGGCGGCATGGGGCGCGTTCCGCATCATCGTGGCAAAGATGGGGACCACGGCTTCTGGACGCCAGTAGCAGGCAGCCACAATCGGGACCGCGCCCGTTGCCAGCGCAGAGATCGCAGCCAGGAAGCCGAGGGAGTCCTGCTCCGGCTCGGTGCCAAAGTGCCACGCCGAATACAAAAGGAATAAGGCAAGCGAAGCCAGGGGAGACAAGTACCAGCCGACCAGTGTTATGGCTGCCAGCAGGAGGTAGCCGGCCAGAAACGAGGGCAGCCAGCGCCGCCCCAAAGGCCGGGCCAGTAACCGCTCCGCTTCGATATGGTCGTAGGCGCCGTGCCACATAGCCACCGCCACGGCGGCAATCGCAAGCACCGTGACAGCGGGCCCGGTGAGCCGCCCTGCAGCTGAAGCCGTGCAGCAGGCAAGCACCATCATGCCGTAAAAGGCAAGTCGCGGGGCAAGCAGAAGGGAACGGCTGGAAGAGACAGCTGGACCGGGGGCCGCGGCCAGGGCTGGAGCGTGGGAGCTCACTTGGAAGAACCCCCAGCCGCCGGCATCGCGGTGCGAAAACCGCTGCGCCGGCCGGCGTACGCTGCGCCGAGCATCGGCAGCTTGGGCAGCGAGAAGGCAACGCGCAGCATCTCGGGCAAGCGGCTGGTCTCGCTCAGGAAGCGCACCAGCGCATCGGGTGCGGCGTTGCAAAACATTTCGAGGAAGAGCTCGGGAGCCGCCTCCGCTGAGCGCCCGATCGCCCGCAGAAACACCGCATCCATCCTGCTGTACAGCGGCGACTCTGCTTGGGCGGGCAGTGGACGCCCTCGACGCAGGGCCTGCGCAAGAAGGCGGCTATGCCGCTGGATGCGCATAAACGCGTACCCGGAAGAAGCCTTGATCCGGCCGCCGCTGACTCCGATCGCGTGTATATTTCCCGGCGAAGCAGACCGAGGGCTGCTGCCGCCCATGGGCAGAGAACCTTGCTCGGCAAACAGCACCCTCCAACCCTGGGTGTGTGCATCGAGCCAGGTACGGAGGTCCTGCCCGCAAGGGGGCGGTGGCAGGCCGGGATCGTCCAGGTACGTCATCTCGACGAGAGCCTCCCTGCGCGAAAACGGAAGCAGGTACAGGAAGCGGGTACGCCCCGGCAGGCCGGAAGGAAGGAAGTGCATCAGCTCCACCGTTTCCGGGGTGAACGCGTCCGCTTCGGTCCGAACATGCCAGCCTACAAAACGCTGCAGGAGCGCGGGGGCTGCTGCGGCAAAAGGACCGGCCGGCCGGCTGTCAAAGGCGTGCCTGGCAAGCAGCCGGCCGCTGCTTGTTTCCACTGCGACCAATCCATCCGGCCGCCGCTCGAGTGAGTCAACGCTGGTGCCGCCATGCCACTGCTGCCCTGGCGCGCGCTCTATGATGGCGAGCGCGGCCTGGTAAAAATCGTCGCTGGCGAGGTGGCAGTAGCGATAGGTTTGGCTCTGCTGCAGGGCTGCCCGCGTGCCCTGGCTCACGCGCCAGCTTGCCCAGGTGTGCGAGACGGCGCGGGAGAAGGGGTGCGGCTCTGTGTTCCAGAAGCACCAGGTACGATCGCGTGCGTAGCGCGTGCGAGGCTCCAGAATAGCGACCGTTCCCGGCACCTGCTCGTTCGCGAGCGCAGCCGCCAGGCTCAGGCCGGCGCAGCCGCCCCCCACAATGGCGATGTCGACGTCAGGCTTCATTGCTGATGCGCCGCTCTCTGGCGCGGTGCTCCCTCACGAGCCAGCAAGGGGAAGCTCTTCAGGATCGCCCCGGCAACCAGGCTGGCCTTGCGGCGAGGCGCCACGACGACGCGCGCGCGCCAGGATGCGGGAACATCCTCGCCGACCCGGACACCGATCTCGCGATAACATGCGGCGGCCGCGCGGATGGCGATACGCGGCCGGTACGGCAGGTAGTGCATCCCGTCGTCCGCACTCTTGTACAGCTCATCCGCCAGCGCCAGCAGGGTAGCGGTGGCGGCCACGAGCGGCGCAGCGTTTCCGCCCCCCAGCGCTTCGCGGACGGCCCGGCTGCTTACCCAGGCGGCGGGCAGGTAGATGCGGTCGCGCCCAAAATCCTCGTTCACGTCGCGCGCGATATTGCTTAACTGCATGGCCATTCCGAGATGGGCTGCCGCCCGGGCGCCGGCGGGCGGAGCGCCAAGGATGCGGCACATCATCAAGCCCACCGTGCCCGCAACGCCGAAGGCGTACCGCAGCAGCTCTGCCTGGGTCTCGATCCGACATGGCCCGGCGTCGTGGGCGAGGGCTCGGGTCAGATCACGGCCACCTTGCCGATGCCGGGGAAGCGTTCTTCAAGATCGACCGGCCAGCCCAGTGACGCCGCTGCCTCGCTGCCCGGGTCTTCCTCAAGCGCCCGGAGGACCTCCTGGAGCTGTTCCGCCTTGTTTTCGGCCCCCTCGTCCGCCAGGTCATCCATGCGGCGGCAGAAGGCGTAGAGTTCGGCCGCATCGTTGCGCATGCGCGGGGAGAGCAGGCGCGAAGCCAGGTGAAAGGTGCGTCCTGAACGGGCGAGAACAGCGGCTCCAGCACTCATGCGGTGGCTCGCATCTCGTCGAAGTAGTGTTCGAGCACCTTTGCCGAGCAGAGCACCCCAGGCAAACCCGCGCCCGGGTGCGTGCCGGCCCCGACCAGGTAGAGACCGCGCAGGTCCTCCGAGCGATTGTGGTAGCGAAACCACGCAGACTGCAGCAGGGTAGGTTGGATCGAGAAGCCGGTCCCGTGTTCCGTGCGCAACTGATCGCGAAAGTGTTCAGGGGTGACGTAGAACTGCACGTCGATATGATCGCGCAGGTTCGGGCACACGGTGTCTTCAAGAAGCGCGAGGGTGCGCGCAGCAAGCGTGGGCCCCGCGACGGTCCAGTCGATGGCCTTGGAGGGTTGCCGGCACTCAAGGGTTGGGACCGGAACCAGGGCGTAGAGACTTTCGCATCCCGGGGGAGCGAGCGAGCTGTCGGTGCGCGTGGGTGCGTGGAGATACAAGCTGATGTCGTCCGAGAGTAACTGGTGATGGAAGATTTCTTCGAGCAGTTCCTTGTAGCGGCGACCCAGAAGCACGGTGTGGTGTGCCAGGTCAGGGAACTGCTTGCGCACGCCCAGATACAGCACAAAGAGCCCCATTGAAAATTTCTGCCGCCGGATGCGCGCGTCAGTCCACTTGCGGCGCCAGCGGGGAGGGACCAGCCGGCGGTACACCGCGGGCGCATCCGCGTTGGCGATAACGCAATCGGCAGATACCTGTTGCTCGTTGTCGAGCAGGACGCCGGTGGCGCGGCCATCCTCGACCGTAATTTGCCGGACGCCACAGTTCAGGTGAAGCCGCACTCCCTGATCCTCCATCAGCCGGGCCATGGCTGCCGCAAGGGCAGCTGTGCCGCCCATGGCAAAGCTTACGCCGTCCTTGCGTTCCAAGTGCTGGATCAGCGCGTAGATAGAAGTCGTGTGGAAGGGATTGCCCCCCACCAGCAACGGCTGAAAAGAAAAGACCCGCCGCAGCGCCTCGTCCTGGATGTACCGGCTTACAAAGCTGTACACCGAGCGATCGCTACGCAGCGCCAGCATCTGAGGCAAAACCGCGAGCATCTTTGAAGCCGAATGGAAAGGGGCTGCACCAAGCTGCTCAAAGCCTACCTTGTAGATGGACTCGACCTTCCGGAGCAGGCGCTGGTAGCCGGCTGTGTCTGCGGGCGAGAAGGCGCGTACCCGCTCGACCAGCTCCGCATCGGTGCCGCCGTAGTTAAAGCAGCGGCCATCGGCAAAGCGGATGCGGTACCAGGGAGTAAGTGGTTTGAAGGCGACGGCCTCGCTGCGGCTTTCTCCGAAAAGGCTCCACAGCTCGTCGAAAAGAAAGGGAGCCGTGATCACCGTTGGCCCAGCGTCGAACGTGTAGCCCTGCTTGCGGTACACGCCTGCCCGCCCGCCCACCTGGGCTTGATTGTCGAACACCTGGACATCAAAGCCCGCGGCACGGAGCCGCAAGGCAGCCGCCATGCCGCCAAAGCCGGCGCCGATCACTATGGCACGTGTCATGGTTTCCGTTCTGCGTGAGGGCAGCAGAGCCTCCGTCTCTAGCGGACCGCGGTAGGCATAGCACCGAAGCCGGACTCGAGAGCGCCTGCTGACTTTTTTGCGAGACTGACAGCCCACAAGCCATAGGCCACCTTCGCCACAAGGTCCAGGATGGTGAAACAAACGGCGTCAGCACCCGGGCTCCAAAGGCGAAGACCTTCCTGCCCAACGAGAAAAACAACCGGGTAGGCAAGCCACACCAGCGAAAGGACAGTTGCTTTCTTTACGAAATCCGCTCCGTTCGGCCCGGTCGCCGTCAGCTTCTTGAAGGGGCCGAAGATCAGCCCGTAAATCGCCAGGAAGGAAAAGCAGCTGCAGATAAAAAATGTCCACTTCACTGTGGGGTTATCCGTAAGTGCGGCAAGGAAGCCGGTCACGATCATATAGACGTCGGCTCCGAGCAGTCCCCAGAGCAGCGCCGGACGGCGCACGTTGGTGCCATGAAGTCCGGAACTCACCAGGCTCCATAGCAGAAGCGGGGTGGTAAAACTCCAGTCAATGTAGCGTGCAAAGTAAAAAACGCGCCCGACGCTGGTAGTCAGGGCGCCTGCGCCCAAAGCCATGACCAGGTACAAAGTGAAGGCAATCAGAGGAACATAGAAATGCGAAACCAAGTCACCTTCTTCGCGTTCACTTTGGTTACTAAGAAGGGGAAAGTATAGGAGTACTGCACCGAGCAGCATGCCAACGGTCCCGATCCAGAGCCACGTTTCTACCGTATTGTTCATAGTTCACGCACCAGGGAGAGAGATTGTGCTTACTGAGGATGGGATGCAGCGGAGCGCACCGAGCCCTCTGAACGTACCGCAGCCCCTCTGACCTTGTCTACACTCCCTTTCGCCCGGCGCCAGGGTGCGGATGCGAATCGTGGTCGCGTCAACAGGGGAGGAGAATGCTGGCACGGACTGGTGGAAGTCGCACCTCCGCGCACGCTGAACGCAGCCTTGGCCTCG
>CALMAN010000178.1:29942-53225 GCA_937859835.1 uncultured Acidipila sp. | reverse complement strand
GGACGATCCAGAACCTGACTGTTGCCGTGAATGATGATCTGGGGCTGGAGATGGACTAGAAGCACTGCCAGCCTCACGAGCTCGCTACTTGGCTGCCAGGCGTGCGCGCCCTCTAGCCGCGAGCCTTTTTCATTGCTCCTGCCATCTGACTTCTCCCGTCACTGATCAGAAGCCGCTCCTAAAGAGCGTGGTCCGCAACAAGGTCGTCCCTCGAGGGGCCTTGCTGTGTCTGGGCCTCCATGTGAGAGCTGTGCCGGCGGGGAGCAAGAGCACAACTGCTTCACATCGGAAGTAAGGGACACAAACACCCCTTTTTTGCAGGCACAGCACAAGCCTTCGATTACAAGCCCATCCCCATGCCGGACTGCGCTGGGAGTGGATCGATTTCATTTGTCAGCCAGCTTGGATGTTCGATGCCATAGGTCTTAACGCCAAAGTAAGATTGTGCTCCTCGATGCGGTCCACGTGACCTTGCAGTTCCTGGTTTGAGGCCACACTTTGCGCGCCAGGATCAAACTCATGCAGGCTCCAATCTCAATGCCGGAGCAGACGTTAGCGGCTACGAAGGCATCATCGTAGATTGCGATTTGCAGTACGGGCGCCGTCCGGCTCCGTTCTAAAACTGCACCGCGCCCCCGGCAAAGCCGAACAGCGAGCGGCCACACAGCTCGCTCGGGTATCGAACGCCTGCTGAGTTCCGGCAAGCGTTAGGCTATGCAGAAGTGGAAACCGCTCCGCGCTCCCACTTCCACACAGCCTCGGCGGCGGCGAGACAATCTCGACGACAAACCTAAACCAAAGAATCGCAGCTATGAATGGCTGAAGGTCCGGGGGCACCGTCACAAGAATCCGGGCCTGGCTCTGAATGAACTCGTCTCCATCAAGTACTTGTGCAGATGGGATGTGCAGCTCCGTCGATGTACTTGTTCACGGACCGCGCGGTCCTGCTGATTATCGCGCCACTCTGAGTAGGCTATCTGCTCCCGTAGTAATTCTTACTCCTTGGTGCGCTTACGATGAATCGCTTCTTCAGCGGCTTTATGCTTGCGAGAGCTCATGAAGTTCGCAGGCACGGAAAGGGCATGCCTGTTGGCATTCGACGGACGCGCTCATCCTCGCGTGCGAGGCTCTCCGAAAGCTCTTTTATCTTCGCTTCCAGTGCAAGGAGATTGCAAGTCGGTTCCGACTCATCATCTAGCTGAAACAGAACCAGGCGCGCAGAGTGCACCATAAATTATCCTGGTGCATAATGTAGATATGCGATTGACTGTGAATCTCGATCCAGACGTGTATAGCTTTACCTCCGCCTATGCAGGCGCAAAAGGGATCACGCTTTCTGCTGCGCTCGGCGAACTAATCCGCCGCGCGGAGCGGGCACCACAGCCGGGAAGTGATTCATCCAGGCTGACGAGGAACGAGCATGGGTATCTTGAAATTGCGAAAACAGGCGACCCGCTCACACCGGAAATGGTGAAAGAAGCCGCAGAGGACGAGTTTGTCTAGGGCTCCTCGATACCTGCTCGATGTAAATATCCTTGTTGCGCTGACAACTAGAAGCCACGTGCATCATGGACTTGTGAAAGAGTGGTTCTACGCTTCGCCCAGTTTGCAGTGGAGCGTCTGCGCCTTCACCGAAGCAGGATTTCTCCGTAACGCAACTTCGCCGCGTTCAGGACAGATCACCATAAGCGAAGCCACGGAGATTTTGAAGCGTCTTGCCCAGCATCCGGGTTATCGCTACCTGCCGATCAACGCCGATTGGCAAACCCTAAGCAGCCCATTCTTCAATCGTCTATACGGCACCAAACAGGTCACGGATGCGTATCTGCTTGGTCTTGCTGTGCAAAGCAGTCTGGTGCTTGTCACAATGGACAAAGCATTTCTCCATCTTGCCGGAACTGCGCACAGCCAACACCTCCTATTGCTAAGAGACGAGTAAGACAGTACGTGCTCATGGGAGGGCGTAGTCCATCCCCATTCTTCTGCGCTGAGACCAGCTGGTGTAGGACCGCCTCACGCTCAAAATCCGCAGTTGGTGAAAGCTTTGCAAGCTTGACAGATACTGAGATCAGCAACTATGTTTTGCGCGTTGCGTGCTGAATTTTGCGCGTTTGTGCGCCGAGGTTCAACTCTAGCCGCGTCTGAGAAAGACACCGTATCCGGGTTCGATGTCGTTTCACTACCGGTGCACTTTTCCCAAAGCAAGGAGATTTACTCGTGACACTTCGCCGTATCGTGGTCGGCTTCGGAGTTTTCTGTCTCTGCTTCACAGGCCCGGCGGACTGGGGTCAACAGAGTGCTTCCGGCTCTTCGCAGGCAAGCGTCGTTGACACACCAGTTCCGCCGCCACCGATGGGCTGGTCTTCGTGGAACAGCTTTTCCAATCGCATCGACTCGCAGATCACCATGCAGCAGGCCAAGGCAATGGTCGACACAGGCATGGCGAAGCGGGGCTACCGGTACATCAATATCGACGAGGGCTGGTGGCTCGGTACACGCGACATTAACGGCAATATCACGGTCGATCCGAGGCAGTGGCCCGCCATCGCTCCCGGGGAGCGCGCGGGAGACATGGCCAACATTGTGAGATACATTCACGGCCTTGGTTTGAAGGCTGGTATTTACACCGATGCTGGAGAGGGTGGCTGCAGCTTCTACAGTCCTGACCTTGGACCGCCGATGCCACATACTGGAAGCGAAGGCCACTACAAACAGGACTTTCTGCAATTTGCAAAGTGGGGCTTCGATTACGTGAAGGTGGACTGGTGCGGAGGTGGCAAGGAAAACCTCGACCCAGACTTGCAGTATGCCGAGGTAGGGCGCGCCATTCGAAGAGCAGTGACACTGACAGGTCACCCGCTCTACTACTCAATTTGTAACTGGGGCGGTCAGAGCCCGTGGACGTGGGGACCTGGCAGCGGAGGAGTGGCAGCGAACATCTGGCGGACGAGTGGCGATATTGTGGCACCTATTGTGGCGAATAGCCCAAACGCAAATCGGAAGGCCAGCTACAAGTGTATGCTAGGGAACTTTGACCAGGGCATTCACCCTGAGGCGCAGCACACTGGTTTTTACAACGACCCGGACATGATGGTGCTGGGCATGCCAGGGCTCACGGATGCGCAAAATCGCGTGCACCTGACGCTGTGGGCGATCTCAGGAGCGCCGCTACTGGTGGGCGCCGATTTGACCACGCTGTCACAAGAGATGCTGAGCATGCTAAATAATCCGGACGTCGTGGCAATTGATCAGGACTCAATTGGACTGCAGGCGGTTCGTATCCCGGATGCTACGAGCAAGGTAGAGATTTGGGCGAAAAAACTAGCAGGGACCCAGGCCGTGAGCGGACGCAGAGCCGTGGTTTTGCTCAACCGTTCGGGCGTGAGTGCGACAGTGAGTCTACAGGCGAAGTCCCTGGGGCTGGAGGCGGGCCGGGCTACGCTACGCGATGTATGGGCGGACAAGGACCTGGGCGTGTTGGTGGGAGCATACAGCGCGATGGTGCCGGCGGAAGGCGCGCTGCTGCTCTTGATTGAGGGCACAGAGCTAAAAGGGACGCGCTACGACATTGTCGACGAAGCGGCGACGGTCTCCTCAACAGAAGGCTGTCAAACGACCACGGAGTGGGCAGCGGACAAGGTGATGAGCCAGGGGTCAGCGGCGTGGCTGCGCGTGAGCTACACGAACACAACGGGGAGCCCGCGACTGCTGGCCTTCCGGGTGAACGGTGAGCGCCAGAGCATGATTGCGCTACCGTCGGTGGCGTCAGGCACCGGGTCCGTGGTGCTCGAGGCAAAACTAAAAGAAGGCGCGAATCAGTTGGAGTTTGAAAGCGCGTGTGTAGGAGGTGTGGGCCTGCGGTCGGTTGCGGTGCTTCCTTTTGGAATGTAAGTGAAGGCTGACGCCGAGAGCGACGCAGATATCCGTCGATCGGAGAGGAACATGTCGCGCACGGTGCGGAAGAAGCGCTCGATACGACCTCGGCAGCGCGGCTGACCCGAGTTGTCAGATCAGCTTCTCAAGGTGAATTGGGAGCGAGCGCTTGCTTACGCCAAGGCCAGGGCTGGCGCCCCCTCCAGCTGCTGCTGCCACTGCCAGGCCGAGAAAAGAATCTCTTCCAAGCTCCGTGTTGCCACCCAGCCAAGCACCTGCCTAGCCCTGCTGGGATCGGCATACAGCATGGGGGGATCTCCCGGCCGCGGAGGCGCAGACACATGCGGCACATGCAGTCCGGTTAACTTGTGAAAGGTGTTTGTGAGTTCGCGCAGAGAGGTGCCGCGGCCAGTGCCGAGATTGAGGCTGATAGACTCGCCACCACGTGCAAGATATTCAAGCGCAGCCACGTGCGCACTGCCGAGGTCGGAGACGTGGATGTAGTCCCTTACGCAGGTTCCGTCCGGTGTATCGAGATCCGTTCCAAATATTTTCAGGTGCGGGGCTGTTTTTAGAACAGCCTTAAGCATTAAGGGGATGATGTGCGTTTCAGGATCATGAATCTCGCCCAACTCTCCGCTCGCATGTGCCCCGGCGGCATTGAAGTATCGCAAAGCTACAAAGCGGAGACCGTGGGAGACGCTGTAGGCGGACAGGACTTGCTCGAAGAACAGCTTGGTGGCGCCGTAAGGATTAATCGGATTCTTGGGAGAGGACTCGGTAATCGGAATGACTGGCGGTATGCCATAGGTGGCGCACGTCGAAGAAAAAATAAACTGGCGCACGTTGCTGGCTAGCACCGCGTCCATCAGCTTCAAGGCGGAGATCACGTTGTTCTGAAAATATTTACGCGGGTTCTGCACAGATTCGCCAACATAGGCCGAGGCTGCGAAGTGCATTACGGCTTCGACACGTTGTAGCTCTGGCGCGAGCGCGTCTGTGTCATCGATGCTGCCTTCCACCAGCTCGTAGCCACGAGAGAGAAAGCGGTGACCCGTGCTGAGATTATCGTAGATGACAACTTGATGGCCCGCCGCAGTCAGCTCGCGAACAGCATGGGACCCGACATAGCCGCTTCCGCCTGTGACAAGAACCCTCATTCGTGCAACTCCCTTGTATACCGCTCAGTATGAAGTAACCGGTCTTCGAGCCCAGGCTACCGACGCACCCGGACACTCGAGAGGCGCCGAGCCTGCTGCCTCGAAGCTCAGACAAATTCCGTTCACAAAACAGCCGCTCCCACAAAGAACGCCAAGACGGCGTGAACGCAAATCCTCAACAAAGACAAATGCGCAACTCGCCTTTGTCGCGGGACGATGTCTTGATTCCAACGTGCTGAAGGTCGTCAGTGTTGGCCGTGCAATCCAGAAGATCAGCCTTGCGGATATGGTGAAGCCGGAAGCTTGAGTCTGCGCATCCAAAAGCTCTTGTATCATGGCCGTCTCACCGTGTATAGGTGGCTGGCGGCATTTGGCCTATAAGCAGTCTTTAGCGCCTTAAAGCAGAAAAAGCATAGTAACTATCTTTGAGTAACCACATCTAAAAACCTATGCGGCTCGGAGGTTGTTACCGACGTCCCATAACCAGGATGTTGCCCCGTGTAGTGTCTGCTGGAGATAAATGTTTGTGGTGTTTATATGCTCTGCTGATATATTGAAAGCGTTTTTCCCATATCTCGCTTTTGCAGCACTCGCTTGTTTCTCGACTCTTATGTTTGGGGCCGTGCGCCTCCGGCATATAGTATCCGGAGCATAAGATGGTTCCAAACGCCGTTGAGACATGGCATTCTAAGTACCGCTCCCCTCACACAAAGAAACTCCCTTTAAGCGAGTTCAGGTAGGTAGCAATTGGGTTTAAGGCGATTCACTTGGCAAAACCTGAGTAAAGTTCTCCAGCCGGGAGGGCTCGATCGTGCGCGTATCGCATTGCTCCGGTCCATCCCCAAGAAGTATTTAGCCGTTCCGCTTGATGTCTCCGCGGAGTACATCCGCGTGCTCAACGAAGATCGTCCAGCTAGCCTGCCCGTAAGCGGCTCTGGGCCTTTGCGCATTGCTTGGATCATCCCCGGTACCGGGCGCGCGATCGGCGGTCTGACCAATATCTTTCGCATGATTCAGCATTTGGAAAGCTGGGGGCATGAATGTCGCGTCTACAGCATGGGTTCCCTGCCAGGAACACCGGAAGAAACGCGCGCGTTAGTGTCTCGCACATACTTTCCGGTCAAGGCTGAATTTCGGAACTTGGCCGACGGTGTGGAAGACTCCGATGTGCTCGTTGCCAGTTCCTGGCTTACCGCGTATGAAGCGCGCCGTGTTGGCAACACGGGGCGCAAGTTCTACATGGTGCAGGATCTGGAGCACATGTTCTACGCGCCCGGCGGCTTGTCAGAAATGGCGCGGCAAACGTACAGCATGGGCTTTTACGGAATAGCTGCAGGGGGATGGATCGCGGATGTGTTGCGCCGCGAGTACGGCATGAGCTGCACCACGTTCGGCTTCTGCTATGACCGGGAGATTTATTCGACCGCGGGCGCCCGGCTGCTGCCGCCAGGCAAAAAGCGCGTGCTATTTTACGCCCGGCCTGAGACCGAGCGGCGCGGCTTTGAGTTGGGCGTGCTTGCATTGCTGCTGGTGTCCAGGCGCATGCCACAGGTTGAGTTTGTACTGATGGGCTTTGAGCCCCATTCTGTGAAACTGCCCTTCCCGGCAGTCATGCCCGGGGTCTTATCGACTTCGGAGCTCAGTTCGCTTTACCGCAGCTGCGATGTAGCGTTGGTGCTCTCGCACACCAACATCTCTCTCCTGCCGCTGGAGGTAATGGCATGTGGGTGCGCTGTGGTATCGAATACCGGGCCCAATGTCGAGTGGCTTCTGGGTCCGGAAAACACGGTGCTGGCCGCTCCAGATCCGGAGAGCCTGGCGACGGCGATGATCGAACTGCTTATCGACGAGTAGTATCGGCAGCGCATGATCGAGGCAGGTCTGAAATTGGCCGCCTCGACCGACTGGGTGGGCGAAAGCAGGGTCATTGAACGCACTCTGCTGGCATCGCGAGAAAGCCCGGTGTATGACCCCGCATGACAGAGGACACTATCATGCGTAAAGTGGCAAGCCCCGCACGGGGACCGAAGTCCCAGTTTGGAACTGTCAGCTTAACCGGTCTTCTTACGGGGAGGTCTGTTGCCGGGGAAAGCGCCTGCTCCGCGTAGATGAGTCTCCCGAGTTGCCAAAGTGCAAGAGCTAGCTGAAATCTTCACTTGGCAGCGTCCGAAAATAGTACAGCCTCTAATGATTTAGCAAGGGTCTCAGGTATCATCGCTTCAATTCTCACGAGGCATTCCTTGCATGGGCGAAGCAATTCTTGTAACGGGTGGGGCGGGATTTATCGGGGCGAATTTCGTCCTGAACTGGGCCGAGGTCGTGGGCACACCCGTGATCAACCTGGATCTCCTGACCTATGCCGGCAACCCGGCGAGCCTTGATGCTTTGCGAGGCGATGAGGGGCATCTGCTGGTGCATGGCGATATTTGCGATGGGGAGCTGGTGGCGGCCTCGCTGCGCGAGCACCAGCCGCGCGCGTTGGTGCACTTCGCGGCCGAGTCGCATGTGGACCGTTCGATTGTGGAGCCGGACGCATTTGTGCGGACCAACGTGCAAGGGACGTTTACGCTGCTGGAGCAGGCCAGGCTTTACTGGTCGCAGCTCGACGAGCCAGACCGTAGCAGCTTCCGCTTTCTCCATGTCTCGACCGACGAGGTGTATGGGACACTGGGGCCGCAAGATGCAGCGTTTACGGAAGAAACGCCCTACGCTCCGAACAGTCCTTATGCCGCTTCCAAGGCCGGCTCGGACCACCTGGTACGCGCCTACCACCACACCTTTGGGCTGCCGACGCTGACCACCAACTGCTCCAACAACTATGGGCCGCTGCAGTTTCCTGAGAAGCTGATTCCGCTGGTCATTTTGAACGCACTCGAAGGCAAGCCGCTGCCGGTCTATGGCGATGGTGGCAATGTACGCGACTGGCTGTATGTGGGCGATCACTGCTCGGCCATCCGCGCGGTGCTCGACCGGGGCCAGGTGGGCGAAACATACAACGTGGGCGGCAACAGCGAACGCAAAAACCTCGACGTAGTCACAGCCGTGTGCGACCTGCTTGACGAATTGCGGCCGGATGCGGCGATTGGCGCGCGGCGCAACCTGATCACCTTTGTGAAGGACCGCCCAGGGCACGACCGGCGCTACGCGATCAACACAACCAAGATAGAGAGGGAACTGGGCTGGCAGCCAGCGAAGCGGTTCGAGGCGGGACTGCGGCAGACGGTGGAGTGGTACCTGAACAATCCTGCATGGGTCGATAACGTGCGCACCGGCGGGTACCTGCACTGGATCGAGCAAAACTATGCGGAGCGGCTGGCACGATGAAAGGGATTATTCTTGCAGGCGGCTCGGGGACGCGGCTGTACCCTGTAACCCACGTCACGTCGAAGCAGCTACTGCCGGTTTATGACAAGCCGATGATTTACTACCCGCTCAGCACGCTAATGCTTGCGGGACTTCGCGAGATCCTGGTGATCTCGACACCGCGGGACACCTCGCGCTTCCAGGAGTTGCTGGAGGATGGCGAGCGGTGGGGCATCCAGCTGCGCTACGCGGTGCAGCCCAGCCCCGATGGTTTGGCGCAGGCCTTTCTCATCGGAAAAGATTTTCTCAACGGTGAGGCAAGCGCGCTGGTGCTCGGCGACAATATCTTCTACGGGCAGTCATTCTCAAAGCAGCTCCGGTCCGCCGCGTCCATTGAGCGTGGGGCGACAGTGTTCGCCTATCCCGTGCACGATCCGGAGCGTTACGGCGTAGTGGAGTTCAACCGTGCAGGGCGCGTGGTAAGCCTGGAAGAAAAGCCGCATACGCCCAAGTCGCGCTACGCGGTAACCGGGCTGTACTTCTACGACGAGCAGGTGGTCGAGCTGGCGTCTTCGCTCAAGCCCTCCGTACGCGGCGAGCTGGAGATCACGGACCTGAATCGGATGTACCTGGAAGCTGGCAAGCTGAACGTGCAGATAATGAGCCGTGGTATGGCGTGGCTCGACACAGGCACGCACGACTCACTGTTTGAGGCAGGGCTATTTATTCAAACAGTGGAACGGCGGCAGGGCTTGAAGATTGCATGCCCTGAGGAGATTGCTTTCCGGCTAGGGTACATCACAGCGGAGCAGCTCGAAGGCTTGGCAGCCCCCATCCGCAAAAGCGGGTATGGGGAGTACTTGATGGATATCTTGCGCGAACCCTACATTGCGCCCAGGCAGGTCGTATGACAGCAGCGGTGGAACAAGCAACATTGCCGGGGGTGTTGGTACTGAACCCCAAGGTCTTTCGTGATGCGCGCGGGGCTTTCCAGGAAACCTGGAACCAGCGGGCAATGGTAGAGCTTGGCTTGCCCGAGCGCTGGGTGCAGGACAACTTCTCCGTCTCGAAAAAGCATGTGCTGCGAGGCATCCACTACCAGGTGACGAAGCCCCAGGGCAAGCTGGTGCGCGTGGTGTACGGCGCGGTACTGGACGTGGCGGTGGACCTGCGCCGCGGCTCCCCTACCTTTGGCGACCATATGGCGCTAGAGCTGTCGGGGGAGAATGGGCGTATTGTGTATATCCCGCCAGGGTTTGGGCATGG
The DNA here is from genome assembly GCA_937859835.1 of uncultured Acidipila sp. Lineage (GTDB taxonomy): Bacteria > Acidobacteriota > Terriglobia > Terriglobales > Acidobacteriaceae > EB88. The sequence continues at coordinate 43,623 of CALMAN010000178.1, read as the reverse complement.
CTTCCTGGTGCTGAGCGAGGAGGCAGGCGTGACCTACAAGGTCACGGACTACTACTCGCCGTCGGGCGAGCGCACCGTTCGGTGGGATGATACGGAGCTGGGCATCGCGTGGCCGGTGCGTGGGGAAGATGTCATCGTGTCGGAGAAGGATGACCAGGGCTCCTCTCTGCGCGACGCGGAGGTTTTCCCATGAGCAGCAGCCAGCCCCGTGTGCTGATTGTGGGCCGAACGGGGCAGGTGGGCCGGGAGCTTGCTCTCCACTTTGCCGCGACGCATGCAGTGGTTGCCGTAGGTCGCGGCGAGTTGGACTTGAGCTCGCCGGAACAGATACGTGCGGTAGTGGCCGAGGCAAAGCCGGATGTGATTGTGAACGCAGCAGCCTATACAGCAGTGGACCGCGCCGAAGCAGAGCCGAGAGTGGCCGAGGCGGTGAACGCGCGCGCGCCGGGCGTGCTCGCTGAAGCAGCGCGAAAAACAAGCGCGCTGCTGGTGCACTACTCCACCGACTATGTGTTCAACGGTGCCAAGTCGGGGTCCTGGGTGGAAGACGACCCCACCGGGCCGCTGAATGTGTATGGTCGCACCAAGCTTGCCGGAGAAGAAGCGATTCGTGCGGTAGGCGGCCGGTATCTCATTTTTCGCACCAGCTGGGTGTATGGGCCAGCTGGGAGGAATTTTCTGCTGACCATGCTGCGGCTGGGTCGCGAGCGTGCCGAGTTGGGCGTGGGGGACGATCAGTTCGGCGCGCCGACGACCGCAAGTGAGTTGGCCCGGGCAACGCAAGCGGTTGTGGCAGAGGTGCTCGCGGGTCGCTCCGGAACCAAGGATGCCTGGGCTGGCGTATACCACATGACCTGCGGCGGAGAAACCACATGGTGCGGGTTTGCGCGGGCGATCTTTGCGCGCGCTGGGGCGCTTCAGGAAGGACGCACACCCCAGGTGAAGGCGATCGCTTCGGCAGACTACCCCACACTGGCCAGGCGGCCGCGCCACTCGGTGTTAGCTAACGGCAAGCTGGAGAAGCAGTTTGGCGTGCGGCTGCTGCCGTGGGCAGAAGCGCTGGATGCGGTGCTGGCGGAGCTAGGTGCGAAAGCAGCCGCTCAGGCGTAGGCACACAGCCGTGCCGAAGGGTGACGGCGCTCAAGATACCAGCGCAGGCGCTATCCTTTACGCGAGCTGCCGCGCGGAACACCTTCAGCCTCCGGCTCGTACACCGGAGCACTCTCGGACTGGCGCGACGTTTCAAGGTAGATCAGCGCCTCAAGCGCGCCCGCGACCAGCACGGCCGTATCTGTCACGCCAGTGCATGCCTGGGCTCTCTGCAGAAGGTCCGCGTCCACTTCCACCGCAAGCCTGGCTCCTTGTCTTGCAGTCTCCAGGAGTCGGCGCGGGTAATAAGCACTGTCTGCAGGTGTGGCCGCAGTGGTGGGCAACGCGCGCGTGGGTGAGGCTGGCCAACCTGGCACTGGTGGAACTGGCCCTGCTGCTCTGGGCGGCGCCACCGGGGTAGGTACGGAGCGTGGACGGAGGCGCCAAATACCAAGGCCAAGAACAGCCACAAGAAGAACCACGCCCCCCACAATAAGCCCGACGTGAGAATTGCCAGCAGGGGACGCATCTTTGCCTAGAGCCTCGATCTGCGTGCTGATTTGCGCCGCGGTGGTGGGCGTAGTGCTGAAGGTGGAGGTGGGTTTGTCGGCTGCACCGGAGGCCCAGGCCTGAAAGGTGTACTGCGTTGCCGGGTTTAAGCCTTTGAGCGAAACGGAGTGGTCGACGCCATAGGCCTCGTTAACCGTTGTCCAAGTCGTTGAGGAGCCATGTGTCGGCTGATAGCTGACGCCGGCAAAAGAGGGTGAGCCACTCGAGAAGGTTACTGTCGCCGAGGTGCTTCCAATGTCCTTGACCTGTACGTGAGAAACAATGGGCCGCGTTGCCTGCTCTGTGCATCCAGACCGCGCCCCTAGAACTGCGACCGCCAGCAGAAAAGCCTTACGCCATGATCCCATTGCAATCAACCCTCTTATTTGAACAAAGCGACTGCGCTACACACGTACCATCAACCCCTCTTTTGAACTAAGCTACTGCGCTACACACACATACCTTATCTCAAGGGCAAGAAGAGTGAGCGCTAATCTTCCAGGCGCGATCCGCGGCGGCGGAAAGCTTTTCAGCATCAGGAAGGCGCCACAGGCTGAAATGGTCTCAGGGCAAAGTGTGCCAGAGCCTTGGTCTGCTTGTCCAGAGGAGCCGCGCTTAGGCGTCCTGATTTTCAACAGTGTGTGAGATCCCAAGAAGCTAAATCCCTAATAAGTAACATTAAAAGGGCGCCTAACGAGTGACTGGCAGTTATTACCTGCGTCTACTGCGAACAGGCTCTTTTTGTGTATTTCTTGCTGCGGCAATCAAGATACTTGTACCCTCCAAGAGGTGTGCTATATTTCGCCTACTTGCTAGCGGCTGCGCAGCAAGGCTCCAGGAATAATGCCGCATCTGCTGTAACTCCTAATAAGTTTCCCCGCCCTCTTCCAAGGACTTGTAAACACAGAGCACGGATTTCCCCAGATGCACCACTCAAGGGTTTCGGTTTGTAAAGCGTTGACCCGCCGCGGAAAATGACTATGATCGCTGACTTAGAAAGTTTGTTCCCTTATATTTTCCCGCTGCAGAGTCCGCTCAAGTTCCTTGATTCTCATGTCTGGGATTGTGCCCAGGGTTTCCAGTTAAGCTCCAAGGGTCGTTACGATCTCAAGGCTCTGCTGGCCGAGGATAGCCGGCCGGCGGCTGGTGAGGATGATCTGCTGGCGAACATCCGTGCGATATTGTCGATTCTTGAGTGCTATGTCCACTCGCAGGTGTGCACGTACTGTGTTCCCGTCCACTCCTCGGAGCCGGTCAGGCAGCTTGCTGGAACAGCCACGGAGCCGGTCATAATTCAGACCTGTGAGCATACGCAACTCAAAGAGAGCCTTGTGGGCGTCTCAGATCCCGCGCTTGCACAGGCAGCACGTTTGAGCCATCGAGCCAGCTGCAAGGTGTGCAGGGCAAAAGAGCAGCGCGCGCGCGCTGGCGCTCCAGTATGGACCATGGAGGGCGCTCGTCTTCAGCGCGCCACTTAGCTCCCTGTCTCAGAGCTCAACGCTAGGAAGGCTGCCTGGAAGTAAGGTGCTCCGGTTCCCGTCCGCAGGCCGCTCCTTTATTCTGAAGCTGGGTCTTCGTTCGGACTGAGTTTTCCTATGTCTTACATCACACTCCTGCCAGGGATCATCTGCGTTCTCGTGCTGCTTCGAGGTGGGCTCCGAAGCGCGTTTCTCAATGTGTTACTCCCCGTGCTGCTGCTGCTGCCGACCAATTTCTTTCTGCAAATAACGCACCTGCCTGACTTGAATTTTCTTGACATCACGCTTTTGGTGATGGGCATGTGGATGCTGGTCATGGAGATGCCCGACTGGAAGTACACCGCCTTGGACCTGGTGGTACTGGTCTTCATCTTTACCTGTGGTTACTCGGAGTACACCATCTATGGCGGATGGCGCGTGCTGGCGCTGGCGGTCATAGAGGGCCTGTTTACCTACATGGCCGTAAAGCTCCTGCTCGGTGACCCGCAGCTGCGCACCGCGGCCATGCGCCGCTTCGTGATCCTGGTTGCCATCGCATCGTTGATCGGGGCAGTCGAGTACTTCCTCAAGGTCAACCCGTACAGACTTTTCTGGAGCCGGTTCTATCCAGACCAGTGGATCGGAGAAGCCACCCAGGTGCGCTGGGGCTTTGGCCGCATGGCCGGCCCTTACTATCAGTCAGAGTTCGCGGGCATGATCATCCTGACGGCTTTGCTGTTCAGTGTCTGGGAGGCGCGCTGGCGTTCCAGTCTGAACCAACTCCAGCTGCCCACGCTACCCACCGCTATGAAGTACGCCCGACTGCTGCTGCTCACCCTGGCTGCGTCCTTGTTTATGACTCAGGCGCGAGGCCCATGGATCGGAAGCGTGATTGGCATGCTGGTGGCCTGGGTGGGGCTGGCCAAGCAGCCGGCTCGGCGTGGCGTGTTCCTGCTGGTGGTGGTTGCCATCGCCAGCGTCCCTATCTATCAGTTCACTACCGAGTATGCCAGCGGCAAGCGTACTGATTATGGCAGCGAACGCGAAACGGCGCAGTACCGCGCCGAGCTCTTGTCCAACTACATCCCAGTGGCGCAGGAAGGGGGCCTGTGGGGCTACGGACGCCAGTTTGCCGCGGTGGGCGGTCAGAACTCCATCGACAATGAATACCTGTTTATTTGGATCGTGCAAGGGTCAGTAGGCGCCGCCACATTTGTGATCCTGGTCATTACGGCTATCAAGTCGTTCCTGCGGCTTGGCCTGCGAGGCCCCACGATGCGCGAGCGCCACCTGGGCTTTACGCTGCTCGGCATCCTGCTTGGCCTTGGCTTTACCGTCAGCACGGTGTGGCTGGGCGCGCAGTCATTTGAGATCTTCTTTTTTCTGCTCGGCTTGTCCGAGGTTATCCGGCCCGAGCCGCAGGCATTTGCACTCCCGCGACTCACTGGCCTGCCGACCGGCCCGGTCATCAGGGTTTATACCTGATGGGGGGCTGGCGCCGTTTGTGGTTTTCCCCTGGCAGTCACGGAACAGCCCACTTGAGCACTGTTACCGAGAACGGCGGCAGCGAGTAGGTCGAAGCAGGCTGAAAGTTCGAGAGCGTGGTGATGGCGGTTTGTACCTTTCCGCTCGCCTCGTTGCTGTCGGTGATGTTGGCCGAGGTGAGCTGGCTTACCTGCACGGTTCCGGTGGGCGCGTTGGCTCCGGAGAAGGTGACCGGCAGGGTCTCGGTGCGGCCCAGGTTGATGATCACCACAGTTCGGTTCGCCCCTCCATCGGTAAAGGCGAAGCTCTGGATCTTGTGTGCATTGTTGAGCTGCACCTTGTCGTTGGTGCTCAGCGGCTGATTCCATGTGGGATTGGCGCCAGTCACCGTAATCCCCAGCATGTTCGGCAAAATCGCCGTGTTCACCAGCTGCTCCGCGAGAAAAACTGGCCGGCGCAGGTTGGACTGGCCGCCCATGTCGACCACCGTGCCGAACACCGGCGTGGTTTCTGAACCGCCACTGGTGTTGTTGAACGTGTTGGAGTAGCCAGGCAGCGACCACACGTTCTGGATTTTGATGCCCAGATCGCGCATTTGAAGCAGCATGTGGTCAGCCATCATGACGCCGCCGCCCACTGAGGGCACCACTTGGTTTACAAAGCTTTGAGAGGCTGTGCCGCCCGTGGTGCTAAGGTTTTCTTCGTAGCTCACCAGGGTTTTACCGGCAGCCTTGGCCGCCTGTGCCTGCAGGTACATGTAGCCGTTGGCCGAGTCGTCCCACATCTCGGGCTCGGCGAACATGGGCCCATAGATCGCCTCTGTCGACGAGGTGTCGCTGAAGATGCCGAACATATAAGGCGCCACCGAGATTGAATCGTAGTTCGACGCGTTGGCAATCTCCTGGTTTGTCAGCCACGAGTTCACCACAAAGCTGCCCATGATCAGGTCGAACTTCGACGAGTTGTACACCGGCGAGCTGCGCGCCGCGCCAAAGACGCTGGTGATCCGACTGCCGTAAGCGTAGTAGTTGTTCATGGAGTTGCCGGGAAAGGTGACGTTGTTCCACTCCTCGTTGCCCAGCTCGAGATGGATCATGGGAAAGACGGAGGTCCACGGGGTGCTTTGCCCGAGCGAGGCGCGGATTGCTCCGTAGGTTGTGCTGGTGTCGCCGGCCAGGTACTGCATCAGGTTCTGCATTTCGGCCGGAGAAATGGCTGGCGGCAGCACATACCAGGGTTGCGCCCCCACCGTTTGGCAAAGTACGAGGAACTCATGCAGGCCGAGCGGCACATCACCTTCCACCGAGAGCGCCTCCGAGGAGCCGGAGCGTTGGCGGCCAAAAGGTACCGCCAGCATGTTATCAATCGAGCTCCCAAAAGCCGGCCCTCCACCATCCATGTAGCGAAGCACTCCGGGGTGAAGCGAGGTGAGCGCGGAGACCACCTCGTCGCGAAAGGCCGTGGGGTTAGCGCTCGATGTGGTGGCCGGCTGGAGACTCACGTCATCCAGGTACACGCTGGCGCCGCTCACGTTGAAGTGAACATCCATGGTGCCCGCGGGTGTGGAGGAGCTCTCCGCAGCGCTGAACATGAGATGGTAATCCTGCCAGGTGGGCGAGAGTGGGACGGTCTGGTTGAGGTAGTTGCCGCCAGAGACCGCCCGGCTCACGGCGACGGTCATTTGGTTGGAACCACCGAGGGCCTTGGCGCGGAAGTTGAGCTGATAGCTGCCGTTGAGTAGAACGAAATTGTGCGTATTAGTGGAGTCGAAGTAGGAGTCCACGTTGGCTGACTGCCCGCTGCCGGAGGCGTTGATGGCGAGAGCCTGCTTGCCAGGGCTGTTCGGCGAGATATCGGTGGTGTCGGTCATGATCGTCGCGCCGCCCGAGGTGTTAGTCCACCAGCCTGCCTGCGCGTTCCCTGGCACGGTCATCTTGACGACCACAAAGTCGCCCGCCGTGGGCTGGGTGCCCATGGGCGAGAAGTTCACCGTCATGCCGGTGTCGGACTGGTTGGCGGTGGTGTTGGAAACTACCGTGCCGGTTTGCCCGTTGGCCCCGCCATAGATGAACTGAAAGGTCGCGCCCTGGAGGAAGTTGGCTGGCCACTGCGACCAGGCGTTTGAGTCGGTGCAGCTATTAGTGGAGACTGAGGCGCACTGCAAAATCGACTGCCAGGTCTCCCCTTCAAAGCCCGGGTTGCGGAAGGTGAGGTTGCGCAGCATCTGGCCCGAGTCGTAAAAGTTCTGGCCTTCGATGTTCATGCCCAGGTTTATCAAGCCGCTTTGAATGACACTGGTACCGATATTAAAATCGGTAGGGCCGGTAGCCAGGGGAGCAGGGCTGGCGCTGCTGCCTGTGGTGGTAAAGGTTGCCACGGGGGCTGAGGTCTCATTGCTGGCCCACGCCATGTAGTTGTAAGCCGTACCGGGGGTCAGCCCGGTGAGCGCCACCGAATGGTTGACCGCCCATGCCTCGTTAACCACGGTCCAGTTCCCGCTGCCTACAGGCTGATAGTTAGCGCCGGCAAAGGTGGCCACGCCAGTCGAGAACGTGATGTTTGCCGAGGTGGAGGTGAGGCCTGTGACCGCAACGTTGGTAATGGAGGCCGCAGGGCTGCTGTTCACTGAAGGTGTGGTAAAGGTCATTGTAGGCACCCCCGGCGCACCCGAGGCCCACGGGATGTAGTTGTACTGGGTCGCCGGCATTAACCCGCTCAGCGCGACCGAATGGTTCACAGCCCAGGCTTCGTTCACGGTGGTCCACCCGCCGCCAACTGGTTGATAGCTCACGCCAGAGAAGGCGGCGACGCCGCTGGAGAAGGTGATAGTGACCGATGTGGAGGTGAGATTGGACAGTTGAACATTCGTAACCGCCTGCGCGACCGCAAGAGCGCTGGTGCTTAAAATGGCAAGCAACAGGAAAATCCAGAGAAGACGACGCCTCACGATGCCTCCTTATTCATCACATCTGCAACAAATTTCCGAAATGCTCCCACTGCGCGTAGCAACCAAGTATCGGGTTCAACAACAAAATCGGGAAGAAAAGCAGGTTTCTTTCTGGGCGATTGGGGAAGAGAATCGCCCAGAACATAGTGGTCTACTGCCTGCCTCACAACGCTACACTGAGAACTCTTGAAATCTCGTGAAAAGTTTCCAAGGATAACCAATGGCTGCGCTTCGAAAGTAAAGATGGGTGTGTAGAAAACGCGCTAAGTCGCCATTCCACCTTGAATGCGGCTGACTTGATCGAAACTTCATTCCACTGTTACTTTATGGCATTCTAAGACCCCTGTTAACCTCTAATTCTGTGTGGATACAGGCAGTTCTGCATAAGTCCAGGCAGCTCAGTATCTCGCGCAAGATCACGTTCCTGCTGCCGCTAGAGGGCACTCGTCCCACCGGCGGCTTCAAGGTTGCGTATGAGTATGCGAACTATCTTGCGGCCAAGGGGCACTGCGTTTTTGTAGGCAATCCAGGAGTTCACCTGGGAATGGGCAGGTGCGCGTATGGAAGCAGTCCTACTCCACGCCACACGCGAAGATGTTCACATCACTAGCGAAAAGATCGCCATGCTGGCGGCTTCAGTCAAAGCTTCCTGCAGTCAGCGAACATGACGCAGCAGGGCCACTTCCATTAACAGGTAGGCTCGCCGCTTCATGTGCACGCCGTCGCTCAGGTAGCTCGGGTGACCGGCCAAAGGTGTGTAGTAGTCCACCAGAAGCCAGCCGTGCTGTGCGGCCAGCCCCGTGATTTCGCGGTTCAGCCTGATCACTTGTGGCAGGTAGTTTTCCTTGTTCGCGAGGTCGAAGCTGTGGAAGATAGGAGGCACCTCGCACAGCACAGGCTGCAGCCCATGCGTGGACGCCATGTTGGCCATGGCCTCGAGGTTGCGCAGGGTCTCCGCGTCGCTGACATGAAGCAGGATGTCGTTGGTTCCACCCAGGATCACAAGGGTCCGGTAGGCGTGCCGGTCCAGGATGGCAGGTTCGCGGCGCAGCATCTCGGCTGTTGTTTGCCCGTAGATGCCGAAGTTGGCCACCGGATACTGCCATTTCTGCGTGATGGAGTCGCCCAGAAAAGCCACCGAAGCATCCGCGTGCGCAAAGCGGTGGAGCGGCCACACAAGCAGCAGGGCAAGCAAAACCAGAACTACGAAAGCGCGTCGCTTCATAAAGTATCCGCACGGGATCTGCGCGCCACACGCGCTCTGCGCGAAGCACGATGCTACCATGACCCCGCAACCCACAGGGGTGCGGATGACGCGCAATAGAACAGTGGGGGCGACGGTGCATCTGTTACCACTGGCGTAACCTTTCCTCGAGGCGTCGCCCGCGGAGCTTGTGTGAACATCCTTATCGTTGAACCCGATCTCCACGCACAAAATGCCCTCCGCACCCAGCTGGAGGAGTGGGGGCATCACGCGGTCTGTGTTGCTGACGGCGAAGAAGCCATGCGCCTGTTGCCGCAGCAGAGATGCGAGCTCGTGCTGGGCAACGGAGAAGCAGATCGCCGCTGCCCCCCTACGCTTTCGACGCGCATCCGCACGGCTCCGGGGCTTTCAGAAACCTATATCGTGCTGTACTTCCACAGCGCGGAAGAGCTGAGCGCTGCGGCCTCCGACAACATGGACCCGGACGATGTTCTTGTGTTTCCGCTCCGGGGCGATGAGCTGCGCATGCGGCTGCGCACCGCCGCTCGCTTTCTGCAGCATCGGCATGTGGCCGCTGAACACCACGCGCGCCTGAGCAGGCTGATCGAGAAGCTGGGCTCAGCGTTAGGCACCGTGCAAAGCGATCTGCGCGCCGCATCCGAGATCCAGCTAAGCATGCTGCCCACCGAGTCGCACGTGCACCCCTTGGTCGAGGTGGACTGGCTTGTGCTGCCCAGCAGCTTTCTTTGTGGCGACAACCTGAACTACTTCGTCGTACAGAATGACTACTTGATCTTTTACCACCTTGATGTAGCAGGGCATGGCATCCCTTCCGCGCTGCTTTCGGTCACGCTCAACCAGCTGCTTTCCCCGCAGCCCGGCAGCCCCATGATGCGCTTTGATCCCAGCCTGGATTTAAAGCGGGTCATCCCGCCGGTCGAAGTGGTCAAAGAATTAAACGCGCGCTTTTTGCCTCAGGGCGATTCCTACTTCACTATCGTTTACGGAATCTTCAACATGAAAACTCGTCAGGTCAGCATGTGTCAGGCTGGCCATCCCACTCCGCTCCGTATTGAGGCGGACGGCGCCATCACCCCAATTGGAAATGGAGGGTTCCCCGTAGGGCTGTGGCCTGACATTCTCTATGAGGAAACCACCACGGTGCTGGAGCCAGGGCAAAAGCTGGTGCTGTACTCGGACGGTTTGCTGAGCTGCTTAAACCAGCAAGGCGCCCACTACTCGCTCGACAGGCTAAAGAAGCTGTTGAGCAACATGGCCACTTGTACCTGCCAAGATCTGCTGCAGGCAGTGCAAAGCGACATAGAATCGTGGACAGAAGGACGGATGCTGCCTGACGACATCTCGATACTCATCCTGGAAAGTAAGGCGAGCTAAGCGGATGAATGTGACATTGCAGCACCTGCTCACGCTTAGGATTCCAGGCCGGCTGGACCGGATCATGGTGCTGCGGGCCGCACTTGCCGGCGTATTTGACCACTACGAGGTTTCTGCAACGGACAATCACCTGCTGGGCATCGCAGTTACCGAGATCGTTAACAACGCCATCGAGCATGGCTACCAAGGCGATAGCGAGCACGACATCGAGGTGCGCTTGCAGCTTTCCAATGAAGAAGTCCAGATTGAGATTTTCGACGAGGCGCCAGAGTTCCCCAAGAGCGAGCTGCACCGCATCCATGGCAAGCCTGAACCGCTGGAAGACCCGGCACTCGGCTGGACGCAGCGCGGGCATGGATTACAGATCGTGCGCAAGATCGTTGACTCCATCTCGCTTGGCTCGGAGCGGGGCCGCAACTGCATCACGCTGCGCAAGCACATCTCAGTGAGGCACGCCTAGCGGTCGTTAAAACCTAGGCTTACAAGCTTGCGCGAGTATGTCCACACAAGGCCAAGATCGTGCCGCCAGCTTTTACGAGCGACGTAGTAGGCGTCGCACAGGTAGAACTGTGTCGCCTCATCTTCGCGCGTGGCTACCACGCTGGCCTCGCTGATCAGGCCGATCCTGCTTTCTTCGTACAAGAGCTTCCACTCTGGCTCCAGCTTCTCAATCTGCTCTGCCGTGCGCGGCGGCAAGCCCACCAGCCCAATGTGCCCCAGCAGCACCGCCCACAGCCCTGGCAGCAGCTGCCGACAGAACGCCTGCCAACCGGCCGGCCGGTGCTCGGCCCAGGCGTCCAAGCCAAGGCAGGGGAGCCAGAAGTGTCGCGGAGATTGTGATGAATAACGGTTCAAGGGTGCCACCGGCACGCGCACCGCTGTGAGGTAGCAACGCCCAATCAACGTGTAGTAAAGGATCGCGAACAGGGTAATGGGCAGCAACATGAGGATAAGCAGCGCGGCGGCAACGCTGCTGAACCCGCGTGCCAGCCAACTGCGGTGATATTGGTGGCTAAGCCCGCCGAGCAAAAAGCTTTCCCGCACATTTACGCTGGTGCCATGCACGACATTGACCAGCAGATGACGGTCGACGATGGAGTCCTTCAGGTCGAGACCCGAACCGACGTAGGTGCCGGACAAGATCAGCGAGCGCTCCACTACCGTATCGGAGTCAACGATGCAGGTGCCCGCGATCACCGTCTCCGGCCCTAGGCGCGCGCCGCGGCCAATGCGCGAATTGGGGCCGATGTACAAGGGTGGAACCAGTTCCGCCGCTGGGTCGATCACTACATTGCGCGAAATCCAAACGCCTTTGCTCCGCTCTATACCGCCCATCTTTACCAGGCTGAGCGACTTGCAAAGCAGCCGCGACTGCGCCGCAAGCAGCTTCTCAGGGGTGGAGATGTCGACCCACTCCTGCAGATCTTGTACCTCGGCGGCATGCTCGTTGAGCAGCTCCATCAGTTCCGTCTCCAGCTGCCCAGGCGATTTTTCCCAAAGCCGCTCGCTCCAATTGCCTGGCGGAAATAGCGCACAGCCACCCCAGCCCGCAGCTGGCTTGCAAAACACGGTAGGGCGGTCCAGCGAGAACGGCCCGAGCGCAACGCGGGGAAAGCCGGTGGCATGCACCAGCAGCCACGGCTCGCTCTTGATCTCGGGGATCACCCGCAGCGAGCGATAAGGCGCAGCCGGATCGCGTACCAGGTGATAGCGCAGCCGGCATCCCCACCGATCTCCACTGCCCAGCAAACTCTCCACAGCGCCCGAGCCGTGCTCCACAAGGATGTGGACGGAGATGATCTTTTGATCAACAAGAAACTCGATAAGATGCTGCAGAAAGGGCCGGTCGCCCAGCGGCAGCAGGGCGGCGGGTTTGCGGGCATCCAGCCCCAGCATCGATTGCGAGGGGCCGGGTAAAACAACCACCGCAATCATGAGATGGAGCCGGGGCGACCATCCAGGGCAAGCGCGGTGCCGAACATGCGCTCACGCGCTACCCGGAAGAGGAACATCGCATTACCGACAAAGTAGCGCCTCCACATGCGCCCTGGCTCTTGCAGAAAACGGAACATCCACTCCAATCCCAGCTCGCGCATCCACAAAGGTGCGCGCGCTACGCGGCCAGAGTAAAAGTCAAGCAACCCACCCACACCAATAGCGACCGCTGGGCCCAGCTCGCGTTTGTGCGCGGCAATCCACTTCTCCTGCTTGGGTGCTCCAAAGGCAACCAGCAGAACAGCCGGCTGCGCCATGCGGACCGCTTCGAGAACCCCGGGCTCCTCGTTCGAGCTGAAGTAGCCGTGCTGCAGGCCTGCCACCCGCAATGTAGGCACGCGGCCGCGCATCCAGGCCACCACATCTTCTGCCACTCCTTGCTTGCCGCCCAGCAGGTAAATGCTTTTGCCGCTGCTTTGGAGCGTCTCGCACAGGTAAGGCAGCATGTCTGTGCCGTTGATGTTTTCGCGGATCTTTTGGCCAAACGCACTCGCCGCTAGGCGCACCCCGATGCCGTCAGCCAGCACCATGTCGGCCGCGGCCAGTGTGCGACGATACAGCGTGTCGCTCGCCGCGATGTTGAAGCAGTCAGCATTGACAAAGCACACCTGCCCCGGCTCTCCCGCTTCGGCCAGGCTCACGATGCGTTGTGAGGCTTCGTGCATGGTGGGGTTGTCGATGCGCACTCCCAGCAGCTTCAGCTCCTCTTGCGCCTCCGCACTATTGCCGCGGAAGAGCATGGCTGGAATGGAGCGCAAAACGATGCCCAGGTCACCGCGCAGGGTGGTCGTCTCGATGTACTCCACATCAATGCCCACCTCGCCGGTGTAGGCGATGTTGGCTTGTTTGCGCAGCCAGGAAAGACTCAGGAGGCCCGGACGCAAATCGTAACGCTTCCAGGCCGCAGGGTCGCTTGCCGGCAGCTCTTCACGCAAGAGGGCTCGCGGCCCGACAAAAGACATGTCACCTCGCAAAACATTGAAGAGCATGGGCAGCGAACGGCAGAGGACCGGTGCGCGCGAAGAAAACTGGTACCGCCAGAATGGCTTGGCCCAGCGGCCCCGGCATAGCTCCTTCTGCACACCTCCCGCCCAAAGCACAAGCAGCAGCGGGCTCAACACGCTTAGTAGCAGCGCCGCAACCGTCAAATCGGCCAGCCGGCGAATCTTGCTCTTGGCTCCGGTGGTCAGCTTCCAGCGCACCATGCGGTAGTAATGCCTGCGCCTTCTGCGCCGAATATCACTTCCGCCAAAGCTTCCACCCAGGTTGCGTAAAGCGCGGCGCAGTTGCGAGTCGTTGCGGCTCCTGATCGCGAACATGGCTCTAGTAAGCTCCTCGTCCCGTCAGAATGGCAGGAATGGTGCGAAGCAGAAGAGCGATATCCAGCCACACGCTTTGACTGTCGATGTACTCCGTGTCCAGGCGCACCTGCTGCTCAAAGGGCAAATCGCTTCGGCCGCTCACCTGCCAGAAGCACGTCAGCCCAGGCTTCACATCCAGACGCCGGCGATCCTCGACGCCATAACGCGCTACTTCTGATGGCAAGGACGGACGAGGCCC
>CALMAN010000178.1:19172-29932 GCA_937859835.1 uncultured Acidipila sp. | reverse complement strand
CCCCACCAGCGACATGTCGCCCCGCAGCACGCACCATAGCTGCGGGGCCTCATCAAGGCTGAGCTTGCGAAGCACGGCCCCCACGCGCGTAATGCGCGGGTCACGCTTCATCTTGAACTTTATGTCGTCGCCATAATGGTTACTCGCCAAGAGTTCTGCCTTTCGCTTCTCAGCGTTCACCACCATGGAACGGAACTTGGGGAATCTGAACTCCCGGCCGCGTAGACCTACCCTTGTCTGCCAAAACAGGACCGGGCCACCATCTTGCAGATGGATCAAAAGAGCAATAAGCAGAAAAAGCGGGCAGAGCGCGGCGAACGCCAACAGCGGCGTGACAATGTCCATCGCCCGCTTGAGCACCTCCGCCACACCAATCGCAAGCACCCAGGTTCTGCGCTTAAGAGCAGCCTGCAGCCTGCGCGGGTTGCTGCCAGCATAGCCGTATGGAACAGCTGTCGTGGTTGAGCCAGGTTTCAGCACAGTTGTACCCACCTGCATGTCTGCATAAGAACACTCCTGCGTGATTCCAAGCGAAAATAACATGAGGGGCTGCCCTAAAAGGCTACACTGAGCATTTCTCTCAAGGCAGGAGGATTCTGACCAGAACTATAGCGCGGTTGAGTTAGACTTTGCAGCTATAAGAGTTAGACTTTGCAGCTGTAAGAGCACATCCAGAATGCATGCTCTCTTCGTAGTTTTAGGAGAGCGGTATATAGAAAAGAGGCCGCGCTCAAGGTTACTTCTCAATCCAAAGTAACCTTGTACCCGGCTGAGTTGAGTGGCTTTGGAGTGGTTATGCGCTTAGGGCAGTCTCAGATTGACGGTGTCTTGGTAGGTTATGTTGAGTCCAAGGTGCTTGATGCAAGTACCGCGCGCGACTTCAAGGTAGCACTCAAGCCCTTACTAACAAACGATGTAAAGCTCGTTCTGGATTTTTCGCATGTTGATTTCATCGACAGCACCGGACTGGGCGCGCTGGTCTCCTGCTTGCGTCAGGCGCATGCAGTTGGTGGCGGCATCAAGCTGGCCGGCCTCACAGCGCCGGCGCGTGTTCTTTTCGAACTTGTAAGAATGCATCGAGTTTTTGAAGTGTTCAACAATACCGACGAAGCGGTTATGTCTTACCGCAACTAGCTATGGACAGGGGCGACTTTACTGCGAATCGCTTATCTCGTAAGCATGTACCCGGCTGTGTCCCACACGTTTATCCTGCGAGAGGTCCTAGCCCTGCGCCAGCGATCGATCGAGCTCGAGGTGGCATCGATTAACGACCCCTCCGCCTATATGTTGACTGCCGAAGAGCGGGGCGAAGAGCAGCAAACTTTTTATGTGAAGCGCCAGGGCGTAGCCGGGGCAAGCGCGATGGCGGCTCGCATGGCTTTGCGGCAGCCGGCGCGGTTGGTGCGTGGTCTGCGCCGTGCCTTGCAGCTCAGCGGCCCCGGGCTCAAGCGGCGCAGCCTGTACGTTTTTTACTGGCTTGAGGCGCTGATCCTGCTGGACTGGATGCGGCGGCAGCGCTTGACCCATCTCCATGTCCATTTTGCTACGCCGGCCTCAACCGTCGCGCTGATCCTGGCCTCCATGGCGCCCATTACCTTCTCGATGACTGTGCACGGGCCGGATGAGTTCTACGACGTGCCCGGGTACAATCTTGCCGAAAAGGTCGAAGCAGCCCTGTTTGTGGTGTGCATCAGCTTTTTCGCCCGCAGCCAGCTGATGAAGATCACCGGGCAGGCGCAGTGGTCCAAGCTTGAGGTCGCAAGGCTAGGCGTCGATGAGAGCCACTTCGCTCCCACGCCGCCGCGTGCACAGTCTGAGCCGCTGGAGATCCTGTGCGTGGGCCGCATGGTGCCCGCCAAAGGGCAGCGCATCCTGCTTGAGGCCGTTACTCGCCTCGTTGAAGAAGGCCGCTCGGTGCGCCTGCGCTTCATTGGTGACGGCCCTGACCGGGCCGCGCTGGAGCAACTCGCGGCAACGCGCAGCATCGCCGGGCACATCTCGTTTGAGGGTTCGGTAAACCAGGAAAAGATTCGCGCCTTCTATGCGAGGGCGGATGTGTTCGCGCTCCCCAGCTTCGCCGAGGGCATCCCTGTGGTGCTCATGGAGGCCATGGCCATGGAGATCCCCTGTGTTTCCACGCACATCCACGGCATCCCCGAGCTGATCCGTCATGGAGTCGATGGGCTTCTGGTCGCCCCCTCAGATGTGGACGGCTTGTGCCAGGCGTTCCGCACGCTGATGGATGAGCCGCATCTTCGCCAGTCACTTGGCCGTGCCGGTCGCGCCCGCGTGCAGGCTGAATACGACCTGCCCCGCAGCGTCGACCGCCTAGCGGCGATTTTTCACCACAGGCTAGGAGTCGCGCAGTGATCGCCCCCCTCGCAGCGCTTCGCGTGCTTTGGCAGGCTGTTGGCACTACGGCTGCGCTGCTTACCGTGCCCGGCTCGGCCGAGCTGCTTCTGCTAAGCATCGGATCGCTTCTGCCCAAGCGGCGCTCCCTGCCATCGCCAGCTACCCCGTGGCGTATCGCAATCGTCGTGCCCGCACATAACGAAGAGGCGGGCATCGCCTCCGCTGTGGCAAGCCTGCAGGCCTCCCACCCAGGCGACCTGCTGTTCGATATCTTTGTCGTCGCCGACAACTGCACCGATCGCACCGCTGAGGTCGCACACGCAAGCGGCGCGCAGGTGCTCACCCGCTTTTCCCAAACAGAGCGCGGCAAGGGCTTTGCGCTCCACTTCGCGTTTGTGCAACTCGCCCAACTCGGCTATGACGGCGTCCTGATCGTCGATGCCGACACCATTGTCGCCCCTAACTTTGTCCTCACCGCCGGGTTGGCTCTCCGCGACGGCAGCGCCGCGGTACAGGCACGCTACCTCGTGCGCAACCCCACACAATCCATCCGCGCGCGGCTGGCGAGTATCGCTCTCCAGGCCTTCAACGTCGTGCGTCCTCGCGGGCGCGAGCGCTGGGGACTCTCCGTGGGCCTCCTCGGCAACGGCTTTGGCCTGCGCATGGATACGCTTCGTGCCGTTCCCTACCTCGCCACCTCGGTGGTTGAAGACCTTGAGTATCACCTCACGCTGATCCGCCATGGCTTCAGCGTGCGCTTCCTCGATGACACGGTTGTACTTGGCGAAATGCCTGCAGGGGACAAGGGTGCTCGCACCCAGCGCGCCCGCTGGGAGGGTGGCCGTTTGCGCATGGTTCGCGGCACGGTGCCTGCCCTACTGCGCGGCGTCCTTCACGGTCAGCTCCGCCTGCTTGAGCCGCTCTTAGAGCTGCTGCTGCTGCCGCTCGCCTTTCACGTTTGCCTGCTGCTCATCGCCTGCCTTACCCCGCTTCCCCTGGCACGCGAGCTCGGCCTGGCTGGCCTGGTTGTGGTTGTGCTCCACCTCCTTGCGGCCGTGCTGGTGGGTGGTGGCTGGCGCGACGCGTGGGTGCTGCTGGTAGCGCCCGCGTATGTACTTTGGAAGCTGCTGCTGATCCCCTCGCTCTTGCACCATGCGCGTTCAGACCAAGCCTGGGTACGCACTGAACGAAACAAACCCTCTGCGGGGCTTTAGGCCCTTTTTTGAAGGAGCAGCCTCACATGCCGACGATGGACACGTTGCAACTCTCGGTCATCGTGATCTCATTCAACACCCGCGACCTTCTGCGCGAATGCCTCCAGTCGCTGCTCGCCGAGTGCGCCGCGGCTGAGGGCAGCTTGGCCGCCGAGGTCCTGGTCGTGGACAACGCTTCTTCCGACGGTTCGGCCGAGATGGTCGAGCGTGAATTCCTCAACATCCCCAACCGCGCCACGCCCGTGCGCCTGCTGCGCTGCGAGGTAAATCTCGGCTTTGGCCGAGCCAATAACCTGGCGATCGAGCAGGCTCGCGGCGCTTACATCGTGCTGCTTAACTCTGACGCGTTCCTTCAACCGGGCGCCCTTCAGCGCTCCTGGCAGTTGATGGAGCAAAGCCCGGAGGTCGGCATCGGCGGCGCGCGCCAGGTTGGCCCTGATGGTTCGCCCCAGCCATCGGCCCGCATGTTTCACAGCTTGTGGCGCGATGCCACCGTGTACTTCGGACTCGCCTCGCGCTTTCCCCGCTCGCGCATCTTCGCCTCGCTCGACCGCACCTGGGCCGACCTGGAGCAGCCCGCCGATGTGGACTGGGTGCCTGGCGCTTTTATGATCTTTCGCCGCGCATCCCTCGAAAAGGTAGGCGTCTTTGATCCGCGCTTCTTTCTGTACTACGAGGAGACAGACCTGTGCCGCCGCTTCAAGGCGCATGGCTTCCTGGTTCGCTACTGGCCCAGCATCGTCGTCACGCACCTGGGCGGCCAGTCCGGCAGGAGCCTCAACGCCATGTCCAAGGGCAAGCAGCGCGTCGAGCTGTGGCGTATGCGCTCCATGCTGCTCTACTACCACAAACACCACGGAGGAAAGGCCTGGCTCGCCATGCACCTGGAACACCTGCTCTACCAGCTTCGCTTTTGGCGCAATCGCGGCAGCCGTGATCCAGACCGGCGCAGCCGCGGCGAAGATGCCCGCATCCTTGCCGGCCTGGTGCGCCAGGCCTGGGTCGATACGTCCGGCGGCACGATTAGCCCCGCGCAGCCCTGGTGAGGATGCCTTCTTCCATGACTCCTTTTTCTTCTTTCCCGACTACTTCTTTCCCGACTGCGGCAGAGAGTTCTGCTCTCCGTGGCCCACATGTGCTTCATCATCACCACAAACCCATGCCGCCTCAGCGAGCGTTCCCTTTCGCACTCCTGCGGGCTGCATACTGTGCTTCCCGCGGATTGGTCCCGCCCCAGCGTATGCATATGCCACCGTCCTTTGCTAAGGGTGCAGACTTCAGGCTGTTTGGATGGTTTCTTTGCGCCCTGCTGTTCACCCTGCCCGCGCACGCGCAAAACTCCAACGCGCCTGTGGATGCTCCAACGGTCGAGCTCAAAAAGAATCCCATTGACGTGCTCCGCGAGCTTGAGCCTGCAGCCGATGCGCCCTACCAACTCGGCATCGGCGATGAGATCACGGTCGAGGTCGCTGGGCGTACCGAGCTTTCTTCCAAGCACATTGTTGGCCCCGATGGCCGCATCACTCTGCCCGTCGCCGGCTCGGTTGAAGTCGCCGACAAGACCCGCGAGCAGGCGGCAACCCTGATCGAGAACGCGCTCGGGTCCTACTACCAGGGCGTGACTGTTTTTGTCAGTGTCGACAAGTACACCTCCAACCGCATCACGCTGCTCGGAGCGGTCGGGCACCCGGGAGTAATGAACTTTGAAGGGGCCCCGCTGCTGCTGGAAGTCATCTCGCGCGGCGGCCCTCCGGTCAGAGAGGGCGTTGCTCCCGTTCCCGGCGACCCCATCGCCGCCTATCCCGAAGAGTGCATCATTTACCGCGGCAAGGACACCGTGTTCACGGTTGAGTTACGGCAGCTGATCGAAGAAGACCACAACCTCGCTGACTACAGGCTTCGGCGTAACGACATCGTCTACGTCCCGGGACCCACCAAGTATGTCTCTGTCATGGGCATGGTGATCCACCCCGGCACCCTCAACCTCACCAATCGCTCAACCCTTCCACAGCTGCTGGCTGAGGCAGGTGGCCCCACGGAGAAAGCCGGCAACTCGGCCGTGATCCAGGTGATTCACCGCGGCGATGCCCACGCCCCCAGCAGGGTAATCACCGTGCGCTACAAGGACATCCTGCAAGCCAAGCCGCTTGATCTGACCCTCTACTCCGGCGACATTCTTTATGTTCCTGAGAGTGGATTGAACAAGGCTGGGTACGTCATCGAGAAGCTCGCCCCTTTGGCAGCCCTTGTTACGCTCGGCGCAATCATGCACTAGCACAATGACACCCATGAGCTCTCTCGCAGCCGCGCACACTTCCCCGCTCGTCTCTGTTGTGGTCATCGGCCGCAACGAAGGCGCGCGCCTGCGCCTTTGTCTCCAGTCCATCGCTGCCATGGAGCTGGATGGTTTCCGCGTCGAGACCATCTACGTCGATTCCGCCTCGGTGGATGGGAGCCTTGCCCTGGCCCAGAGCTACGGCGCACAGGTGATCGCACTGCACCCCAGGCGGCCGACCGCTGCCCTGGGACGTAATGCCGGCTGGCGCGCGGCAAGCGGCTCCCTGATTCTCTTTCTCGATGGTGACACCATTCTCCACCCCCGCTTTTTGGCTGATTCACTATCCGAGTTCGCCCTACCCGAGATCGCCGTCGTGTGGGGCAACCGCAAGGAACTCCACCCGGAACGCTCCGTCTACAACCGCGTCCTGAATCTTGACTGGGTTTACCCCCCGGGGTTTACGAGTTTTTGTGGAGGCGATGCCCTCTTCCGCCGCGATGTGCTTGCAGCCGCCGGCGGCTACGACGAAACACTGATCGCCGGCGAGGAGCCGGAGCTTTGCCGTCGCATCGCCGCGCTTGGCTATCGCATTCTGCACCTCGACCGCCCCATGACCCTTCACGACCTGGCCATCACCCGCTGGCGCCAGTACTGGAAGCGCGCCACGCGCGCCGGCCACGCCTATGCCGAAGTCAGCGAGCGCTTTCGCAACACCGCTTCGCCCTTTTGGCAGGCCGAGACCCGGCAGAACCGCAACCGGGTCGTGATGCTGCTTTCCATTCTTCTTGCAGGGGTCGCCGGCTCCTTTGGGTTATTGAACCCGGTGCCGCTTTTGGCGGCGCTGCTGCTGCTGGCGCTGCTGGCGCTGCGCTCCGCGTGGAAGGCCCGCTGGAAGTCGCAGGACGCGATCGCCATTCTGCTCTACGGGATCCACTCCCACCTGCAGCAGCTCCCTATCTTTGTGGGTCAGCTGCAGTATCGCTGGACCCGCAGCAAGGGCGAGCATGTGGCTCTGCTCGAATATAAGTAGCCCGCCGAGAAGACAGCGGGTCAACCGCTCACGCTGTCCTAGGCATCAGTGGGTGAAGCGGCAAACGCACGCTGCGCTTACCGGTGCGCCGCTTCCTGCTCCGCAGTATCCGACGGGTCGTTCGGCAGGGCCGCTGGCTTTTTGAAAAAGATGCTGAGCGGGTCTTGGCGCCGGCCTGGCTCCACGCGTTCTTCCGGCATCGCTCTCGCCGGCTCCTCACCCTGCCACTCCCGCGACTGGCGCATCACCTCGGCAAGCTCCGGGTCCGCGTGGCGAAGCCTCACCTCTGTCAGCACAGCCGCAATGCCTTTCAGGCTCAGCCGGCGCGCCAGCACAAGCGCACTCGCCAACTCCCCGCGCCTTGTTTTAGCCGACTCACTCACCAACACAGTCAGGTCCGCCAGCCGCGCTGCAAACTCCGCTTCCGCGGAAAACAGCAGTGACGGCGCCTCGATCAGCAGGAGGTCCACTCCTCCATCAAACGCTTCGGCCAGAGAGACGCTGCGCCTTCCCCTGGCTGCCGCCGGAACCAGGTGTGCTTCGCCGTTCAGACTTGGCAGGGCTGTGGCCAGCGAAGACCGCCCGTTGGCAGCCGAGATGTGTGCGCCACCTCCCCTCCCTTCGCTCTCCAGATGCAGGGCCCCAGCAAAAGCCGCCTTGGTCTCGCCCCCAAGCTCGGGCACCACGCGTTCCGGCACAGCCAGCCCTCCTGCCAATATCGCTGCTGCCTTGTACGTCCGGACGCGATAGCCCAGCTTTTCCAATGCACGCTGGAGCATCTCAAGCAGTCCGCTCAGCTCTGTATTGCGCGAGACGCTTGAAAACACGATAGAGCGCACGCCGCCGGAACTGTGCGCCTGATCGAGCGCACCCACCAGCCGCAGCATGAACTTTTCCATGCCGCCATCGCCTACTTCAAATTGTGCAGGGAGCACCGCCATGGGCGGAAACTGGAGTGCGCTCGAAACATCCTCCCCGATGTAGACATAGGGATCCATCTTCTGCCGCAACATGGCCACCATCAGGCCCAGTACGATACCAAGGGGAATTGCGGCCGCCAGGATCAAGCTGGTCTTGCTCAGCTTTGGCTTCAGCGGCGTTTCGGCCGGCACCAGCAAGTGCACCAGCCCGGTTGAGCCGTGCTCCAGCTGCAACGCGTTCACTGCGTTGTCCAGCTCGGTAAAGCGCGCTTGCAGCCGCACGATGTTGGTGGAAAGAAACGATGCGCGCTGCAACTTGGTAGTCGCCCCGGCGGCGATCGCGGTCTCGTCCTGCAGCTGTTTTTCAATACGCGCTTCCACATCCCGCGCACGTGAGGCTTGCAGGCGCAGCTTGTCCATCACGTCGCTCGCTGCCTTAGCTCGCAGCTCTCCGGCCATCTCCTCCAGTGACTGGTCCAGCCGTCTGATCTCGGCCGCATCCTGCTGGTACACAGGGTTTTTCGGAGTGAGCCCTGCCATGTGGGTCGCTAGCTCGCTGCGCCGCTTGTTGATCTCCCCCTTGACGGCAGCCAGGCCCGGGTCATTCTCAAGCGTCTGTTGCGCCGCTGCGTCCAGGGGCTTGTCTGGGCCTCCACCGGCCGCCGACTGCACCGATTGCAACTGGGCATCCGCGGTGGTGCGCGCCGCACGCGCGTCCGCCAGCTGGTTGCGCAGCACGGCCAGTTCCGTGTCGAACTGGTTAGTCGCAGGGGTGTTACTTCCCGGCATCGCGCTGCTGCTACTCACATCGGCCACGCCCAGGTTTTTGCTCAAATCAACTTCTTCGGCGCGATCGGTTTCCAGCTCATCCTGCACACGCTTTCGCTCTTCCATCAGCAGCGCCAACTGCTGGTCACTCTGGCCCAGCTCGTCCAGGCGCTGCTTCATGATGTAGGTGCGCACAATGGAGTTCAACAAGGCCGCCAACCCCTTGGGGTCGCTGCCGCCCAGCGTCACCGACAGCTGATAGCTGCCCGTTTCGCGCTCAACCTTGAGATTTTTCTGAAGCCGCACCATCGCCGTATGCGGCGTCTCCTTCGGCAGCGTCCAGATAGGGTGGCCAGAGGCCTTTTCCGCCTGGGCAAGTGCCTCACTCAGCACGTCCGAGCGCAGCAGGGTCTGCTTTTGCTGCTGAATGTAGCTGTCGTAGCGCATCGAGTCATACGCGCCGTCCGACAGGTCAGTGGCCACGCGCGCCTTTTCCGGCTGCACGTAGATCAGCGCCGTCGCCTCATAAAATGGTCCGCGCGAAAGTGCAAAAGCAACCAGCCCCAGCGACGCCAGCACCGCGACCATCCACGCCAGCACCGGATGCAATTGGTACGCCCGCCGAATCTGCCGCCCCATGTTGCGTGGTGGCGGTGGCGCGGAGTAACTCAGGCTGGGCTGTGGCTGGGTCTCAAACGATGGGTTCAGTATGACCGGGTTCATAAACTCCTTTGCCGCATCGTTTCGGCGGAGGAAGCCAGCACTTCACCTCGGAAATCACTCATGCGCAGCAATCATCGGCTTCTGCCCGACGCCGAGCACGGAAGCGCTTGCATGCCCCCAGGCAGGTTGGGAACGTGCGGGGACGTTCAGGGTTTGCACGCCCGTTCATCATAACAATGAAGGAGGCATCTGTATGCCCAAAGTAAGGACACCCAACCGCGGAGCGTAGCAAATCGGGACAGTTGACAGCTATCTGCCGCGGCCTCCAGCAGCTTCCCATAGAATGTGCTCACCGGAGGCCCTGTCCATGAGCACACCTGCTATCGACGAGCAAGCTCCGGCCCAGGGCTCCTTTAAGCGAAAGGTTGTTTCTGCTTCGCTTTGGTCCATCCTTGAGTACGGCTTCACGATGGTGCTGCGCGTGGTCAGCAGCATGGTTCTTACGCACCTGTTGGCGCCCACTTACTTTGGTGAGATAGCTCTGGTGACCACGCTCGTGGTCGGCATCAATCTCCTTTCCGACATCGGCTTGGCTCCCAGCGTCATCCAGTCAAAGCGCGCCGACGATCCGGTCTTTCTCAACACCGCCTGGAGCGTGCAGATCGGCCGCGGCGTGGTGCTCTGGGCTGCCTCGCTCGTGCTGTGCGTCCCCGCGGCTCGTTTCTACCACGACCCCAAGCTCGTCGCCCTTCTGCCGGTGCTCGCGCTCAGCACCCTGATCAGCAGCTTCAACGGCACCAGCCTGCTCACCCTATCGCGGCACATGGGTGTGGCTCGCCTGTTCATGATTGATGGGTCCACCGCCGTGGTGGCGCTCGCTGTCACCATCGCCTGGGCCGTGATCCATCCCTCCGTGTGGTCCATCGTCGCGGGCCAGGTCGTCTCCTCTGTCTACCGCCTCTGCCTCAGCCACATTCCGGCCGTATCCCGCGGCATACGCAACTCCTTTTGCTGGGACAAGTCTTGCCTCCATGAAGTCATCCACTTCGGCAAGTGGATCATGGTGTCGACCGCCTTCTACTTTTTTGCCTCGCAGGCCGACAAGCTAGTCCTCGGCCGGCTTATCCCGCTGGCCACTCTCGGCATCTACGGTCTCGCCTACCAAATCTCTGACATCCCTCGTCAAATCCTCAACGCTCTCGGCACGCGCGTGATCTTCCCTTCTATCGCGAAAATGATCCACCGCCCCGCCCAGGAGTTTCAGGCGCGCTTTTTTCATTTTCGCGGCATGGCTCTCATCGCCAGCGCCTTTATCCTCGCGCTCATGGTCAACTTCGGGGGCTTGCTCATCACCTTCTTCTACGACCCTCGCTACCACGAAGCCGCATGGATGGTTCCCATCCTGTCCCTGGGCCTTTGGCAAACCCTGCTCTACCAAACCACTTACCCTGTGCTGCTTTCACTCGGCAAGTCCAAGTACGGCGGGATAGGCAACGCAGCCTACGCCATTACCATGCTGGTGGGCATCTACGCTT
>CALMAN010000178.1:0-19162 GCA_937859835.1 uncultured Acidipila sp. | reverse complement strand
TCTCCGTCGAATCGCTGTCGTCTTTCCGCGCCATGCTGGTCGGTGGCATCGTCGCCGTGGCTGCTGGCGACCTCCCCCTTTACTTCATCATCCAGATTGGTGTCACCCGCCAAAACATCCATCCTTGGCGGCAGGACCTGCAGATGACGCTCGTTTTTGCCACCCTCACCGCCGGGCTCCACTTCCTTAAGCCCCTGCTGTAATATTCCGCCGCAGCGGCACCGCCGGCACCCCGGCCACCACCGCCCCTGGGTCCACATCGTGGGTCACCACTGCGTTAGCGCCCACCGTCGCACCATCGCCAATCGTCACCCCGCCTAACACCGTCACGCCCCGGCCAATCCACACTTCCCTGCCAATGTGGATGGGCCGCGCTGTATGCCCAGCCTCGCGAATTGGCACCCCCTCCACACGCTGATGATTGGCATCTCGCAAGCTGCTGTACTCGCCGATCATCGACCCTGCGCCGATCGTGATCCCGGCCATCGCAACCAGGTGCGCCCCGCGCGAAATCACCACCCGATCGCCCACCGCGATCGTCGCACCTTCCCGCGTCTCCAGGTGCAGGTGCGGGTACAGAAAGCACTGCTCGCCAAAGCGCCCCGCCCCAGTACCATCCACCCAGCTCCTGCCCATCACCACTACTGAGGACGGTAGCTCATCCTGGATTTGCGAGGCCAGCCACGCGTGCGCAAGCAGCCGCGTCACCGCCCGACTCGCGCGCGAGCCACTGCGAAACAGCACGCGGAGGGGTACCGAAGCAATGCTCTTGGGGGAAAGACCGGCCATGGCAAGGTTTATTCTTCGGCAATCCCTGGAGCTTGTCACGCCCTCGCCTCAAAACGTCCTACAACAAACCACGGGCCATCCCCATTTCCCTGCGAGAAGCCTTCATTTCGGAAGCAGTTTCGGGATACCCTTTTCCATAACTCTCCGAGTTCACTCATCTTGACTTTATGAAGGACTAATGAATATGTGGAAACTCCCTCAGCACCTGCGAAACACCTTTTCCTTCGCCCTCTTTCTTTTCTCACTGCTGCTCGTTGCCAGTGCCCACGCCAGCACCACCTACTACCTGGCCGCCAACGGAAATGACGCAAATAATGGTCTTTCTTCGCAGTCTCCCTGGCTTACTCCCGATCACCCTGTAAATTGTGGCGATACGATCCTCGCCGCGCCCAGCACCAACTACTCAGCGGCAAACTTCTACACCGGCAAGTGGGGCGCCGTCTCCTGTCCGGCCGGCAACAGCGTTGCCTGGCTCAAGTGCCAGGTCTTTGACGCCTGCAAAATTTCCACCTCCACCAACCAGGGCATGTGGGTGGACACCAGCTTCTGGGGCATCACCGGCTGGGAGGTCATCACCACGCCCAACGATACCTACGGCGCCTGCTTTATCGCGCAGCCAAGCTGGAGCCACCCCACCAACATCCACCACATCATCTTCGCCAACAACGTAGCCAACGGCTGCTCCCAGGCTGGCTTTACCTCTGCTCCCAACGTCGCTACACTCACCGGCGTTGACTACCTGGTGCTCGTCGGTAACATCGCCTACAACGCCGCCCAGGGAAGTACCTCCTGCGCCAGTGGCATCTCGCTTTGGGAGCCCGTTGCCTCGGACCGCGGCCCCGGGACACACATCTACATCGCCGGAAACTTCTCCTACGCCAACCGTGACCCCAGCTGGTGCGATAACCGCTCCCCCACCGATGGCGAAGGCATCATTCTCGACTCCTTTGACGGGGCCCAGACGCAGGGCATCCCTCCCTACCCCGGGCAAACGGTGGTGACCAACAACATCATGGTGGGCAATGGCGGCGCCGGCCTCGAGATCTCAAATCAGACCAACACCAGTACCGGAACGATCTTTCTTACCCAGAACACAACCTGGGGCGACCTCACCGATCCCAACCAGGCCTGGATCGGTTGCAGTGAGCTGCACATCCTCTTTGCCAGCAATGTCTACGGTTACGGCAACATCTTCTCAACAAACACCGCAACCGCCTGCTCGGGCCACGCCATCTACGGCCTGGGCGTTGCCAATATCGATAAGACCGACGTGATCAACGACACGCTTTTCTACGGCTATGGTGGCAATGTCATCTTCACCTGGGAAAGCCCTGGATTTGGGCTGAACTCCAGCGACCTTGTCGGCGTCTCGCCCGCGTTCCTAAACCCGGCGGTTCCTGGTGCGCCCGCCTGCTCCGGCACCGCCAACGTCCCGGCCTGCATGGCTGGGCTGGTCAATCGCTTTTATCCGCAGACAAACGCCGCTAAACTTCTGGGCTACCATCCGCCAAGCTCCACGCCCGTAAATGACCCGCTCTTTCCGCAATGGCTCTGCACCGCTGGACTACCCACAAACCTCGTCACCATGGGGTGCGCCGCGGCGCAGTAAGGCACACGTCAAACCATAAAAAAGCAAAGCGCATCCGAGCCAGATCATAAAAGAGGGGCCATCCGATTCGGAAGGCCCTTTTTCTTGTTACCCGTCCCCTAGCCAATCCGGTTTCATTCCCATGTTGTTACCTGCGTTACGTGTCTGCAGTAAATACCTGTCACCCCGGCGACATAACCATGCGCATCATCAGGAGCGGCTGTATGTCCCCGAGGAATAAATCCATGTGGTGCTTTCCCTTTGCCCTCCGCGCCGCACTCCAGCTAGTTCTTCTTGCACTTTCGCCCTCGCTCCAGCTTCTCTCCACTGGCTGGATCGCCCTGACCCTTGCCGCCTGCGGCCCGCGTCATGTCGCCGTCGTGCCCCTCATCACGGCCGCCGCCCCCACCGTCGCCCATAACTACTACCTTTCGCCCACTGGCAACGACACCAACTCCGGCCTCGCGGCAAGTTCGCCCTGGCTTACGCCAAACCACTCGCTCAACTGTGGCGATACCATCCTGGCCTCCCCTGGCAACTACGCGGCCTCCAACTTCTACACCGGCAAATGGGGAACGGTCTCATGCCCGTCTGTCAACAATGTCGCCTGGCTCAAGTGCCAGGTCTTTGACTCCTGCAAGATCTTCACCAACGTGAACCAGGGCATGTGGGTAGACCAAAGCTTTTGGGGGGTGCAAGGCTGGGAGATCACCACCGCCGCCTCTGACCTGTATGGCGCCTGCTTTGTGGCCCAGCCCAACTGGGCTGCCCCTCACACCATCCACCACGTCATCTTTGCCAACAACGTCGCCAACGGCTGCTCGCAGACCGGCTTTGCCTCCACGCCCAACCTCCCCTCGCTCACCGGAGTGGACTACCTGGCGATCCTCGGTAATGTTGCCTATAACGCGGCCAGCGGCTCAGGCACCTGTGCTAGCGGCATCTCCGTGTGGGAGCCAGTGCAGTCCGACTTTGCTCCCGGCACACATATTTACGTCGCTGGCAACTTCGCCTACGCCAACGTCAATCCCGTCCGCTGCAACAACAGCTCGCCCACCGATGGTGAAGGCATCATCCTTGATACCTTTGACGGCTCGCAAACCCACGGCCTGCAACCCTATACCGCGCAGGCCGTTGCCACCAATAACATCGTGGTGGGCAATGGTGGCAAGGGGATCGAGGTCTTTAACAACCAGGCCGGCTCCCCCCACGCCACCATCTTCCTGACCCAAAACACCACCTGGGCTAACCTTACTGATCCCAATCAGAGCTGGTATGGCTGTGGCGAACTGGCCATTGTCGAAGCCAAAAAAGTGCAGGCCTACGGCAATCTCCTGTCCACCAACGCCCCCTCCGGGTGCGGCGGTCACGCCATCTACGCCGTGGCTGTCTCGCAGGGCGATTCCTCCGACGTTGTCGCCAACACCCTTGCCAACGGCCAGGGCGGCAACAACACCTTTGTGTACGACAGCGGCGACTTTACCTATGACTCAAGCAATCTCATCGGCGTCTCGCCGGCTTACCTTAACCCTGCGATTCCCGGCGCGCCGCGCTGCGCCACAAGCGCCAACGTCCCCGGCTGCATGGTCTCGTTGATCTACAACTTCTACCCGCAAACCAGCTCGGCCAAAACGCTGGGCTATCACCAGCCTGGCAGCGCGCCCGTGTACGACCCACTGTTTCCTCAGTGGCTTTGCTCGGTCACGCTTCCGCCCGGCCTTATTACCAATGGATGCGGCGCTAAACCATAGAGGCGGCTAGCTACTCGGCCGTTTCAAACCGTCGCAACCCCGTCACCTGCAATGCAAACATCAACAGGAAGATCACGTTGTACACGGTGTACCGCACCCACAGCCTTCGGAAGTCCTTGGTCAGGCGGTAAAGCCACTCAAAGCCCGCGTTACGAATCCACTCGGGCGCCTGCTTGATGCGACCACTAAAAAAATCGAAGGTGGCTCCGGAGGCGATCAGGATCGAGCCGCGAATACGCTCGCGGTGCTCGCTGATCCACACATCCTGCTTGGGCGAACCTAGCCCCACCCATACAATATCCGGTTGGGCCTCGTTGATCATGTCGCATACTGCCTGATCTTCACCCTCGGTCAGCGCGCGAAACGGCGGCGAGTATTTGCCGACAATCCGAACCCCCTCAAAGCGCTCGCGCAGGTACTGCTCCATGCGGTCTGGCGCACCGGGCGAGCCGCCATACAGGAAAAACGTGTAGCCGTACTCCTTGGCCTTGCGGCTGGCTTCCAGCATGAGGTCGGGTGCGTAGAAGCGATCGGCTCTTTTGTTGTAGAACTTCCGAGCCCAGCGCAGAAACGGCATGCTGTCCACGCCCACTAGGTCGGCTCCGTTGTAAAGCTGCACCAGCCGCTTGTCCAGCAGCGCTGAAACGCAGCAGTTCACATTGACCAGAGCAATCGAGTGTGAGCGTCCGCTTTTATCGGAAAGCCACTCGCGAAAGATCCGGTGCATGTCTTCATACGAAAGGCAATCCATACTGACGCCCAGCATATTCATCTTTTTCTGTGTCATCGTCTACTCGCAGTCGGGAATATAGAGAAATGCTACGCTCCGATAAGGGAGCGGATTGGTGCCGGCTCTGTTGGCCGTTTACGGTCATTATTGCGTTGTCGCTTTCAGCAGGATGGCCGGCGATGCCGCGCCTTTCGCGTTTGAGGGAGCCGGAGTCGCGTCGCTCGTCTGGGCCGCGACTCCCCAGGCAAGCTCCCGGTACAAACCGCTTAAGGTCTCTACATACTGCTCTACGCTGTAGCGGGTGGCTGTCACCCGCGCCGCGCGGCCCAGTTGCTCGGCCAGCTCCGGACTTTCAATTAGGCGGGTTAAGGCCGTTCGAATTTCCTCCACGTTGCCAGGCGTCACCAGCAGACTGTTGCGGCCGTCTTCCAAAAAGTCCTCGTTGCCGCCCGCCCCTGTCGTCACCACGGCCAAGCTCCAGCTGAGCCCTTCCAGCAGCGCCATCGCCATGCCTTCGGCGTAACTGGGCAACACCAGTGCGTGCGACTCGCGCAGCAACTGGTTAACATCCGCAGCCCCCACCCAGCCAGGAAAGCTGATCCGGTCTGCGCAGCCGAGTTCCCTGGCCAGCTGGCGCGCGACCTCGACTTCTCCATCGCCCGCCATGATCAGCCGGCATTCCGCACGCAGCTTCTCGGGTAGACCTGCAAATGCGCGGATCAAGTCAAACGTGCCCTTGCGGGAACCCAGCCTTCCAAGAAACAACAACTGCATTCCACCCTTGCGCGAACGCTGTGGTATCTCCGCAGGCAGCTCCGCCGGGTTCGGCATTAATAGCACACGCCCTTCCGGTAGCCCCAGCAGCCCCATAAAATGCTCTTGCCAGAAGCGAGTCAGCACCAACACACGGTCTGCACCCGCGAAGCCCCAAAGTACCCACCGCCGCGCCACTGCCGGCATCCACGAGTGAAACAGGTCCGTATCCGCTGGATGAGAGTGGATCACATACCGGCACCGCAGCACCCGCAGCATGCAGCACACCACACCCTTGCGCATCAGGCTGCCTCTGCGCGAAACGTGCACGTGGAAGATAGGCTTCGTGGTCAACCCAAGCCCCAGCACGCAAGCCACCGCCCAGCCATACACGAGCGCCTGCCCTGCCCTGCTGCCCTTGGCACTCTTGCCTGCCTCCGGATCGCCCGTATACCGGGTAAAGGTGGAGATATGCCCCACGCGCACATCCTCAGGAAGCCGCTTCACCACGCAGTCAAGCACCCGCGTAATGCCGCCCTGCACTCCTGGTCCTGGTCCTACATTCACCACTCGAACGATTCGCGCCATCTCCGTCAAGCTTCTTTCACGGTTACACGTTGGGGTTGCTTACTTCATTGCCGGTTGCCGTCTGCTCCGCTAGCACGGCCCTTGACACGCATGGCCTCATTGCCTCGAGGTACACCGCTCGTGTCTGCCGACCCACACGCTCGGGTGCACATTCCACATTCACCTTTTGCATGCTGGCAGCGCCAAACTCCTTCCGCAGGCCCTCATCCTGCAGCAGCATCACAATTGCCCGGGCCAGCGCTGGCGCATCGCGCGGCGGCACCAGCAAGCCTGTCCGCTCGTCATCGACCATCGCCGGCAACCCACCCACCGTGGTCGCCACCACCGGCTTTCCAAAGCGGTAGGCGATGGAGATCACAAAGCTTTGCGAAGCCTCAATGTACGGCAGCACCACCACGCTCGACCGGCGGAAGAGCTCGGCACGCTTTTCATCTGAAACGTATTCGTAATGCACGATGAAGTTTTCGGGGTGCTTCATCGCCTGGCGATAGGGCTCGAAGTCTTCACCCGTGCCAGCGATCACGATCTTCGCCTCAGGCACCTCGGCGGTGATCAGCGGCTCGGCTTCGATCAGGTAGCGCAGGCCTTTGTATTCCCAGATGCGGCCGAAAAAGAGCACCCATGGCTCTTCCTGCATGTCCTCCCCCACCGACACATCCACATCGCCCACGATCACGTAAGGGATCACGTGCACCGTCGCCGGGTCGATGCCGAGCCTCTGCACCAGCAGATCCTTGACCTGAGGAGCATGCACGATCCTCTGCCGCGCCTTGAAACAGGCGCGATCCAGAACCCATTGCGGCGTCTTGGCCGAGGCAGCGTCGCCCACATGGATCAGCGAGTCGTGCACCGTAAGCACCAGAGGAATATCCTGCAGCAGCGGAAGCGCCAGCAGGTTGAACCACATGTGGCCCAGCTGCATGTGCATCACATCCGGCTTGGCCGCGCGTATCTGTCGCACCAGACTCCACACCATCTTTAACTGCTGCCATGCCTGCCGAAAGCGCGGCTTGTCGAAGATGCGGAGCTCGACCCTGGGGCTCAAGAGGTGCAGGTAGGGTGTAGCCTCTTCACGCGAAAGAAACAGCACCACCTCGGTGTCAGGCGCCTCCGCCAAGCCACCCGCCAACCGCATGCAGTACTCACCAAAATCAAATCCGACACAAACTACCTTCATCGGCCCTCCCTCTTTGCCCTGCAAGTCATTCAGGGCTCACCGCCAGCAAAGCTCCGTGACTCGCCGGTACCAGGCTTGTCTGCTCTACGGCAGACTGCCAGCGCCTGCGCGCGCGCGCCAGCGGCTGCTCGACCAGTTGGCGCATGGCCCAGGCAAACGCCAAAGCCAACGCAAACGCCAACGCAAACGCCGGCACCCGGTGGCTGGTCCAACGATTGGCCAGCATCTGCGCCGGGTAGTGCACCAGGTACAGCGTGTACGAAAGCACGCCCACCGTGCGCAGAGCCGGAGCTTCTAGCCAGCGCAACAGCGGGTGCGCATGTGCCCGGATCGTGAGGATAAGCAGGGGAAACAGCGCTATCGCCTGGAGGGTGTACCTCCAGGTTTCACGAAACTCCGGATCGCGATACACAAAAGTTCCCACCAGCACCCCCACACCCACGCCCGCGGCAAGCCAGCTATGTTTGGGCCCCTTGTCGAGCATGGGGTTACCTACCAGCGCCAGCACACACCCAAACAGAATCGAGTCAATACGAGTGTCGGTTGCAAACCACGTGCGCAATGGGTCGCCATAAGCGCCGTAGCTGTGGGTAAGCACATGCGCCTGATACACCAGCTCGCATCGCCAGACCAGCACCAGCGCGCACACCGCCAAAAGCAGCGCTGCCTGCCGATAGCGTGTCCACTTTAGCCGCGTCATCAGCAGCATCACGAACGGAAAAACAACATAGAAGTGTTCTTCCACCGACAATGACCAGAAGATGTTGAAACCTGGCATGTGAATCTGGTGAACAAAGATATTCCAGTAGTTGGTCAGGTACAGCAGTGTCACCAGAAGGTCTGCCGTACTCAGCGAACCCGGAAGCCAACCGAACCGCACCACCAGTATCAGCACAACGACCACCAGGTAAAACGGTGGAAGAATGCGCAAGGCGCGCCGCAAAAAGAAGTTGCGGAGAGAAAGCGTACCCGTGCTTTCGATCTCACAACGCATCAGCGTTGTGATCAGGTAGCCGCTTAGAAAAAAGAACACGGCCACCCCAAACAATCCTGGAACCACCTTTTCCAGGCCGGCGTGCGAAAGAAACACAAGCAAGAACGAGAGCGCACGGATGCCGTCCAGGCTGGGGATATAAAATGGCTTCGTAGCCGGCTGCATGAGGCTCACGCCGCACACTCCCTGCTCTGACCTTGCTCTGCTGCCTGCAGCTCCCGTATCCGGTGCAGCGGCACGGAAGCCAGCCAAACCAGCGCGACCGCACACAGCAGCGTGCCCAACTCCCCTTCCGCCATGCCTGACTCTGTCAGCCCATCGACGATCGAAAACACAAGCACGCCGCACACAAGCGCCAGGCTTGGATCATGCTGGATGCGGCACATCTGCACTCCGCGCCAAAGCGCCGCCACCAGCGCAAAGGCGTACAGGCTCACCCCCACAATGCCCAGGGTGAGCATGTAATCCACATAAGTGGAGTGGCTGTTCGGCACGCCCCATTTTTCTTCCTTAGAAATATCGGCGATATGGTCTGGCGTCCAAAAGCCGTTGTACCCATGCCCAAGGATCGGGCTCTGCTGGATAAAAGGGCTTACATCCTCCCAGATGATGGTGCGCCCGGTAAACGAGGTCAGGTCCTGGCTGATCACATCCTCGCGCCCCAGCAACAGCGCTTGCTCCACCACCGGGATCGCGCCCGCCGCCGCAAGCAGCGCCGTGGCAAACACCAGCGCGCCGGCACCTGGCAGCAAGGCGGCTCTTCGCCGCGGCGAACTCCCAGCCACCGCAAACACCAGCACGCCCAGCAGTGTCGCGACAAGCGAAGTTCTGGATCCGGTGAGCAGCAGAAACCACAAGCCCGCCGCCATGATTCCGAAGCAAAGCCGACGGTGCTGCGGGAAAACAAACGCGGCCGCAAGCGCTGAAAGCACCAGCGGTCCTAACTCGATCCCTTCGCTGTTGGGGTGCTGCATGCCACCAAAGCGATACCCGGCCGTCAGTGGATGAAACGTGCCGTGTTCCAGCTCGGCCGCAAGGTTAAACACAAGGTATTCGAGCGTGCAGACCACGGTGCCTGCCACCATTTGCCGCAGCGAAAAGCGGCGCACCACCGCCACTGCCACCAGGCACAATAGGCCAAAGCTCACCAGGCGCTTGGACGTCAGCGCAAGATCGTCAGCCCAGACGCAGCTTAAAAACGCCCATGCAACAAAGCCCAGCAATACCGGTCCCAGCACACCTTCAAAGTGAAGGCGCCGGTTGCGTGGGTAGCTCCAGAGGCTCCAGGCCGCCCAGCAGCCCAACAGCACCCAACTCATCTGCCGTACAGGGGAGCCTGACTCTACACCCTCCACAATGTCTTGCTGTGCCTGGTTGTAGCCTTCCACCTGCACACGGGTGGGTTCGTGGCAGGTAAGAAAAAACATCGCGCTCAGCAGCAGAAAAGAGATCCATGGCAGGCTGCGCCCCAGCCAGGCACGACGCAGCCTCATGCGTGCACCTGCTGCCGTTCCACCACCCTTACAGGCAACACCAGAAACAGCCCTGCGCGCGCCATCGACGTCACCGCGTTGGCTAGCAGCAGCCCCAAGGCAGCCCCTGACGGCCCCCAAGCCCGCACCAGCCACGCCCCGGCCGTCGCCATGATTACCACCGTCGCCACATTCAACACAAAGTCCCGGTCCGCGCGCTCCACCGCAAACAGCGCACGCGAGTAGGCAAAAGCCAGCGCCGTAACCAGCAGATTGAGCGCCAGCAGCTTTACCACGGTGGAGTTGCCTGCATAGCGATGCCCATACAGCAGCCCGATAAGCCGGTCGCCCCACACCATGAGCGCCACGGTGATCAACGACACCGGCACCGCCAGCGCCACGGAGATCCGCAACACCAACCTGCGCAACGCCGCCGGCCCATGCGCCGCATACTCATGCGCCACCCGCGGACCCACCAGGTTCTGCACGCCCAGCAGGATCGGATTGCTGGCCGACACTACCCCCAGGCACGCAGCAAACACGCCCGCGGCCGCCGTGCCGTGAAACGATGCGAGGAGCCACGGATAGATGTTGGTGCTCGCCGTCCATAACAGCCCACTGCCAAACACCCACTTGCCTACCATCCAGTTTCTGCGCAGGTCTTCTATCGCGCGCGCTAGTTGTGGCTGGAACGCTTGCCGCTCCCACCACAGCCACAACGCCACCACCAGTCCACACACCACGCCCATCACCCCAAACACCCGCGGCGTGGTCGGCAGGCCAAACCGTGCCAGCAGCGCCAGGCTGCCCAGCTGCAACACCGCGCACGCGGTATCTAGCACGAGCGCCGTGCGCATCTCCAGGCGTGCAAAGCAGATGCGCCGCGCAAACTCCCGCAGCATAATGATCGCGACCGTTCCGGCCAGCGCCCACATCACGGGCTTCAGCCCTCGCGGCCCCAGCCCGAACATGGTGCCCACCGCCGCCACCGCCAGCACCACCACCGTCAGCAGCGAAAGCATCAGCTGATGCAGAAGCGTCGAGCCCGTATATTCAACCCGCCTGGCACCCTCCAGCCGTGGCGCATACACCATGTACGGGGTGGCAATCAGTGAGCCTTGCAGATCGGTGACCAGCAGAATCACCGTAAGCCCTAGCATGTACAGCCCAAAACCTTCTTTGGTGCACCCGCGCGCTACAATCACGCCCGTCGCGAAATTGGCGATGCTCGCCACCGCCTGGTCAGCCAGCGAAAGCATGCTTTGCCCCAGCGCCCGGCGCGGAGCCGCACCCTGGCTCACGCCCGGAGGCAGCTCGCCAGGCGTCTTGCCACTTTCCAACTCAGCTTCTATGCCGCGACCTCGGACCGGGATACAAGTCACCTATAAGTTGAACGGGTTGACGTAGAAGCCCGCGTTGGCGAGCCGCACAAAAGGCTCCACCTTGGCCAACCTGGTCTTGGGCACGATCAGGATGTCGCCCGGGCGTACTTCCACGTCTTCGTCCAGCTGCCGCTTGGCCATCACCTTTTTAAGATCAATCAGCCTTGTCTGCCCCTCCTCGCCATTGACCGGGCGAATCAGCAATACCTGCGAGGCCTTGCCGCTGGTCTTGATGCCGCCTGCGATCTCCACTGCCTGCAACGCCGTTAAGCGACCATGCAACTCAAACCGGCCTGGCGCGCCTACCTCGCCACCCACCACGTAGTAGGGCTTCTCAAACTCTTTCAGTCCCACGTTTAGCTCGGGCTCGTTCAGCCGATCACTAGCCTTGGCCAGCAGCGCGTCATGGGTCTGCGGCAGCGTCAACCCAGCCACCTTGACCGTGCCCAGCATTGGCAACGACACAAAGCCGTCTGGCTCTATGGAAGCCGTGGCGTTGTACTCCGGCGTGTAGCGGTAATCCACCGTAATCACATCGCCCGGCCGCAGCGTGTACCGCGCATCACGCGTTGCCAACTGCTGCGCTAGACCCATGCTGGCCTGCGCGCACACCAGCGCCAGCACACACACGTTTTTCCATCTGCTCTTCATCGCCAAGCTCCCCTAATCTCCCGACACTGGATGAAACATGGGGTCGTTGTCGTAGATCCCCAACCGTCCGCCGCTCCGAGGAGCCGAAAGCCCGCTTGCACGCGTCGCGCGGAGCAAATCCGGGCCAAACGAGATAACCAGGCCCAGCAATAACCCGATTGCCAGGTTCAGCGGCAGGATCGGTGAAACGGGGATCGACGAAGCCACTGGCCGCTCGATCATCACCACGTTTGAAAGCTTCTCGCGGTCCAGCGCGCCAGCCAACCGCGCCTCTTCCAGGTGGTGCGTCGCCAACGTGTAGCTGTCCTCGGCCTGGCGCTCTTGCTGCTCCAGGGTTGAAAGCTCAAGCGAAGCATTGTCCATCGACTCCAAGCGGGCCAGCAGGTTGCCGCGTGTCTGCTCCAGGCTGCCGCGCTCGGCCTCCAGACCCTTCAGAGCCACCACCGTGCGCGACGCATCGGCTTTCATGCTTTGGTGTAGCGGATCCACATCGGTGGTCTCCTCGGTCATGCGGTCCGCGCGCAGCCGCGCAATCTGCGCCTGCGTGCTGGCAATTTGCTGGTCCACTTCTGCCACCAGCCGGTCAGTAGGCTTGAACTTCGTTGCCAGCTCGATACGGTGGTTTTCAAGCTGCGCTTCGGTGGTTTCCAGCTGCTCCAGCGCGGTTTGCGCCTGCACCTGCCGCACCTGCGTCACCCCTCGCTCGGGTTGCGCGGCAAGCTGGTTTCCGGTCTCGACCAGCCGGGCTTGCTGCGCGTGGATCTGCGTGCCCAGGTCAGAGAGCTGAGTACTCACCGCGTCCAGTCGCGCCACCATCGCACCGCGCTGCTCGGGCAGCGAGAATATCTGCTCCCGCGTATGAAATGCGGTGATGGCTGCGCGCGCCTCAGCCAGCTTCGCGCCGGAGCGGTCTACCTGGTCGGCGAAAAACTTGTCAGTCCCCGGAGCGCTGTGAGCTACCAGGTGGCTCGCCAGGTAGCGGTCGCCCACATCTTCAAGCACTGCCACCGTGTTAGCGGGATCGTCGCCGCGGTAGCCCACCTCGATCACGTTGGTCTTGCGCACGGCTGAAACGGATAGGTTCTTTTGCAGCCTTCGGCCTGCCATCTCCACGCTGCGGGCGGTCGGCGGGGCATTCTTGTCACGCTGGTAGCGCA
Organism: uncultured Acidipila sp.; assembly: GCA_937859835.1. Taxonomy (GTDB): domain Bacteria; phylum Acidobacteriota; class Terriglobia; order Terriglobales; family Acidobacteriaceae; genus EB88. The sequence continues at coordinate 6,130 of CALMAN010000178.1, read as the reverse complement.
GGTACAGCTTGCGGTCGAGCACCACGGCTTTCAAGATGTCGTAGCTCTTGAGAACCTCGATCTCGGAGTTCACCTCCGCTTCTTCCACCTCGCCAGGGGAAGCTGCCGCCTGGTCCTTGGCCGGAGTAATCAACAGGTCCGCGCGCTCGTGGTTGACCAGGAACTTCATCTCGGACTTGTAATGGTGCGGCAACACAATCGTGGCCACCGCTGCCATGCACACACAAGCCAGAGTAACTACCGTGGCAAACCTCCACCTCTTTCCAGGGGGGGTGCGGTACACATTTCTCAGTTCATTCAGCTTCAATGTGCACTCTCCTGTGTATGTCTCACACCGCACCCGATCCCCGCAGCACCACGGGGATGGTTCGCAGCAGGATCTTCAGATCCAGCCACAGCGACCAACTGTCGATGTAATTGATATCAAGCTCCATCCAGCGATCAAAAGCAATGGAACTGCGGCCCATGATCTGCCACAAGCAAGTGATCCCCGGCTTGACACTGAAACGCCGCCGGTACCAGTCCTCTGAAAAGCCATCGTAGTCGCGCACCGGCAGCGGCCTCGGTCCCACCAGGCTCATCTCTCCTATCAGCACATTGATGAATTGCGGCACTTCATCCAGGCTTGTCCGGCGCAGCAGCTGCCCTATGCGCGTGATGCGCGGGTCGCGGGTCAACTTGAACGTGGGCCCTGCTGATTCGTTCAGGTGCGCCACCTCATGCATCCGCTTTTCGGCGTCCTCGACCATGGTGCGAAACTTGTAGATCTTGAAGCGCCGCTTGCCCAGTCCCACGCGCTCCTGCTTGAAAAATATCGGCCCCGGCGAGCTCACCTTGATCGCTGCCGCGATGACGACAAACAGGGGTGTTAGGACAAGCAGCGCGCACAAGGAAACCAGTACGTCCAAGAGGCGCTTGACTAAGACCGAGTTGCGGCTCCGGTAGCTCTCATGCAGGGTAATCAGCGACGGCTCGGGTTCAAAAAAACTCCCGGCGCCCTGCGCGTCAAACAAACGCCCCTCGCAGCGCGCCATGATGCCGTGCTTGCGACACTCGGCGATGATGGAGCAAATCGGCTCGTAGAAGGAGGCGATCGGCAGCGCGATCACCACCTCGTCCAGCGTGAGCACCCGCAGCAGCGACGGAAGAGCTTCGAGGTCGCCCATGAGCATCTGCCGAAAGTCTCTCGGCACCTCCGCCGTGTGCCACTTGCTATCCACAAAACCTGTCAAGCGGTAGCCAAGTGAGGAGTGCTGGGTCATAAACTCGGCCATAGCAACAGCCCGTGAGTTTGTTCCGACCATCAGCACAAATCGCAGGTTGCGGCCCCGGCGCCGCATCCACCGCGTGCTGTACCTGGCCCCCATGCGCGACAGCAGCAGCAGTGCAAACGTCAGCACGGCAAAATCAACTATCTGCAGCGCAAACGCTGAAAAGGAAAATCCCGCCGCTCCAAACGGTAGCGCGTGGGCCACGCTCCACAATGCCGCGCACAAGGCGGCGATCAGGGTGCCCTTACACAGCATCATCGCCAGTTGCGGCGGCGTTGACAGCCGATGCGAGCGGTAGGCGCCCACCGCGACAAACGAGAGGTGCCACCCGCTCACCAGCATGAGACCAAGCACAATTTGAATCAGGGGACGCTCCACAAGCAGCGTTCCACCAAGCCAGTGCGAACCAAAGTCGTGCACCGAAGACACGGTCAGCACTCCCGCGCATAGCACCAGGTCCGCGAGCATGGCTCCTTCCAAGAGAAAGTTTCTGGCTTGCTGATTCATTAGGGCCCTGGGTGCGCGGTCTGTGATAGGAAAGGAGATTGGTGTATGTTTTCACTTCTCCGATTGCAGGAGATATGCAAGAGACACGTACCCGGTGCTGCATGTTTGAGCAGTTGTATTTCGCGAATGAACCTGCACTCCCCTGTCACTTATACGCAGTGCAAGCGGCCCGTCGGGCCTTTCGGGTCTAAGGATTTGGCCAGAATGTATTCGGGAGAAATCTAGCAGATCGTATGTAGATAGGAAAGAGAAAGTTGTGCAGAAATTATATGTGTTACTAAGTACACTGAAGGTAACAAGGCGTTAGCTATCTAACGCGGTATAGCGGTATATAAGTCATGCTTCTTGAGGAAAAGAAAGTAACTTCGTTTCGCTTCAAGGTGTTTATACCAACTAAACAATTGCGTGCAGTACAATGTTCCGTCTCGGTCGAGACGTGCGGCCGTAAGCGTACTTAGAGGAGTGCCGAGCTCTTCTCGTAGTAAGGAGAGGCTGGGTTTACCTGATTTACAACCAACCCTCAGTCCCCTGCCCGTACCCTTTTAGAATAGCTGGCTCTGCGACTGTCCCCGTCCCCACTCCTCCAGGTCGGGTAGCCCCATTTCTTTAGCTACTTCTTTGCGCAGGTGCCTGCCCAACTCAGCCTTGCGTTGCTTGGGAGTCATGCGGTCCATCAGCGTGGCCATCGCTTCATTTTTCCGCAGTTGGCTGGAAATTCTCTTCAGCCGAGCCTCGTGCTCGCGCGCTGAAAAGTTCTGCTCGATCCAGCTTTCCGCTTCCCGGAAGCACCATTCCTCGTACTGCACTTGCATCTGCAGGCGCTCCATCAGCAGCGCAGGCTGCTTGGTGTCCGGCTCTATCGGCGGAGCAGCAATCTTGCGTTCCCCTTCGCCAGCTTTGAGCCCTCTTCCTGCCCCTGCGCCGGCCCCCAGTCGGCGCTCGGTCATGAGCAACACCTCCTGCATCGCTCTGCCGGGCGCCAGCACCAGCTTGTATCCGTCTTTGGACGACATGGGCCGGATATCCCAGCTCTCCAGGTACCCGATGTTTACCAGATCCGCGAGCGAGAGCCCCATTGTCTCTTTGATCTTCGACAGGTGCTCATAGCGCCGCACGTTCAAAAGATTGCACAGCTCGGCATAGTCCTTCTCCACTTCCCTGCCCTTGCTGGCATAGAACCAGACGTACAGGTACACAAAGATACCCTTGGCGGTAGGCCGCACTAGCTTTTGGTAGGCTTTAAAGTCCTCTGGTACCACAAACGACTCGTTTAGATTTTCAAGCAGCCAATCCTCCAGCTCTACCTCGAACATATCGGTGCGCGCAGTGTTGTCGAGCGCGCTGGTGCCCAGCCGTGTGAACGAGCGAAACACGTGCACGGTCTTGTTCATATACCGCTTTGAGGAGGACGAGTAGATGATCTGTTCGGAGGTGATGGTGGTGTCTGCCATGCGCATTCCCCACTGGTTCAGTGCCTCGTAGTTCTCGCCCGAGTCGCATTGACTAAGCGTATTCAGCAGGCTGTAGCCAGAAAACCGGATCGGGTTCTGCACCACTCCGATTCGCTTCTTCTGGTCCATTGCCAGCTTCATAAAGGCCATGTACTTATCGCGGTCAGCCGTCGAAGGCAGGCCGAGCGTTTTTGAGGAGCGAAACTCTGCCGAGACCCGGATCTTCTTGCCCTCTCGGTTGACCCATTGCTCAATGCGCCGGCTCGAGCTCACCGGACCCCTCCGCTCGTGCGCTCCAAAAAAACCTATCTGAAGCAGGTTTTTCTCAAATCGGATCAAAACCACGCCATCGGCCGTGGCGAGCATTGTGGTTTGTGTATTTTGAGAGTTGGCCATATTTGGCTCGCTTTCCTCGTTAAGAAGCCCATTCTGATGCTCTGTCATATGCCTTGAGGTAAATATCTGTGAAATCATCTAAAAACTTAGGAGTTTGCAACTCACTCATTCCTATACGTTTAAGTTCTTAAAATTTCCAGCCGACTGCGGATATATTTCCACTCGACTGCGGAGTCCATGCCAGCCGGCTGCGGGGGCCGTTCCAACTGGCGGCGGGGAAAAACCAGCTGACTGCGGGTTGATTTCCAGCCGGCTGCGGCTCTTTTCCAGCCAACTGCGGAGAACCAGCATCCTGAGGGTAGCGGAAGAGGTACTTTTGGTGAGGAGAACGCAGTTTCTCTCAATCTCCTGGGCCTATTTAGAGGTACAACCTCGTCGTTTCGGCATTTGTCGGGCCTTTACCTCCGCAGTTGACTGGAAAGGACATTTCTTTCGCACATCGCTCTGGGGAGAGAGATTTTCCAACCAACTGCGGGTGGCCGGCGTTATGAAAAACTGGTTTTTGCAGGCCAATGCAGGGGTAGCGGTAGACTCGCCTTGCTACACTTCTCCAGGGGCCCCGCTACTCTTTGAGAGACAATCGCGTGTCGCGCAACGCCCACCAACAGATCCTCGGACTCGACGCACTCCGCTTCTTGGCCGCCACCCTGGTGTTCGGCTATCACCTTGTCTACTTGATCACGCACGAGAGCTACGTTCATCACTGGGGTGGGGTCAAGGCGAACTTCGAGGCGCTCACGCCTATCACGTGGTTCGGCTGGATCGGCGTGCAGATTTTTTTCACGCTTTCCGGCTTTGTGATTGCCTACAGCGCAAGCGGCAGCACCGCGTCGCGGTTCATCAAGAGTCGTGTTGTGCGCCTGTTTCCGGCTGCATGGATCTGTTCCGCCATCACGCTCCTGGTGGTGATATGGGGCACCCACAGCCTGACACGCTACATGCTCGGCAATGCGGTGCGCGGCTGCTTTATGTGGCCTTCCAACCGCCTCCTCGATGGCAGCTACTGGACACTTCCGATCGAGATTGTTTTTTATGCGCTGATAGCCACGCTGCTTGGCTTCGGGCTCTTCAGCCGGCTCGAGCAGGTGATGATCCTGCTGGGACTCTACAGTTCCAGTGTCTCCACCTATCTGCTCGGCGTGCGCGTGGGCTGGTTCAGGCCCAGCGGGCTTTCGCGGCTGCTACTCGCCGGCATCGAAGACTACCGAGGCAACGTGCTGCTGTACCAGCACGGCACCTACTTCGCCATCGGCGCGCTGCTTTGGCTGGTTCTTCTTCAGCAGCCCACCCGTCGCCGCATATTTGCGATTGCCTTGCTCATCTTCGGCTCGATCGTGCAGATCCTCAACTTCTCCACGAATTTTCCGTCAACCCCGCAAGGGAGCCGTCCTCCCTGGGTGCCGATCACGGTCTGGTTGCTTTGCGTCGCGGCCATCGCAGCCTCGGTGCGATGGAACGTGGTGCTGCACACCTTCTTCAAGCCGGCCGGCGCTCGGGCGCTACGCATTCTGGGCTTGATGACGTACCCGCTTTACCTGCTGCATCAGCGTATCGGTTACCTGCTGTTTCCTCGGCTGCAGCCTTTGCTGCCAAATTGGGCGATTGTGACGGTCTTGTTCGCCGGGTGTTTGCTGGCCAGCTACCTGGTGGCCATGTATGCGGAGAAAACGCTACAAGGCTTGTTCAGGAAAGTGCTCGACCGCGCCACGCGAGCTGAGTACGTTTCCGTCTCCTGATGAAGGGTACCCTGCTGGATCTGGTAAGTAAGGATGCCGTCGCACCTGAGTCCCAGCGTTTTATGTGCGTGGGGAGCTTCATTCAAGGGGATTAAACCCCTTCTTCGATCTCTGCTGTTGTATAGCAACATGTAGCTACACAACGCTTCCAAGTGCTTGCAGTTGCTATCAACTAGCAGTAGCGAACCAGGTGCTTTTCGGTGAACGGTAGTAGTAGTAGTGTGTAGCTTCAGGTAGCATCACGTTGCTACTGCAAATTTACACCTGATCGTGTGAGCGAAGGAGGAGCAATGCCGGTGATCGTCACTGCTAGTTCAAAGGGAGGAGCGGGGAAGAGTACCTTGACCCTAGTTCTTGCGCAAGCTCTGGACGCAATAGGAGCGAGTGTTACCGTCATCGATGCGGATCCCAACCGGCCACTTGTGCGGTGGCGTGGAGGTAAGTCAGCGTGCAGAGTAGATGTTGTCGGAGAAGTCACGGAGAGCAACATCATCAAGCTCATTCGGGAGCATAGCGCTATCCGGCAATTTGTCTTGGTAGATCTTGAAGGGACAGCGAATCGACTCGTTTCTCGCGCCATTACTCAAGCCGATCTTGTACTCATCCCACTTCAAGCGAGCGCTCTGGATTCGAATGAAGCTGGTCGCGCAGTTGGTCTTATTCAAGAAGAGGAGGAGACGCTCGAAGGCCGAGTAATTCCATACCGGATCATCATGACCAGGACCAACCCTCTTATCACAACCAAGATCGAGGCCGGTATCTACCGTGC
>CALMAN010000177.1:19337-21912 GCA_937859835.1 uncultured Acidipila sp. | reverse complement strand
GCATTGCAGCAGATCCGGAAGATGCGGGGTGGGGCAGGCAGTCACCTGATGCTGGGTTCGGATGGGCACGCGTACGTGGTGAAGTTCCAAAACAATCCGCAGCACATCCGGGTGCTGGCCAATGAGTACCTGGCGACCAAGCTTGCGGCTGCGCTGGGGCTGACGGTGCCGCACTGCGAGGCGGTGGATGTGTCGGCGTGGCTGGTGGCGCACACGCCCGAGCTGATGGTAGAGCTGGCAGGGGGAGCGGTGGAGCCCTGCCGGGCGGGGTTGCAGTTCGGCTCGCGGCTGGTCGGGGGATTAATGCCGGGGCAGACGGTAGATTACCTGCCGGAAACGCAGTTGAGCGAGGTCAAAAACCTCCCCGAGTTTGCCGGGATGCTGGTGTTGGATAAGTGGACCTGCAATGCCAATGGGCGGCAGGCCGTGTTTCATAAAAGGCCACGGCAGCGGAAGTATGAGGCGACGTTTATCGACCAGGGATACTGCTTTCACGCGGGAGACTGGGAGCTAAAGGATGCGCCGCTGCGCGGCGTGTACGCGCGCAACCTGGTGTACACCGGGGTGACGGGGTGGAAGAGTTTTGAGCCGTGGATGAGCCGGCTGGAAGCGCTGGATACGCAGCAGGTTTGGGAGCTGGCCGAGGAGGTGCCGCCAGAGTGGTACGGCGGGGCAGTCTCGGAGATGGAATCGCTGGTGGAAGTGCTGCTGCGCCGGCGGTCCCGGGTTCCAGAGCTGGTGGAGTCGTTTCGGGTGTCGTCGCGGGCGCCTTTCCCGAATTGGCTGCGGGCGGAGGCAGAGGTGAGGAGACGGCTGTTTGTGGAGCCCGGGCGGGACGATATGGTGAGAGTGCAGTGAGGGCCGGGTGAACGGACGCAAGCAGTGCGAATTTTCGCTCATCCGGTATGTGCCGGATGCGGTGCGGAATGAGTTTGTCAACATCGGGGTGCTGCTGCGCGAAGCAGCGGGCGCGGGAGCGTCGAACGCGCCCGTGCTGCGGATGACACGGGATTGGGCGCGGGTACGCTGCGTGGATCCGGAAGCAGACACGGAGATGCTTGAAGCGCTCGAGGGCGAGTTGCAGGCGCGGCTGCTGGAGGGAGCAGGCGGGGACGCGAAGCCGGTCCTGGAAATCATAGAGGATTCGTTCTCGAACCTGGTGCAGGTGACGGCGCCGAAAGGGTGCCTGGCGGAGTCGATGGCTGCGGAGATCGAGTCCTTGATGCGGGTGTATGTCGAAGGAAGGAAGCGCGAAAGCGCCCGAAAGCAAAGTGGGCGAGTGAAGATCCAGGCGGCGATGCGGAGCCGGTTCGAGCAGGCGGGGGTGTGGGAGCTCATGCGCAAGCGGATTGCGGCAGAAACCTACACAAGCGCGGGCGACCCTCTGCGCATCGATTGCGGGTACCGTCCGAATGGAGTCATCAAGATGCTCCATGCCGTGTCGCTCGAAACAGAAACGGAGCTGCCCAAGGTGCTGGCGTTTTCGATGCCGGCGCTGCGCGAGGGCGTAGCGCGGGTAGAAGGAGCGACTTTGGAGTTTACGGCGGTGGTCGAGCCGGTGCGGCAGGTTGGGGAGGAAGAGCAGGCGTACTATAGCTTCGCGGTCAAGACGATGGAAACCGAGCAGATCCGGGTGATGACGACCTCGGATTTGGGACGGATGGCGGACGCAGCACGGCGGGAGTTGTTGCGGGTTTAAGGGATCGGGTGCGGTCTGGCTTTGTGGGTTGAAGCCAGCAACAGAGCGTGCATCTTTGTGGGCGGCTTGTGTGCTCTCTTGCGCTGCAAGTTAGAGGGCGAGGCATTGGTCTCTGGTGTGCGAACGTTCTAAGCCCTCCTTTCGTGAGAATGGAGATGGTCGAGCGGTTTATAACAAGCGCTGTTGCAGCCAAATTGTTACCAGGCGATAGCTTTCGAAGTGCGTCTCTCCATAGATGCACCTTCAAGTGGGGCATAAACGAGTCGAGAGCCGGCCGCTCCACGGGGTCGCCTTCGAGTGATTGCTTTCAGGCTGCGCAGTCGTAGCTATTTGCCAGGTCAGGCTTAGTCTGTCACGGCCGGCTCAGCGCCATGTTACTTAGGTCTAGTCTGGCGGAAGATGTTCGTCGCGCCTGCTATCGTTCGGCTGCTTAGAACAAGGCAGGAAGCGAACCTTTTCTGGTGCGACGGCGGCGTTGTCCTGGTAGGTGTTGAGGCGGCGATCGGGTCGCGAAACCTTGATGTGCCTGATTGGTTCGAAGATGGCGTACTATTCCCGGGCTTTACGGTAGTTTGGAAATAGGGGCATTGCTCCTCGAGGCGAGGGTTGGTGCTGTTGTTGCTTCCTGGAGATTCGTCTGGCGTTGTAGAGGCAGGCCCCACCGGTAACCTCGCTATAAGTCACTTTGCTCTGAACAGCAGCCTAGCTACGAGCGAAAGTAACCTGTGACAAAGAGATAGTAAGAGCGGGGCTGCGCAGACGATTTCTGCTGCAGCAGCCCGGAGATCAGCTGGGGAAGCTGCGAGAGAGTGCAGGAGCGGTGGGGGGGGGGGGGCCCCCCGGGGTGTGTTTTTGTTGTGGGGGGGGGGGGGGGGG
>CALMAN010000177.1:1031-19327 GCA_937859835.1 uncultured Acidipila sp. | reverse complement strand
GCTTTGCTTTTGAATTGGGCTTTGAGTGCGTGAGGAGGGGTGGCGTGGGCGGGACGGAAACGGTGCGGAGGTTGGGGGGCGGCGGGCCGAAAAGCGCTCCCCGGGATGAGGACGCGCAGGCGTACCGGAAGTCGGCCCCGCTGCCCATGCTTTTGCAGCCGTACAGTGGACCGCAACGGGCACTGCCAAAGGTGACGCCCGCGGCGCTGCGCCGCTTCGCCGAAACGCCGGTGGCGCGCCGGGCAATCAACGTCATCAAGGACCGCATTGCGAGCCTGGACTGGCAGGTGCGGCTGAAGCGGCAGATCCGGCCGGAAACGGTGGAAGACCTAGATAGAAAGCTGCTGGCACTGCGCGGTGCTCTGGAAGCGCCGAATGCTTCGGACTCATTCCGGTCGCTGCTGGAGCAGGTGCTCGAAGACACGCTGGTCGGCGGCTTCGGGGCGATCGAGATGGAGTTGACCGGAGATCCACTGCGGCCCTTTTCGCTGTGGGCGGTAGATGGAGCGACGATCGAAATCAATCCGAAGTGGGATGGGAGCCCCGGATCGGCTCGGTTCGCGCAACGGACAGGACTGTCCGGGGCGGGCGGCCAGGTGCCGCTGGCAGATGACGAATTGATGTATCTGCGGATGAATCCCCGGACCCATACCCCATTTGGGCTGGGGCCTCTGGAGGTGGCGTTTGAAACGTTGAACAGCCTTCTCGGCGCTCACCGCTTTGCCGGCAAGCTGGCCAGCAACGCGGTGATGGGCTATGCGCTGTGGATGAACGAGACGACGCCAGCGGAGCAGGACCGGCTGCTGCGATGGTGGCAGGACGAGATGGAGGGGACCGGGCGGGTGCCGATTCTTTCGACCGAGCAGAAGCCGGAGGTGCTGCGCTTTGCTTCGGGCACGGATGCAGACCTGCGGCTGAGCTGGCAGCAATTCCTGATCCGGATGGTGGCGAATGCCTTTGGGCTGCCCCCGATGGTTCTGGGGCTGGAGCAGGACGTAAACCAGTCGACGGCACAAGCGCTCGCCGATGAGCTGTTCCGCTCGGCGGTGGCGCCGCTGGCCAGACTGGTATGCGAGCACATCACGCGGGACCTATTTGGAAAGCGGCTGGGTTGGCCTGAGTTCGAGTTTATGTTCAACGACCTGGAAGCGCCGGACGAGATGGAAACCGTGACCATCCAGACGCAGCTGCTGGCGGCCGGGGTGTTGACGGTGAACGAGGTGCGGGCGATGCGTGGTCTTGGGGCCTTACCGCAGAGCGAGATCGCAACCACCACAGAGGAGGAAGCAGCGGTGCGGCGCGAGACATAGGAGCTAACGGGCGCGGGGGAGGCAGGATGCGATTGGAAGCAATGGCAATGCGGGTGCCGGAGGTTGCGGGTCACCCGAACAGGATTGCGTTTGAAGGGGTACTGACAACGGTGGATGAGCCGAGCACACGGCCGCCTTCGGGAGCGAAGGGACACCGGGTGGTGCTGACCGCGGGTGCAGCCCAGGAAGCATTGCCTTCGCTGCTGGGAATGGCCATTGGGTTTACACCCGGGTGGGATGGACATGATGTGCGACGGAAATGCGGGCTGATCACCGAAGCAGATGTTGTAGGGCGGGAGCTGCGTGTAGCCGGGTACGTGTATGCGCGGGACTTCCCGGAGGTGGTGAGGCAGGTGGAGGGCGGGGCGCCAGGTGCGATGGGCATGAGTTATGAACTGGCCGATGCGCACGTGGAAGACATGTTCGCCGAGGTGTGGACAGTGACGCGGGCAATGTTCACGGGAGCGGCGGTACTGCTGAGAGACAAGGCGGCGTACCGGGGCACCTCATTCCGGCTGCAGCGGAAGCGGTGCCCGGGATTGGCGGCCGCAGCCAGCGTTCGGGAAGGGCTTGGCTTAGGCCAGAAAGGATACGGGGCGATATGGAGTTAGGGATGGAAGAAGTTTTGGAGAGCGTGAATGCAGGCCTGCTGCGGCTGGCGGCAGCAGCGAGTGCACTGGAGGGAGTGGCGGCGCGGCTGGAACAGTGCGGCGAGGCGCAAAGCGGCGAAGTAGGCAAGATCACGGCCGCGATTGAAAGCGGAAGCTCGCGGCGGGAGCAGGAGCTGGAACGGAGGTTGGCCGAGGCGGAGCAAACCCTTGCGCAGCTCCAGGCGCGGGGAGAGAGCCGGCTTTCGACGCGAAAGACATTGCCAGCAGCAACAGCACAGCTGCTTGCAAAGAGCGGCATCGATGCGGGCGAACAGATAAATGTGCAGTCACTGGACGAAGCGCTGGTGGGATTAAGCGTGGAGCAGCGGATTGCTGTAAAGGCGCAGATGCTGCGGACCGGAACGCTGACGCTGTAACACGGTGACTTATTCACGTCCCCGAATGCGACATGCGAAGACCGGTGCGGGCTGCGAAGTTGAACAGAAAGCGAAGGCCTCTGAAGGAGGCACGGAGAAGAGAATGAAGGCGAATTTCCTGGAGATCCATTCGGCAGCTGACTACATCGGGCCCGGCGCGGTGGAAGTACCCTTGTACCAGACCGAGATCACTGACATTGTGCGGCGCCGGGGCGCGTTCGGACAGAGGATTCGGCAGGTACCAGCGACCGGTCACCCGTCACGATTTTTCGAGGAGACGGCCATTCCATCTCCTGGAACCTCGGGCTTTGTAGACCCTCGGAATATTGCAGCGCCGCTCGTAACGCCGACGCGCGTCGAGCGCTCGGTGCCGCTGAAGGCCATCGTGGCGCAGTTGCAGTACAACCTGTTTGACATGGAACTGGGCGTGCAGCAGAAGCAGTTTGCGTACCTGCAAGCCAAGGATTTGCTGGACACGGTAGACGGAGTGCTTCGGTCGCACGATGTAGCGCTCTGGAATGGCTCAGATACCTCGCTGACTGCCCCGACCACCGCGCAATACTACGGAGCTGCCGCGCAGATTGCGGCGGGTGGAAACTCCGTAACCATTGGTACGAACGCATCGATCACAGATGGGCTGAAGTCCACGGTGGCGCAGATGGTGGCGAGCTCGAGCTTTGAAGTGCGCCCAACCGCAATCTACGCGAACCCGGTGCTGCTGGACTTGCTGGATCGTGAACTGAAAGCAGAGTTCAACGTCGTGCTGAGTACCAAAGAAGTTACGGCTGGCTTGACCGTAAAGACGCTTTCAACGCAGGCCGGCGAGCTTCCACTTATTCCGGACTGGACGCTTGGCTACACGGGTACACCAGGATCCGGCTCCGCGGTTCTGCCCGCATACATCGTGACTGAGGACATGATTGAGTATCACTGGCTTGGGGATCCCAACGCGAGGATCTTCCAGCTTGGGCTGCCGGGTTCGCTCGCTTCGCAGTATGTTGTCGCCAAGTTCGGGGGAGTGGTTGTGAAAGGCGCGAGCTACGCGCACTACCAAGTACTGGTTGATCGCTAGACCGATGGAGTGAGTGGGAGCTGCCTAGGACCGAGCAGCTCCCCTCCATCTGAAAGGGGCATTCGCATGGGGTACCTGCAACCGGTGGAATACGAGAGCTACGGCCTAGCGCCAGACACAACCGATGACTGGGTGACAGTGGCTTCGGCTTTGATGGAAACCTACTGCAGGCGCACAAGCCTCCTGGTAGCCCAGTACACGGAGAGGTTACGCCTGACAAGCGGCTCGCAGACAGTGCAGCTGACTTACTTGCCGCTCACAGCTTCGCCACCTGCCGTACTGCCGCTGATATCCGTGCAGGGGCGCTATGCCCAACCGCGTCGAGATGAACGGGCCTACATGCGGGATTGGCAGTTGCAGGAGCTGTGGGGCGCCTTTTCATTACCGGGGAGCTGGGTCACCATCGATGTGACGACAGTGGACTGGATGTTGGACGGCGGTCTTACTCTTCCGCGAAGTGTCTTGGGACTACCCTTCAACGAAGTCATGGTGACATATACGGCGGGCTTAAGCGTGATTCCGGATGCGATAAAGAGCGCGTGTGCCTTGATCGTGAAGAATGCACAAAGCTCACCGGGCATGAACATCAAGTCAAGTCGTGTGGACATGCTGCAGGTCGAGTACTTCTCTGACCAGCTAGTCGATAACACCGTAAAGACGCTGCTGCGACCGTGGGTCGCAAACCGACTGGGGTGAGCTGTGGGCGATTGGAGTGTCCGGAACCAAAATAACAGCGGGCAGCGGATGGCAGACGTTCTGTTACGAGCGGCAGGGGGTTGCAGCGCAGTTCTGCTGGTAGCGCCCGCACAGGGAGACACAACGGATGCGGGACAGCTAGGAATAAATCCGGCGAACTATCAATCGCTGACGCTTTCGCCTGTGATCCTTAGACGAACCCGCGCGACAATGACTGACAATCAGCCCCCGAAGTACGAACTGCTGATCTCTGCTTCGGCACTAGAGCAGCAACTAGGTTCATTACAGTTGGGGTCGGCTGATGCACTTTTCAGCATGGTCGCCGCAGTAAATGTTTCGGGGATGAGTCTGCTGATTGAAGCTTGGGCATGCTCGGTCTCACTAGGCCAGCCGCTTGTGTACCGGTTGATCTTACGTGTTGCTCAACCGCAGTCATTGCTGCAGCAGAGTTAAGGGGTAAGCATGCAGAACGCAAAGGATAGCTTTTATATCGCGCTGCGAGATCGTCTGGCGAGCCTCAATCCGGCACGAACCATTACGCTTCGCTCCGTGCAACGTCCGGCGATATTCGTCGAGGAAGCTGAAGCACCTATGGCGGAATTGTTGAACGACACCTTCGTTTTACGCTGGACTGCGACGACCTCCTTTAAAGACATGCCTTCTACGCTCATTGGCATGCTGTGTGAGATCCGCTACGCAACAAGCGGAAGCCAAACCGTTGCCGGCCTGGACAGGGGTCGAGCTTTGAGCGAATTAGATCGGGAGCTACTCGCTATCCTAACTCCGCTGTACACCCAGAAAGTGCAGTTTACGACCACAGCAGCCCTTCCCCTAGAAACCAACGTTTTCTGGACTGAACCTGTAAGTGGTGCTGCGCAGACAGTTCGCAACCAGCTGCTTCGAACTGTGGCCGTCACCGTGTTTGCGTTCCAGGAAGCTGGTGAATGATGAGCTCTCCAAGTGTTATCACGCCGATGTCGTTGCCGCTTATCACGCGTCGTACCCGCGCGTACTTCGCTCCGGTAAACCGCATAACAAGTACCCCCGTTTTGTTTGACCCTGCTGTGAACAGCAAATGGAGCATGACAGCACCTCCTGCACCATGGATCGACCTTGGATGGGTCACGGCATTTGCGCGGAAATCTGAAAGCAAGATCGGAGAAGTAGACGCAGGACTGCCAGCAACCATCCGCACCCAGGTCCGACAGACTCTTGGGGCGACGGTTTCGTTTCGCTTTCAAACCTGGACGAAACTGACCATGGCGCTGGCTTCGGGTTCGCAACACATGAATGTGCTCCTTCCGGCGAGCACGCCTTCGCCACTGGTCGCTTCGGGCGGCAGAGCTGCACCTGCCATGCCGGTGGGGCCAAACTCTACTTCCAGCGTGCTGTATCTGACGACTTCGGCAACGACACCGGTTGCAGCTGGCAGCTTACTAGTGTTGGACGTCGACTACATATCGCAAACTGGGTTTGTGGGTGCAGGGGTAAGTGCCGGATACGTCCAGAGTCCAGCTTCCGTGGGTAACCAGCCGGATGTTATCCGCCGTCTTTCTTTCAACGTTGCGCGAGTCATCGCTGTGCAGGGCGATGGGGGATTGAGACTTGCGACACCCCTCATTGCTGGCATTCCCACAGCAGCTATGAAAGCGCAGTTGGTCGTCGGCTTTGTCGACCGAGAGGGCGGTTCCTTCTTTCAGGAGTGGTCGGCTCTTTTCGTTTGTGAGGGTGTCTTGGGGGATCGCCTTTTTTTCCATTACCCTCGGTTGCAGGCTAGTCAGAGCTCCGCAGAAAGCTTCTCTGCTTTAGCGCCTTCCATCAATACGGTCCTGCAAGATGCGACCTTTCGCGCATTGCCTATAGCGGATGCGAACGACGGCGAGCAGATCTTATGCTACCGATCTTACATTCCACCAAGCGCCAGCTACATTTAACACGGGGAAACGCGCGATGCAAGTGATCATCGACAACCATGACGGACTCGGACCTGTAGATTACACGTCCCTGGTTCAGTTCGGGGAATCTGCCAGTATTACAAGGGTCCTGAATAGGCCGACCCTGTGTGTCTTACCGATCATCACAGGAATCGGTGGTGCAGCGACACCCGTTTATCTTGCCCGAGTAGAAGTACTTACCCGCGAGAGTGGCTGCATCTTCACTGGCTATGTTGCTTCTTCTCCGGCGTCTAATGCGGTCGGTGTGGGGCCTCTGACACCCATCTACGTCGCCGAGGTCGTAGCAGTCAGTGACGAACTGCTTCTAGATTTTGGTGTTTCAGACGTCGAGACAACGCTTCTCCGACAAGACCCGGCTAGCGATTGGGCTTCACTAGGCGCACTCTCCTCAACGGCATCCCTGCCCATTTCGGTTTCAGAGGAGCTTACTACCTCTAGCCGGCTGCCGGTGGGCCGTGGCACAAGATGGTCTACGAATGCGGAAGCGTTGGCGAATAGTACGAGAAGTGCGTACCGGGCAGTAAATTCGTCCCTTCAGGTGACTACATTCGGCGAGATCGTTCACCCGGTTCAGCCCGATGATCCCGGGTTGCACTTCCAAAGCATTGATGCTGAGGATCTGCGCTGGCTCGCAAGCGACGTGACAGTTCTAGGCCACGAGGAACCTACGGCTTACCTAACAGAGGTCTTCGAGGGTGACGGTAGTACCGCGACTTTCACCTTATCCGAGAAACCCTTCATGCCGGCCGCGAAACAACGGTCGACCATCCTCGATCTCTTCCAGGGGCAGAGCTTAAACGAGAGGCTGTGGACTGTTCACGACCCGGAAGGTTGCCTCGCACTTACTGCTAACGGGTTGACTTGCTCTGGAGGGACAGGAAGGGACGGCCAAACAACGGTAGTCTCAGTTCAGCAGGTGGAGTTGGGCGGGACTCTAGTTTTTTCACTTGAAGGCGTCGAGATAGCACCGGGAAGTGCAGGCGTCTTAGTCGGCCTCTACCCTACCACTATCGACGTCCTCAACTGCTTCGCAGGATTCGAAATCAGCAGCGCAACCGGCTCGCAGAGTTTGACTGCGC
Organism: uncultured Acidipila sp.; assembly: GCA_937859835.1. Classification (GTDB taxonomy): domain Bacteria; phylum Acidobacteriota; class Terriglobia; order Terriglobales; family Acidobacteriaceae; genus EB88. The sequence continues at coordinate 12,188 of CALMAN010000177.1, read as the reverse complement.
TGATAAACGGCGTAGCCTCTGGGTCCGCCTTCACACCACAGTTGGGGCGCTCCTACACTCTACGTTTACGCGTCTGCTCGGAGGAGATGGAGCGCATTCGGCAGTCTTACACCTTCCAGACGGGAACGGTCCTAGGATCCACTGGCGGGCAAGTCGTAGCAAGTGAGGGTACTCTAGTCTTCGAAGTGCAGGACGTAACTAGTGGCACGCCTGCTGCACCCGTGACCCTCCTGTCGGCCAGTGTAAGGAACATGCCACCGGCTTGCCTGCTTGGGGTTTTAAATAGCGGTAGTCTCACATGCAGCATACGCAGCGTAAAATGCACTCAAAGTGGTCCTATGCGGGTAGGGGTGGCCATGCCCGGGTCTACGCCTGCAGACGTGTCGGTCGACAGCGAGGTGAATGGTGGATCTTGTAAGGTAACGAGCAGCGGCAACGTAGTTTTCTATCCAAATGTCGTCCCTGCGACGAGCTCACTTATCTACGTTCACTACCGAGCTCGTGGGCTTTCCGCTGCTCGCCGGATGAACGATCCGACCCTCGAACCTGCCGGCAGTTCACTAGCTACTTCAGCATGGGTCGGAACCGTGACTTCCCCCGTTGCTTGGAGCAGTGTCGATTGCGATAGCGCAGCATCGGCGATTTTGCAAACAGCTAGAAGTTCGTCCGTGGCTTTAAAAGGCACTTACGTTACTACCAGTATGCAGCTACAGACTGATGTCTGGCCTGGAGATGCTTTGCTGGCAGGCGCTCTTGCGGGTCTGACGCCCACCGACCTGATTGTAAGAAAGACGGACATACGGCTGTTATCCGGCGTGCCTGAGTTAGTGAAATACGAAATAGCTTTCGCGAACGACTGGGCCGAGAGTGTTTGCATCAAGGTGGCCAACACAGGTTCCCAGGATACAGTCGCGCCGCTGCAGCCGAATGTGCTCGCAAATGCGCTGCAGAGCTTAAGTACTCTGACTGTCACGAGCATAAGTGGCAGCGTGCTCGCCCTGAATACCGGAGTAAGCGCGCCGGTGAACGGAGGTTTCGAAGTACGGCGACGTGATGACGTGTTTGGACCCGGAGTGAATGCTGACTTGGTCTTACGCACATCAACCTCGGCGATCAGCATCCCACGTGCAGCCGCGGTGGAGCAATACTTCATACGCATGTACGACGGGAACAATCCACCAAATTATTCCGTAATGTCGGCAGGCATCATCCTTAACGTGTCGATCTCGTGAGGTGTTATGCATGTAGCTTTGGCAGAGCAGCTATACGAAGCCGGCTCTCACCCTTTCCTAAATGGTATCGCTACACTGTGGATTTTTTCAGCAGCAGTAAGCGCAATGTGCGAGCCCGATAAGAACAGCAGTGCGGGGTACCAGTGGCTGTATCGCTTCACGCACGTGTTAGCAGCCAATCTCGATCGATCGGGGTTGTTTAACGATGTCTCAGGTAAGGCAACAAACGAAATGTCTAACAAGTAATTATGAGGAGAAAGCTTCTATGGCAAGTATCTTGGTTAACCTAGAACATGGTATCGAAGTAGCGGCCACGGACGTACTTAAGTTTCTAACTAACTCACAGGTAGTCGCAACGAAATTAGAGCCGGGCGTGATCGCCGCACTAGGGGTGCTTCTCGGAGCTACGGAAACGGCCTTGTCTTCCCTGTCTCAAGCGGCAGTGACTCCTCTGAACATTACCCTGGATGTCGAGACGATTACGGATATCCGGGCAGTGTGGCCTGCAGTCGTTGAGTTCGCGCAGGCGATAGGCATCAAGCTTTAGCGCTGCAAATGTTCCCTAGCGGAGCTTATACTCCCAGCATGAGGCAAGCTCCGCTAGTTGGCGTCGTCATGGGTAGCAAGAGTGACGCAGATGTAATGGGGGCAGCTACCAGGCTGCTTGGAGAAGCGGATGTGTCTTTTGAGGCGCGTATAGTCTCGGCACATCGTACGCCTGACCTACTGTTCGACTATGCGAGTACCGCGTTCGAACGTGGCCTGAAGGTCTTGATTGCTGGCGCAGGTGGGGCAGCTCATCTACCTGGCATGCTCGCCGCAAAGACAATCCTTCCTGTCATCGGAGTGCCCATCCCGTCCAGGCATCTCAGTGGGCTCGACTCTCTCCTTTCAATCGTGCAGATGCCTCGTGGTGTGCCTGTGGCCACCCTTGCAATCGGCGAGCCAGGCGCTGCCAATGCGGCGCTTTTGGCAATGCAAATCCTCGCCGTAAGTGATGGTGATCTCCGTCGGAAGCTGGAAGCCTTTCGCTTGCTTCAGCGCGATGAGGTACTCGCGCAAGAGGTGTCCCTATGAGTTTAACAATCCTGCCAGGCGCAACCATAGGGATTTTGGGCGGCGGGCAACTTGGCCGCATGATGGCCATGGCTGCTCGCTCTCTTGGCTATCGTATCCAGGTGATGGATCCAGACCCTTCCTGTCCGGCTCGCTTCGTAGTCGATAGCTGTTTTCAGGGTACGTGGGACGACGCGAAAGCTGCCGCAGATATGGCTCGGGGGTGTGACGTCGTCACGCTGGAGATAGAACATATCAGTCCGGCGGCGATAACCGCCGCAGGCCGCCACGCTCCTGTGCGCCCCGGCTATCAAACAATGCAGATCATTCAGGATCGCATCGAGCAAAAACAATGGCTTTTTGAGCGGGGGATACCGGTTGGTCCATACCTCGCTGTCCGTTCCTTTGAAGACTTAATCGAAGCGGCTAGTCGACTTGGACCCGACCTTTACCTCAAGAGCGCGAAAGGCGGTTATGACGGTCGCAGCCAGGTACATATCCAGGACTGCGAACCAGATCGGCTCTTGCAGGCTTGGCATCTGCTCAGGGAGCAACCCTGTGTCGCCGAGCTGGCAGTGCCGCTCCTCAAAGAGATTTCCGTGATGGTAGCCCGTTCTCCTCGCGGAGAAGTCCGTGTTTTTCCTTCAGCGCGCAACCACCACGAGAACCAGATCTTGCTCTGGAGTGTAATCCCGTCCTCTGTTCCTGACCATCTCGAGACCATGGCAAGATCGCTGGCGGTCCAGATAGCCGAGAGCCTTGAGCTGGAGGGTGTTCTCGCGGTCGAAATGTTTGTCACCAAAGATGGCGACTTACTGGTTAACGAACTTGCTCCTCGCCCCCATAACAGCTACCACGCCAGCGAGCGTGCCTGTGTCACTAGCCAATTCGAACAGGCTATCCGAGCTATCTGCAATCTCCCTCTAGGCAATGTGGATCTTCTACAGCCTGCAGCCATTGCCAATCTACTTGGGGACCTTTGGTTAGAACGCGAGCCACGGTTCAATCGTGCACTCGCAGTTACGGGCGTGCACCTGCATCTCTACGAGAAGCACCAGCCCCGCAAAGGGCGAAAGATGGGTCACTTGTCCGCCATCGGCCGCACACCCGACGAAGCAGTTGAGCGTGTCCTCCTCGCGGCTGGAGAGCTCTAGGAGCCAGGCAGCGGTCGCACTCCGACCCTATCCTATGCCCTCACTCCAGTTCTCAAGATACTTCTTCACCTCAGCCATGAACTTACCTGCGTCGGCACCGTCAATAATGCGGTGATCAAATCCCAGGGTAAGGTGAATCGCATTACGGATGACGATGGAGTCACCGCCGAACTCATCCGTCATGACCGCTGGCTCCTTGAACAATCCGCCGATACCGAGGATGGCGCTTTCAGGCATGTTAATTACAGGCGTGCCGAACTGTTCTCCGTAGATTCCAGCATTGGTCAATGTGAAAGTGCTGGTACCTACTTCATCCGGCTTCAGCTTTTTTGTACGCGCCCTGTCTGCCAGATCGGCGATCGCGCGAGCCAGCCCTAGAAAGCTTCGCTCCTCTGCCTGCTTAATCACCGGCACTATCAAGCCCCAGTCGAGCGCCACGGCTATGCCCAGGTTCACGTTCCGGTGGTACCGGATCGCCTCTCCCTCAATCGAGGCGTTGATGATAGGCATTCTGCCAAGGGTAGCGGTAACAGCGCGAGCGATAAACGGCATGTACGTTAACTTCACGCCATTGCGCTGCTCGTACTTCGCTTTCTCTTTTTCGCGTAACCGCGCGATGCGGGTCATATCGATCTTGAATACGGTGTGCACATGAGCGTTGGTGTGCTTTGACTCGACCATCCGCTGCGCGATGATCGACCGCATTCTTGTCATGGGGACAAGCTCACCAGGCTGCGCACTCACCACGGGAGTTGCCGGCGCGGCTACGGGCGCCTGCGGAAGAAAAGCCGCTGCCGGTTTTGCGGCGGGCGGAGGTGGCTCAGGGACCCGAGAAGTCGCCGGCGCCGCTTTCTCCATGTAGCCCAGCACATCTTCCTTGGTGATCCTGCCGGCCGAGCCCGTGCCCCCAATCTGCTGTAAATCCAGGTTGTTTTCCCTGGCCATCTTGCGCACCAGCGGCGAAGTCCGTAGCTTTTCCCCGCTTTCCGGAGCGGGCGCGGCAGAAGCCACATTCCCATTGCTTTGCGCCACAGGCGGCTGCTGCGGACTGCTCTCCGCCGGCTTCGCTTCCACAACCACTTTCGCAGCCGCGCCGCCGATCAAACCAACCACCGTGTGCACCTGCACGGTTGCGCCCGCGTCGACTCGTATCTCTTGCAGTATGCCCGCTGTAGGCGCCGGGATCTCTGCGTCTACCTTGTCAGTAGATATCTCAAACAGCGGCTCATCGCGCTCAATCTTGTCGCCCACCCTCTTGAGCCATTTTGTGATCGTGCCTTCAAAGATGGACTCGCCCATCTGCGGCATAACCACTTCGGTCGCTGCACCCGCCTCTTCCTTCCCCGCCTCCAAACCAGCGGTCTTTTCCGGCTCTGCTGGGATGGAATCCGCCTTGGCCTGCTCCGAACCGGCGGCGTTCTCCGCACCGCCAGCCGCCTCCCCAATCACAGCCACAACAGCATTTACCTGTACCGTGGCTCCCGCCTCAGCCTTGATCTCTGTGAGCGTTCCTGCCACGGGTGACGGGATCTCCGCATCTACCTTGTCGGTTGAGATCTCAAAGAGCGGTTCGTCGCGCTCTACGGCGTCCCCGGGCCTTTTCAGCCACTTGGTCACCGTGCCTTCAAAGATCGACTCGCCCATCTGCGGCATTACAACGTCGGTTGCCATCTACAGATCTCCCTATTGTCAACACCCTAGTGTACGGCAAAGCTGCCCGTCAGAGCGCTCCCTCCGCACCCGGCAGAGGCGCCTCGGCGACAGCACGGCGATAGTTCTGCATCTCACCGTGCTGCACAGGTCTGGAACTACACCAGCCTTGGAGGAAAAAATGAGTTTTCTCAACGCGATCACAGCTTTCGCCGGAGGTGGCGCCGGCCAGCCTTCCCCTACCGAACACACTTCAGCCGTTCAGGCGCTCCTGCAGCACTTCTCAGGCCAGCCGGGTGGGCTGGGCGGCATGGTCGACCAGTTTCATCAGAACGGCATGGGCCAGCATGTTGACAACTGGATGAGCTCCCAGCCGGGCTCGCAGCCCAGTCAGCAAATCGCTCCTCAGCAGGTCGAACAAGGTTTAGGAGGCAGTGCTGTCGAGTCCATTGCCCAGCGCGCCGGCCTCTCTCCCGAGATGACCAAGATGGCGCTGGCTACCGCGCTTCCCTTGCTTATGTCCCACTTGTCGGGCGGCTCTGGGCAGCTCCCGGCACAAGCCGGCGGCAGCGGTTTGAGCAGTCTTGCTGAAGGCCTTTTCTCCCGCGCACTTTAACCACCCCGGTCCCCCCAGGCCGACGTCACCCTTCACGCACAGGACATTCATGCCCGATCTAGAACAGCTCCAAGAGAAGTACGCTCCCGTCCTCGCGCTCTTCGAGCACTTTGCCTCGCAAGGCGCTCGGCTTGACCCGCCCAGCCTCGACGGCGACAAGCTCCACCTCCGGGGTACCGTTCCCTCCACCGTGATCGCAAATCGCGTTTGGGACACCATTAAGCAGGTGGACCCGGCCTACTCGGACCTCCATCATGAAATCGGCACAACCGGTGGCCCCGATCAGCCCTACACGGTCGCCGCCGGGGACAACCTGTCCAAAATCAGCCAGTTCTTCTACGGCTCGGCAAACCACTTCCAAAAGATCGCGGAAGCGAACCACATCAGCGATCCAAACAAGATTCGCGTCGGCGAACAGATCCAGATCCCCGTCTTGAACTAGGGGAGCTACCCTCGGCGAAACCTACACCAGCGGGGCGCCCGCGAGTGCTTCCAACACCGTCAGTGGGGCGTGCTCGGGTGCAAGGGCAGCCGTGCGGTCTACCAAAAACGTCTGCTCCAGCGCATATTGGCCTGCCAGCACCGCGTGCGGCACCGTGTCGGTAAAGACCATCCAGCTTGAGCCCGCCGGAAATCGGAAGGGCTCACGCACGGCCTCGCGCTGGTAAGCTTCGTTTTCTTTCAGGTAGTTGTGGAACCGCATCATGAAGTCGTCATACCCTGTTCGCTTCAAGCCCGGTGCCACTGCCCCAAGACCCACCGCTTGCCCCAGCCGCTTCAGCCCTCGACCTAGCGCCCCATCAGCACGCGGTGCAATGGCAGCCGGCGCGAACCGGGGAAGCGTTACGCGAAACGGCTCGCCAACCACCCAGTCCCGCGTCCGCTCCGGGTGGATGTTGTTAAAAAAGCGAAGAATCCGCGCTCCCCGCGTCGGCCGCGTCGGAAACGCATCCGTGTGGAGCAGATCATTTCGTTTTCGTAACGGCAGGTCGCGGTTCTGCTCTTCCTGCGGCCGAAAGCTTGCATAATCGCGCTGCATAGCCCCGGCATACGGAGCAAGGAAGTCATCTAGAAAGCTCGCGACCGCGTCCGAATATCCCCGCATGATCTCGCGCAGCCGGATCTCGACGGCCCCCTCGACGTCTACTCCGCTGAGCGCATCCGCGGCAGGCTTATAAGCAATGTTCTTGTGCAGGGACGATGCGGTTTGCTGTTGCCCCAGCAGGAAAGCCACATCTCCCGCGGGCAGCGGCACCGGCGTCTCCGGGAAGAAAAGAACGCTTCCTGCTTCCAGGGCCGCACACCAGGTCCGCTTCTGCGCAGGCGAAGCACCCCGCACGCTTTCTCGCTCAATCTCAATCGCCGGCACTTCGGTCCGCCTCCTGCATCCTGCCAGCATACCGCCGCACGCAGTTACAAGCGCAGTCGACAAGCAAAAGGGCCGGCAGGTTGCCGGCCCCTCCCTAACTTTCCTTGGTCCTGGAGTAGCGCTGCGCCAGTGATTACGCCGCGACTGGCCGGGCCTGCGCTGCTTCCTTGTTTACCTGCGTTTCGGCCAGCTTCGTCAGCTTCTCGTCGCCATTCTTGCTGTCCTGCAGGTTCTGCTCCATCTCCTCGAACGCACCGCTCTCTCCAAGCGCCTCGGCAAAGCTCTTCACCGAGCCGTAGGCTGAAATGCGGTACAGCTGCTGCTGGTTTGCTGCCACAATCAGAGCCGCGTCCCGGACCGGCGAAGCGTCCGTATTCGCGATCATGTTTTCTACTTCCTCAATCATTGCCTTCGCGATCGGGTTCCCGTTGCTGTCCGGCTGCTTGCCCGTCGCCGTGATCGCCCGCTGCACACGCTCCGCGTACTGCTGCCCCTTGGTCACGCTCTTCTCGAACATCTCCTTCAACTCCGGATTCGACGAAGCCTGCGCCATCTTGGAGGCTTCCTGCGAAACCTGCTGCTCAAAATCATGGATGTAGGTCAATCCGGTAAACAGCAGGTCGTCCAACGTTTGCATCTTCATTGCGCTAACCTCTTCCCTTCGTTTGTGGCCGCAGCCACAAGCGGCCGCGTACCAGCAGTAAGGTGGCACTTGGGGTGCACGCGTTGTCACCAACCCGCTCTCCGCTTTCAGCCCGCTAAACTCAAAGCAGCGGCGTGCGCCTTCCGCTCGGCTGCTCGGCCTGTTCCAAACAGCATCCGCACCGCACCCCCACTGACAACGCAGCCCCCGGCGAACCAATCCTGCGCAGCCGCACCGGTTCGCCTCACCGCCGGCCCGCGTTGCGCGCGTCAGCAAACCCCGTCCCGGCGGCGCGCGCACAACCTGTGCGCTGCAGGGGGGAAGCCGGCCGAAGGCGCTACACTGAGGCCAGCATCCTTGAAAGGCTTTCCTTCCCCGATCCATGACCTGGTTCAAACGCCAACAATCCGGCATCGCGACCGATGGTGAAAAGACCGTTCGCACCGAAGGGCTCTGGATCAAGTGTCCAGGCTGCGAGCAAACCGTATGGAAGGCCGACGTCGAGGCGAATCTTCAGGTCTGCACCCGGTGTGGCTACCATTTCCGCATCAGTGCGCGCGAGCGCATCGACTCGCTTCTTGAACCCGGCTACGCCTGCGTCGACGGCGACCTCCGTTCCACCGACCCGCTCGACTTTGCTGACCTCAAAACATACCGGGCCCGCCTCGCAACCGCGCAGGTGTCCACCGGGCTCAACGACGCCATCGTCAACGTGCACGGGCATTTGGGTCCCCATCCGGTCGTGCTTTCCGTCATGGAGTACGCCTTTATCGGCGGCAGCATGGGCGCGGTCGTTGGCGAAACCATCGCCCGCGCCATCGACCGCGCACTCGCCCAGCGCTGTGCCCTCATCATCGTTTCCGCGTCCGGCGGCGCCCGCATGATGGAAGGCATCGTGTCACTCATGCAGCTTGCCAAAATCTCGGCCGCGCTCGCCCGCTTCGACGAGACCGGCCTCCCTTACCTTTCGGTGCTTACCGACCCCACCACCGGCGGCGTCACTGCCTCCTTCGCCATGCTCGGCGATCTCAACATCGGCGAGCCGGGCGCGCTCATCGGCTTCGCCGGCCCCCGCGTCATCGAGCAAACCATCCGGCAAAAACTGCCCGAAGGCTTTCAGCGCTCCGAGTTCCTCCTGTCCCACGGCATGCTTGACGCCGTGGTCCCCCGCAGGGAACTCAAGCCCTTTCTCGAGCGCTCGCTCGACTTCATGCTCCCCACCGCGGGCTAGCGGCTCAGCCAAATCTCACCGGGAACGCTATGAACCAACCAAGCCTCCGCCGTTTCTAGTCCAGCTCGCGCCACAGCTCGGCAAGAGGGATAGCGATCGCGGTGCCTGGAACCGTCAACACCCCATCCTTGGAGCCGGTCTCCGGCTCGTGAAACCCTTGCGCGTCCGCCACGTAGGCGCGGCGCGTATACGGGTCAACGACCCAGATGTGCTCCGCACCCAGCTCAAGGTAGTCGCCGACCCGCTCCTGCAGCCGGTGCAGCGTGTCTTCCGGGGAAAGGACTTCGATGATCAGCAAGGGTGGCGTTCTTAAGATCGGCTGGCGCACCACTCCCGCGCGGACCACCGTAAGATCGGGAACGCGGAAGCGCGTCGCCGCAACTTGGACCCTGTACTCAGGAAAAACCCGCACTCCCCAGGGCCTCGCATGGTTGGCAAACCAGACAGACAGAAACAGCTGCACCACCGAGTGCTCGTACTCGCCCAAGGATCTCTGCTGAACCTGGCCGTCTATATAGTCGCAGTCGGGCCGGTAGTTGGTGCGCAGATACTCCTCAACAGACACAAACCGCGGTGCAGGGACTGCGCTCATCGGCGTTTCCTCCCGGCCTCAGTATCGCGCAGGGTGCGCACGGAACAAAGCACACTCGAGCCACACACAGGGGCCGGTGCACCCACCTCCGCCCCCGAACGCTCGGGAGCAAGCCGGGCGCCGGCAGATAGAATGGAGTTTGGGAATCGAGTACGTTCCAGCGGGGTGTCGCCTTGGCAGCTGAACAAACAGTCTATGACGTAGCAATCGTAGGTGGAGGACCAGCCGGCTACACAGCGGCGATCCGCGCCGGGCAAAACGGCTTGAAAGTCGCGCTGCTTGAGCGCGAAGACAAGCTCGGCGGCACCTGCCTCCACTGGGGCTGCATCCCCACCAAGGCCATGCTCTTCAACGCGGAAGTGTATGAGCTGGTCGAGCACGCCGAAGAATACGGCATCGAAGGCCTCGGGCAGCCCCATCTGAACTGGAACAAGGTACTCGACCGCAAAAACGCCATCATCAACAAGCACGTCAAGGGCCTTGACTTCCTCATGCGCAAAAACAAGGTCAGCGTGGTGCGCGGGCAAGCCAGGCTCACCGGCCCGGCCAGCAACGGTGTCCACACCATCGCCGTCGACAAGGCAGCCAATGGCGTCGGCGAGAAGACCGAAGTCCGCGCCAAAAACATCGTCATCGCCACCGGCTCCGACGCCCGCATGCTCCCCGGCCTCGAAACCGGCGACCGGGTGCTCACCAACAACGAGATCCTGCTGCTTCCCGCCGTGCCCAAGTCCATGGTCATCATCGGCTCTGGTGCCGTGGGCGTCGAGTTTGGCTCCATCTTTCGCTCCTTCGGCGCCGAGATCACTATTGTTGAGTTCCTGCCCCGCATCGTGCCCGCCGAGGATGAAGAAGTCAGCAAGGAGCTTGCACGCACCTTCCGCAAACGCGGCATCGATGTGCACACCAACGCGCGGGTCGAAAAGGTGGAAGCGACCGCCGGCGGCGTCTGCGTTACCTGGACCGACAGCAGCGGCAAGCAGGTCGGCAAGGAAGCCGAAAAGGTGCTGGTCGCTGTCGGCCGCGCCCCCCGCACCGACGGCATCGGCCTCGAAACCATCCCCGGCGTGGAGCTCGAAAAAGGCTTTATCAAGACCGACGAGTGGATGAGCACCGGCGTCGAAGGCGTGTATGCCATCGGCGACGTGGTCGCCGGCCTCCCGCAGTTGGCTCACGTCGGTGCCATGTGCGGCATCGTGGTTGCGTCCAAACTCGCCGGCAAGTATGCCCGGCCCGTCAAACGCAACCGCATCCCCGCCTGCACCTACACCGAACCGCAGATCGGCAGCGTCGGCCTCAACGAAGCCCAGGCCCGCGACAAAGGCTTCAACGTCAAGGTCGGCAAGTTTCCCTTTTCCGCCAACTCCAAGGCCTCCATCATCAACGCGCACGAGGGTTTTGTGAAGGTCGTCACCGACGCGAAGTACGGCGAAGTTCTGGGCGTCCATATCATCGGCGCTTCCGCCACGGAGCTCGTCGCCGAAGCCGTCGTCGCCATGGAACTCGAAGCCACGCTCGAAGAACTGATGTTCACCATCCACGCCCACCCCACCCTGGCCGAGGCGATGCTCGACGGCTTCGGCGCCGTTGAAAACCTTGCCATCAACGTGTAGC
>CALMAN010000177.1:0-1021 GCA_937859835.1 uncultured Acidipila sp. | reverse complement strand
GTCTGATTCAGAACCTATTCAGGTCTGATTCAGACCCGGCCCAGACCAGGCTCCGGCTCGGGCTCTGCAACTGCCGCGGCAAACAAAGGATGGACGCACCGTGTCTCTACTCAACCGGCGACGATTCCTGCACAGCGGCTTTTTTGCTTCCCTTTTTAGCCGCGCTCTCGCCCCGTCCCTCGCCCAGCAGGCAGATTCGCTCAGCTCTATGGATGGGCATACCCTCTTTGTCGGCACGCAAACCGGCCCAGGGAGCCAGGGCATCTATCGCTACAGCTGGAACGCCGAAGCAGGCACGCTCCGGCCGCTCGGCCTGGCCGCGCCATCCATCCAGCCCACCTTTCTCACCCTTTCCGCCGACCGGCGCTTTCTCTTCTCAGCCAACGAGGCTGACCTGTTCCACGGCGTGCACTCGGGCGGGGTTTCGAGCTTCCGCATCGACCCTTCAGCGCAACTCACGCCCGTCAACAGCCAGCCGGCCGGCGGCACCGGCACCTGCTACGTAGGCCTCGACCACTCCGGACGCACCCTGCTCTGCGCCAACTATGCCGGCGGCAGCGCTTCCTCGTTCCTGGTCTCGCCCGAAGGCGAGATCAGCCCAGTTGTTTCAAACTTCCACTACACCGGGACCGGGCCGAACCACGAGCGGCAGGAAGCTCCCCATGTCCATCGCGCAACAGCCTCGCCCGGCAACCACTTCGCGCTTTTTAACGACCTCGGCCTCGACCTCATCCACATCTACCGCATGGACGCGGCCACTGCGAAGCTGACCCCGCACACGCCCCCTGCGTGGCAGGCGCCCGCCGGTTCCGGGCCGCGCGCTCTGCGCTTCCACCCCAACGGCCGCTGGGCCTACTGTGTCACGGAGATGGGTTCAGAGATCATCCTGCTCGACTGGAACGAAGCCGCGGGTACGCTGACCACGCGCGCCCGCTACTCCCTCCTGCCTCCCGGCTTCCACGGCCGCTCGCAAGCCTCTGAAGTGGTGCTCGATCACGCCGGGGCCTTTCTGTACGCTGCC
>CALMAN010000176.1 GCA_937859835.1 uncultured Acidipila sp. | reverse complement strand
GCCTGGTCGTCGCCAACGTCGTCGCGCCGGGCGCGGGGCTGCACATCGCGCCCGGGAAGCTGGAGGCGGTGGGCCGGATGGCGGGCGGGGCGTATGTCCGGACGAGCGACCGGTTTGAGCTGAAGCGGCCGGGGTAGCTGCTGAAAAAGCCGTGGTCGAGCCCCGGGCGCGCGCGGGCCGTATCGAGGCCGGCCGGTTCAAGTCGAGGAGAGCCAGCCAGCGGGGTGTGTGTGTCAGCACACATCGCTCCCCTCGAAGCCATATGGCAAGTCGGCAGCGGCTGATGGGAGGTTTTACTTTCCGCCCGCTGGTCCGTGGAGCTGAATAAAAGGCACGCTGCTTGCGCCGGCCGCGTCGTACCAACTCTTGTATGCCTGCCACTCGGCAACGGGAACGCTGGTCTTGAGCACGGCCAGCCGCCGCTCCTCGTGCAAAGTGCCTTTGGCAAGCGAGTAAGTGACGTCGCAGGTAGCGTAGATCGAGTGCGCGTGTACCGGATCGGGCAGATCAGCAGTCCAGCCGTCCGGCAGCTTAAGGTCGATCGTACTGGTTTCTGTCCGGGGCACGCCGAGTTGCAGGGACGCCACCGGTGGCTTGCTCGCATCGACGAAAGGCAGGCCAAACGGAAGAAACTGGGCGGCAATGCGTTGCGCACCCCAGCCGGCATCCTTGGCGCGGCGGTAGTGGAACGCAATCGTTAAGGGTTGCCCGGGATCACCTGGCGCGCTGATGGCCGGCTGGCTGGTGGTGCCGCCATAGCCGAGAGCAGCCATGAAGCGCTGGACGAAGTCGTCGTACTGCGCGGCAGAAGCCGTGCGCAGCAGAGCCCGCAGGGCAACCTCGTCATCGCCGTGAAAGGTCAGGACCATTTGCGAGTCGGAGGTCAGATCCTTGTCAAGCGAGCCGCTGCTGACCAGTGTGGCGAAGGGGGCGAAGGGGAGTGCTTCCGGCGTGCGTTGCACGGTAGCGACGCCCGCATCAGGGATGACCAGTGCCTGCTTGTCTCGAACCAGGGGCAGGAGCAAACGGTAGGGCGCAACTTCAGCAGTGGAGTCGAGCCAAATGTCTTTTCCGTCGACCTGCACGCGCGTGATGAGGTGATTGAAGGAGAGTGGGGATGGCACGGCTGCATTGAAGCGGAGGCCGGCCCCGACCAGGGCCGCCTCTGGATGCAAGCCGAGCACAGTGAGCATGGCGGACAGCAGGGTGTGTTTGTCCTTGCAATCGCCGTACTGGTTGTCGAGCACCGCCCCGGCGGCGTGCGGCTGGTAGCGACCAACGCCAAAGGCGATGCCAATATAGCGGATCTGCAAGGAAACATAGGTATACACGGCACGTACCTTCTCTTCGGTCGTGGTCTTGCCCGCCGTGAGCTGGGCGACCTTGGCCTTAACGGCTTCATCCGGCAAGGCGCGATCGCCCTCGAGCGCGCGGTACCAGGCGCCCACTGCAGCCCAACTGGAAAAGGTGGTCCAGGCAATATCCGGGAGCGCTCCCGTCTGCAGGGTGAGCTCTTCGTCGGCGGTAAGCCGTGTGGTCTCCTTGCGCGCTTTTTCTGCTTCGGCAGCGGCGCCAACGGTCGGCGCAAGCGCGGCGTGGTGCCACCGGTACTCGGTGCGGCCGCCTTCGGTGGCCTGCGCGGGCGCCAGGTGGAGGGCCGGATTGGTCCATACCTCCACTGTCTTGTCGGCCGGGAAGCTAAGCTCGAAATCCTCGGCCAGAACGACGCTGCCCGCCAGAAAGCTGCCCTGTCCCCAGAAGTTGCCCGGAGCCTCGGCCTGGAAGTCTGTGACGCGGCTCTGCCACTCCAGGGTATCGCCCACCTGGAGGTTCCTGACCGGAAGCTGGGCCTGCTTCAGGTCACTGTAGAAGGGGGCCTCGCGGGTCACCGCGGCAGGCTGCTCCTGCACGCCGGCAAGCGGCGTTTCTGTCACGGTGCCGTCGGCATGGCGGGCGCGCGCGTACACGAACTCGGCGCGTTCTGTGTTCGCCGCGAACTGGAGGGAAATCACGCCGAACTGACGGACGGCGGCGTCGGATTGCAGCTTGAGCACGAGTGTTTGCGTTTGCGTTCCCGTCCCATCGGCGTTCATGGCGGTGCGAAGCGACCAGCGCTCGACCACCCAGGGCTCGGCGGAAAAGCCTGGTGCACCAAGCACAGGGGCGGCGCTTTGCGCACAGGCTCCGGTCGCGCCGAGGCACAAAGCGGCCAGGAGCACGCGGGAAATAAGAGATATCTGCATAGCGTTGGAGGATGTATAGCAGAGATGGCTCCCCATGCCTACGTCACGAGAGTGACCTCCTGGTGGCCCGGAGGAAAAGCGGGGGAAAGATGCGTGGGGAGACTTCCTGCTCCCGAACTTGCGCCGGACGCCGTTGAGGGAGCGGGACGCCCGTCAATGCGGGGAAGCGGCGAACCGCGCAGAACGCGCGGGCGTTTGACATGGGGCAACAGAACATCCCCGCCGCGGGGCGGCTTTTCTCGCACGCGCGCTCATCCGAGCAGTGTGTCCGCGCACTGCGCGTGGACTTTCCCCAGCACTTCTCACATGAGTTGAAACCGAAGGAGATCCCGATGGTGAACGTGTCAGAGATTGAAGAACACATGGAAGTGGTTGGCTCCGATGGCCAGCATGTCGGCACGGTGGACAAGCTGGCCTTGAAATTGACCAAGAGCGACTCGGCCGATGGAGTGCACCATATCCTTCCCTTGAGCACCGTGGAGTCGATCGAGGGCAACAAGCTCGTCCTCAACATCCCTGCCGCGGAAGCGGCCCAGGAACAAAAGCCGCTCCCCTAAGCCGAGAGCCACGAGGAGGCGGGACGGCGGTTCCGCCCCAACCCCGTGGGCGGGGACCCGTCTTGCTACACTAGGGCGAAGGCTGCGCGCGGCGGTTTGCGCGCGGTATCTTCACGATGATTGAACACCCGATCCCCGAAGCACTTACCTTTGACGACGTCCTGCTCGTTCCCTCCTTTTCAGAAGTGGTGCCCAACCAGGTAACGACCGAAACGCGGCTGACCCGGCGCATTTCCCTGAACACGCCGCTGCTTTCGGCGGCCATGGACACGGTGACCGAGTCGCGGCTCGCGATCGCGATGGCCCAGCAGGGTGGGCTCGGAGTGATCCACCGCAACCTGTCGATCGCGCAGCAGGGCTCCGAGGTCGACAAGGTAAAGCGCTCGGAAAGCGGGATGATCGTGGATCCGGTCACGATCGCGCCCGAACAGCTGATCTCGGACGCGCTCGAGGTGATGCGGAAGTACAAGATTTCCGGCGTACCGGTGACGCAGGGCAAGCGGCTGGTCGGCATCCTCACGAACCGTGATCTCCGCTTTGAAACGCGGACCGATATCCCGGTGTCGGATGTGATGACCAAGAAGAACCTGATCACGGTGCCGGTGGGCACGACGCTTGAAGACGCCGAAGAGATTCTGCACGACCACCGGGTCGAGAAGCTGCTGGTGGTCAACGGCGACTACGAGCTCAAAGGCCTGATCACGGTCAAGGACATCCAGAAAAAGCTGAAGTACCCGAACGCGAGCAAGGACGGGCAGGGACGGCTGCGCGTGGGAGCAGCGATCGGGGCGACCGGCGACTACCTGGAGCGGGCAGCGGAGCTGGTCGACAACCTGTGCGACGCGCTTTCGATCGACTCGGCGCACGGGCACTCATCGCGCGTGCTCGAAGCCGTGCGGCAGGTAAAGAAGCATTTTCCGGACACGGACCTGCTGGCGGGCAACGTGGCGACCTATGAGGGCGCGCGGGCGCTGATCGAGGCAGGCGCGGACGCGGTCAAGGTAGGCATCGGCCCGGGATCGATCTGCACGACGCGCATGGTGACAGGCGCGGGCATGCCGCAGATTACGGCGATCTCGGAAGCATACCGGGCCGGACGCGAGCGGGACATCCCGATCATCGCCGACGGCGGCATCAAGTACTCGGGCGACCTGACCAAGGCGATCGCAGCCGGCGCCGACTCGATCATGATCGGCTCGCTGTTCGCCGGGGTGGACGAGAGCCCCGGGGAAACAATCCTGTACCAGGGCCGTTCGTTCAAGGCCTACCGGGGGATGGGTTCGCTGTCGGCGATGGCGCAGGGTTCGGGAGAGCGGTACTTCCAAAGCTCGCGCGACCTGGAAGTGGTGCAGACGCGCTCGGAGGCGATCACGGACCGGGAGCGGAACGGCTCGAACCGGCTGGCGAAGTTTGTGCCGGAAGGCATTGAGGGCAGGGTTCCGCATCGGGGGCCGCTGGAGGCGATGGTGCACCAGCTGGTGGGCGGGCTGCGCTCGGGCATGGGCTACCTGGGCTGCAGCACGGTTGCCGAGCTGCAGCAGAACGGGCGCTTTGTGCGCATTTCCAACGCGGGGCTGCGCGAAAGCCATGTGCACGACGTCATTATCACGCGCGAAGCGCCCAACTACCACGTCGAATAGCACCGGGCGAAAAGGGCGTTTGATCCCCTGCGGGCAGGCTTCTGCGTCCAACGAGTTTGAGCGTGTGCGGCGCCGCCCCCATGGCCTTCCGCACGGCGCGCCGATCCCCGAACCATCCGAGGTGCTCGCCTTGCGTTTGCCGCACCGCCGCTTCCCGATGGGGCTAGCCTGGCCCTTGCTGGCAGCTTTGCTTACGCCCTGGGGGGCCGGCGCCCTTGCGCAGCAGGGCACGGCCACGCTGCGGGGCGTGGTGCTTGAAGCAAACACGCATCGCGCCATCGCGCGCGTGCTGGTGGAGTCGCCGACCGGCAGCGCGGCGGTGCTGACCGACAATGCGGGCCGGTTTTCGTTTGGGGATGTGCCCCTGGGCACCCTGCAGCTGCGCTACCGGCGGCCGGGCTACTTCGATGCGCTTTCAGGCCAGCCCAATGCCCTGCGCACGGTGACGCTGACGGCGGACGCGCCCGACCAGGAGCTGCTGATGGAGCCTGCGGCCGCGCTGCGCGGCCAAGTCGTGCTCCCGGATGGGGATGCGGCGGCGGGCCTGCGCGTGAACCTGCTGCAGATGCAGGTCACCGACGGGCGGCGGCGGTGGCAGCAGACCAACACGCAAACGGTGCGGAGCGATGGCAGCTTTGCGTTTGAAGGGCTGCGGCCAGGCAGCTTTATCCTGCACTGCCAGGCCTCCATGGACGCGGTGCCGCCGGGAACGCCGCCCGGCATCCGCTCGGGCTATGCGCCGGTATATGCGCCGGACACAAGCGATCTCCTATCGGCGACGGTGTACTCGCTCGGTCCGGGTCAAGAGGCGGAAGCGCGGCTGCGGCTGGCGCGGGTCCCGTTTTACCCGGTGTCGATCCATGTGGCGGGGGACACCGCGGGGAGCCGGTCGTTCCAGGTGACAGGGAACGGCTTTACGGGCTGGAATGCGCGCTACGCACGGGAAAACGAAGCAATCGAAACCGAGCTGCCCCGGGGGAACTACCTGCTGCGCGCGGGCGGCGGGGGGCGACAGACGGTTGCCGGGGAGCTGCCGTTCCGCGTGGAAGGCGCTCCGGTTTCGGGCGGTACCCTTACGG